>JAUUNK010000168.1 GCA_030844565.1 Bacteroides ovatus
CTTTTTCTTTTTGCGCAGGCAATCGAACCACTCTTCCGGCAATTCATTTGGGAATTGTTTGAGGTTCCGTTTCAAAAATTCTCCTCCTTCGTGGCGGTAAGTGGGAAGGTGTGTGTAAAACACATCGTAGTCCCAATAGAAAAGCGCTTTTCCTATATCCCGCAGATATTGGAAGAAGTGAGTTTCTACCTTATTTAATGCATTGAAGCCGACGAATACATATTTATCATACTTCAACATCTCTGGATGTAACCTTTCCAGTGCGTTGCGGTAGAGCATGCCTTCATAGGCGATGCCCAGCGATTGCAGATTTTTTTGGTAGTGATGATAGATGTCTCCCAGCTTATCCCATAAGGAGATAAACTTTTCTTTCAATACAGTGCGGCGTTCTACAGAAAAGTTTTGAAAAAACTGACGGATAGATTTTTCTTGTTCCGGGTCGAGAAAGTCGAAATCATCCATGATGTTTTTCAGATCCTGTAAGTTGCTCAATAATTTATGGGCATCTACCAAGTTCTTATCTATATCGTCGAAATCACTGATAAGCAGTTCTCCCCAGAAATAGAAATCGTCCAAAGTCTCTTGGCTTTGGGTTTCTTCACGATATACTTTGTAAAGCTCACACACTAGTTTAAGTGGGTCTGCTAATTTTTGTTCGGAAAGATGCTGGTAGAGTTCGCTGATGGTCATATAGGTAGGTGACCAGATTGGTTGTTGCACTTCTTCGACCAGATATTCGTTAAAGAACAATCCGGCACGTTTGTTTGGGAAGACAACGGCAACACGTGATAAATCGTTTCCTATTTTGTCATGTAGGTCGTGCGCGACCATTTGTAGAAATGTTCTCATACTACTTTTTCTATTGCTTCTTCTTCTACATACCACAGGTATCCAGTGATATTTTTATATCCCATGCGGGCGAGCAGCTGTGTGTATCCTATTACTTGTTTGTTATATTTCTTATGGGGTTTGCCGAACTTGAAATCAACTACCACTACTTCGTCACCTCGCATCATCACTCGGTCCGGTCGGCGTGTTTGGAGCATCCCTTTTTCTTTATAAAGGATAGTGCACTCGTTGAAAAGATGCCACGAGCCGGAGTACCAGTCTTGTACTTCCGGTTGTGAAAGGGCTCTGCGTGTTAGTTCACGTATTTCTTTTTCCGTTTTGTAGTCACCGATGATTCCTTCGAACACAAGTCGTTCGATGGCTGGTTCAATATCTTTTTCGGTTCCGATGACGGAAAACAGAGTATGCAACAGGCGCCCTCGGTGGATGAAGCGGTCATCTGATTCTTCTTCGGGGATGCCTTCAATGAAGTCCGACGACCGATTGGATTGGCGGAACTTGATGTCGTGTCGCATGGACTCCATGCACACACTTAGCTTTTCCGGCTTTTGTACCAATTTGTTGGTGGAAGTAGCTTTTTGCTTTTCCGCTTCGGAAGCACACAGGCATCCTTGTTCGTATATTTCCTCGTCCCATTCGACACTATCCATCGTGCTTATCTTGGATAATGTGTTGGAGAGTAACTCCGAGATAGTTCCTTTCTGATCTTTTTTGCTCCAGACAATCAAGTTTTTCCCTGCTCGGGTGAAGGCTACATAAAGTAAGTTAAGATTGTCTACCCAGAGTTGTAGCCTTTCGTTTAGGTAGTCTTTCCGGTAGATAGATTCTGCCATTACGGACGAGTAGGTGACAGGGACAATATCAAGCTTGTCGAAAGGAGGTTCGTGCGGAGTGCACCACACTAACTGATTGTTGGTTTCGTTTTCCATTTTCCAATCGCAGAAGGGGATAAGTACTGTATGAAATTCAAGCCCTTTGGATTTGTGGATGGAGAAAATGCGAATACCTTCGATTTCCCCACTGGGAATGGTTTTGCTATGCAGGGTTTCTTCCCAAAAACGTAAAAAGCTGTCAAGGTCCGACGAATTATTCTGTAAATAATCTGTCACAGCATCGAAGAATGCGAATAGATAGGCATCTTGCTGGCGAATTCGCTTTAGCTCAAAAATAAGGAATAACTCTTCTAATAATTCGTATAGAGGCAGCAGGCGGAGATGACCGATTTTCTTGATAAAAGCTTCGGGCAAATAACTTTCGGCAGGTTGCAGGAGCAAGGTATTTAGGTCTGCTTCGTTTCGTAATACTTCCTTTTGGTAAGATATTGCCAATTGGGCACGTGCTATTTTATTTCCCGGGTTAGATAGATAGCGTATAGCATCCACCATCATGCATATGGCCAAAGAGGCGTCCATTCGGAAGGCTTCGTCTGACACTACCTTATAATGAAGTTTTTTATCAAAATAGTCAGCAATGCGTGGGATATTCTTGTTCTTTCGTACTAAGATGGCAATGTCATTGAGCTTAATTCCTTTTTCCAGCAATAGTTGCACTTCTTCTCCCAGGCTAATAAGGGTCTGTTCTGTATAGTCGTGTTCTTGGTCCGGTTGCAGGAAAGAGATTTTGACGTAGCCTTTTTCTTGGGTACGGGGCGATTCTTGTACAACATCATTATAGGCTTTCTGTAAATCTTCGCAATCTTTTCCCAACTGCTCTTTATAGACTTCGTTTAGGTAATCTACGGCAGCGGTGAAGATTTTATTGTTGAAGCGGATGATGTTAGTTTCGCTTCGGCGGTTGGTCTTTAATGTTTTTACTTGGATGGGGAAATGGTCGAGGTGGTCGTTCAGGCCATTTAATATTCCCCAATCTCCGTTTCGCCAGCGGTATATAGATTGCTTTACGTCACCAACAATCAGGCTGTCGGCTCCTTGAGACAAGCCTTCGACGAGTAGTAATTTAAAGTTGCTCCATTGCATACGGCTCGTGTCCTGAAACTCATCTATCATTACGTTGCGGATGTAGGCACCTATCTTTTCGAATACGAACGAAGAATCCCCGTCTTTCACCAAGTGATGAAGTAGGGCATTGGTATCGGAGAGCAGGAAGCGGTTGTTATCCTGATTCAACCGACGCACTTCTTCGTCAATATGTGCAAGTAGCTGTACTTTGTTCAGATGTTGGATGGACAAACGGCAACTATTGATTATTCGAGAATTTTTGATACGAAACCGTTCGGCTTCTTGCAACAAAGGCATTAGGCTTGTTTCTGCTAGAGCGATGATATCTTTATAGCGGGGAGAAGTTTTGGTGCCCCAACTCTTAGGGTCTTCAAGGCATTTTTCTACGGTGGCGTTACGAATGTCGTTCTTTAATGCTCCGTTACTTAGTTTGCGGAAATAACTGCTGATGCCGCGCATACCATTCTTCAGGTCTTCCGGACTAAGGCCGTGACTTTCCAGTTCTCCTTCGAACTGGTCGCTAAAGCCTTTCATCTGTTCCAGGGCCTCCGTTTCCATCTCTTTGAGTTCTTTGCGGTATTCTTTTATAAGACCGGGGTGAGCCTGAAGTCGTTGACGGAGTCCTTCTCCTTTTTCAATATAACCTTCGTCGAAAATATTTCGTCCGAAGCTTTTTATTTCGTCTGATACATTCCAGCGTTTATCTTCGGCAATTCGTTCCTGTATATATTCCAATAACCATGCCAATACGGGAGAAGTAGGATTGAGCTTTTCAATCATTTGGTCGACAGCGTCGCTTAGCACTTCGTTGTTATTCAACTCAATATTCAGGTTGGGGCTTAACTCCAATTCTTTCGCCAAATTACGCATGACCGATTGGAAAAAAGAATCGATTGTTTCCACTCGAAAATGACTATAGTCATGTAACATATAGCTAAGAGCTTTGCCTGCTGCCTGCCGTATTTCTTCAGGCGACTTGGAAGTTTCCCCGGCTATCCGTTCCAAATAAGCCGCCGAATCTTTGTCTTGTGTCCAGATACCGTACAACTGGCTTAAAATGCGCTCTTTCATTTCTGCCGTTGCTTTATTTGTGAATGTTACGGCGAGTATTTGTCGATATGCTTTCGGATTTAAAATTAATAGCTTTATGTATTCTACCGCCAAGGTAAAAGTTTTCCCTGAGCCGGCCGATGCTTTGTAAACTAACAGTTCCATAAATTAGTAATTTATGAAGCAAAGGTATGCTTTTTCGGCAAAAAACAGAGAGCATGTACTTATATAATTCATCGATAAATGACATTTTCATGTTTTTCGCCTTCATCTTGCGGCTTTATGCTTTCTAACATCCGTTTTAATTCCCTAATCAATATTTTTTTTAATTAAATTTGTCGCCAGATGAAATAAACGAGATGTTATTAATGTTGGGATATAAAAGGGGGACAATATGAAAAAAAGAATTGGGGTACTACTAATTGTTTTTATGAGGTATTATCGAAGACACACCCACGCCCTCAAAAAGGCCAAGCTGGCGGGGCGTTTTGAGAATGTCTGCGAAAGAATTGAACAATTATTAGACATTGAAGAACAACTGGGCGTGAAAGAGTCGGATGTGTCTTTGGCATCTTTCTTGGAACAACACGCTCCGGCACACTCGGAAGAATATTCGGAAGAGGACATAGAACGTTTGACTCAGGAGATGGCACGTTTAAGCATGGAAGTGATAGAGTGTATGAAGAAAAGAGTTACCGAACAGGTCAATGAACTGATGAAAGTAGGGGCTATACAGTCTATTGAAATGGCAGAAGAAACTTTGAAAATTCATCAGGGAAACAATGTCAGAGAAATGCTGGATGTCATAAAGAGAAACGTAATATGGATTAGAGACTTCTATCGATTGAATGCACGCTTAGAAGCAGCTCTTGTTTTTATCAAAGCAGGAAAGATAATGGATGATGAAGCGGGTAGTGTATACCAACGTGTATGCAATCTGCAAGAGGCTCTATACGTGAGACCCTTAGCAGATTGTGAAGTTATATTTATGGAACTGAAAGAGGAATTGAATGCTATCAAGCGAAATCAAAGAAAATACTCCTGACAGTTTTTTAAAGGATACAGCGAAAATAGAAAACTTCCGGTCCGAACTTTGATTCAGGTACTTTCGTGTCCGGGCGGAATAGCCCGAAGACGGAAGAACCTGAGCCGCTCATGGAGGCATAGATCGCTCCTTGCTGATAGAGTTCTTCTTTAATGGTACGAATGGCGGGGTGTTGTGGAAATACACTTTCTTCAAAATCGTTCATTAGCAGTTCTCTCCATTCTTCGGGCGGGCAGGTGATAATTTCTTTTATGGGATGCTCCGGACGATGTGGACGTATTTGGGAGAAAGCTTCGCGGGTAGCTACGAATATGTCGGGTTTGATTATTACCAGTGTATAACCTTTCAAGGAGAGGGTGAGAGGAGAGAAGATGTTTCCTATACCTTCGGCAAAGGTGGGAGCATTTTTAATAAAGAAAGCGCAATCTGCTCCCAAGGTTGCTGCATACTTTTCAAGTATATCTTCAGATAATCCCAAAGTAAAGTATTCATTAAGTAGTTTCAGCATAAAAGCAGCGTCAGCCGAGCCACCTCCCAGTCCTGCTCCCGAGGGGATGTGCTTATAAAGATAAATATCTATAGGGGGGAGGTCGAACTCTTTGTCGAGCAATAAGTATGCTTTTACCACAAGATTATCTTTTGCTTCACCTGCTATTTCCAATCCATTCTGCTGTAAGGAAAACTTTTGTTCTCGTGGCGAAACGGTTTGGATTTCCAGCGCATCTTCCAGCGGTACGGGGTAAAATACAGTTTCGAGGTTGTGATACCCATCGGGTCTTTTTTCTGTGATGTTTAATCCCAGATTTATTTTAGCATTGGGAAAAGTTATCATGTCTATATATCGTTATTTAATATATGGGATGCAAAGTTAATAAAAAATAGTTGTTATCTTTGCCCTTCCGCTTCGATTATGTCGGGGCGGAATTTCTTTAAATATATAAGTTGTGAGAAGATAAAATGGCAGAACAAAGAAAAAATACACGTAGTACAAGACAGAAAACGCCTCAGCCTGTAAATGATTATGGGCGTGTACAACCTCAGGCACCCGAACTTGAAGAGGCTGTATTAGGAGCTTTGATGATCGAAAAAGATGCTTATTCGCTGGTGAGCGAGATTCTTCGTCCGGAGTCGTTTTACGAACACCGCCATCAGTTGATATATGCTGCCATCACGGATTTGGCTATCAACCAGAAACCGGTGGATATTCTGACTGTAAAGGAACAGCTCTCTAAGCGGGGAGAGCTTGAGGAAGTGGGTGGTCCTTTCTACATTACCCAGTTAAGTAGCAAAGTAGCTTCTTCCGCTCATATCGAATACCATGCACGCATTATAGCCCAGAAAGCCTTGGCTCGTGAACTCATCACTTTTACCAGCAATATCCAGAGCAAGGCGTTTGACGAGACGCTGGATGTGGACGACCTGATGCAGGAGGCGGAAGGGAAGTTGTTCGAGATTTCCCAACAGAACATGAAGAAGGACTATACGCAGATTAACCCGGTTATTGCTGAAGCGTATGCCCTGTTGCAAAAGGCAGCTGCACGTACCGACGGTTTGAGTGGTCTGGAAAGCGGTTTTACTAAATTGGATAAGATGACTTCCGGCTGGCAAAATTCCGACCTTATTATTATAGCTGCCCGCCCTGCTATGGGTAAAACGGCTTTTGTACTTTCGATGGCGAGGAATATTGCGGTGAATTTTCGGAATCCGGTAGCCTTGTTTTCGCTTGAAATGAGCAACGTGCAGTTGGTCAATCGTTTGATTGTCAATGTGTGCGAGATTCCGGGTGAAAAGATAAAGAGCGGACAGCTCGCTTCATACGAGTGGCAGCAATTAGACTATAAGCTGAAAGATTTGATTGATGCCCCTTTGTATGTGGATGATACTCCTTCGCTTTCCGTTTTTGAACTTCGTACAAAGGCGCGTCGGCTGGTACGTGAACATCAGGTAAAGCTGATTATTATCGACTACCTCCAATTAATGAACGCCAGTGGTATGTCATTCGGAAGTCGGCAGGAAGAGGTTAGTACTATTTCGCGTTCATTGAAAGGGCTTGCTAAGGAATTAAATATTCCTATCATAGCTTTGTCTCAGTTGAATCGTGGCGTGGAAAGCCGGGAAGGTATCGAAGGTAAACGTCCACAACTAAGCGACTTGCGTGAATCGGGAGCCATTGAGCAGGATGCCGATATGGTATGTTTTATCCATCGCCCCGAATACTATAAAATCTATCAGGACGACCACGGTAATGACTTGCGTGGTATGGCAGAAATAATCATAGCCAAGCATCGTAACGGTGCTACAGGCGATGTCTTGTTAAGATTTAAGGGAGAATATGCCAAGTTCCAGAATCCGGAAGACGATATGGTGATTCCTCTGCCCGACGAAGGAGCTATCCTGGGATCTAAAATGAACGTTGCGTCGGGAACACCGCCTCCACCACCTTCACCAGACTTCGGCTCTCCTGCCGGAAATCCGTTTGGTGCACCGGAAAATGGCCCGTTGCCGTTCTGACAACGCCTGCACATCACTAACGATTATACTACAAAGATTTACGGTTTCCTGTGCAGGAAACGGTAGTTTCTTCGGCAGGGAACGACAGTTCCTTGTGCAGGAAACGAGAGTATCCTGCCAAGGAAACTGTTCGTCTTACTGCATGAAGCAGAACGAATGATGTGGACTTAGCTTATCTCCATTGAGGAAAAGGTGTAAACCTTTGCGGGCTTCTGCTAACTTATCTTTCCACTGTTTTACGGAGTTTTGTCCGATTATATCGGTTACGTATTTGACAGAAACAAAAGGTATTTCTTTGACATGGCAAACAAATGCCTGGGCATAAGCTTCCATATCCACTACATCTCCCTCCACCAACGCTTCTTCGGTCATAAAACTGTCGCCTGTATTGCAAATGCCTGTTCTGCCGTAATTGATGCAGATACCTTGTTGTCTCACCACTTCTGTGGTATCTATTTCATATTCTAATCCCAATCCTGCCAGTTTCTGAAAGTCCCGATCTATGAAATGTTGGCATACAAATATATCTCCTACCTGATGTTGTAGGGTTCCGGCAGTACCTACGTTAATCACTATGTCCGGTTTCACTTGATGTATGGTTTCCGTTAACTGATAGGTTGCTTTCGTTTTTCCGATACCGGTGCATACATAAGATATTTCGGTATCCTCCCATTCTATAGAGACGAGTTCCTCCGGGACGGCATACGTTATTAATACTTTCATCATATTATGTGTTTAGAATTATATTCTTCCTTTCTTCGACGCTGTGCGGCGAAGCAGTAGAGATGTGCTACAAAAATAGCGATTTTCTCCAGTATATAGGTGAATCATTTCCGTGTGATTCTTATTTTTCTTCTAATTCTTCTCTGACAACCAAAAAAATCTTATTAACTTTGCGGGTCTTTTATCGAGAACAATAAAAAACATAACAATATGAATATCTCTTATAATTGGCTGAAAGAGTACGTCGATTTCGAACTCACACCCGATGAAGTGGCGGCGGCGCTTACTTCTATCGGATTGGAAACGGGAAGTGTGGAAGAAGTTCAGACCATCAAAGGCGGACTGGAAGGTCTCGTCATCGGCGAAGTTCTCACATGTGTAGAACATCCTAATTCAGACCACCTGCACATTACTACTGTGAATTTAGGCAGTGGGGAACCTACCCAGATTGTTTGCGGGGCACCGAATGTGGCTGCCGGACAGAAAGTGGTAGTGGCAACCTTGGGTACTAAACTGTATGACGGTGACGAATGCTTTACTATAAAGAAATCTAAAATTCGGGGAGTCGAGTCTACCGGAATGATTTGTGCTGAGGATGAGATAGGTATCGGTACCGACCATGCCGGTATCATTGTTTTGCCCGAAGATGCCGTGCCCGGTACACTTGCTAAAGATTATTATAATATAAAGAGTGATTATGTGCTCGAAGTGGATATCACTCCCAACCGTGCCGATGCTTGTTCGCACTACGGTGTAGCCCGCGATTTGTATGCTTATCTGGTTCAGAACGGTAAAAAGACTGCATTGAGACGTCCTTCTGTAGAAGAATTTAAGGTGGAAAACCATGATTTGGATATTCAAGTAACGGTAGAGAACGAAGAAGCGTGCCCGCATTATGCAGGTGTTACGGTGAAAGGAGTTACGGTGAAAGAGAGTCCGGAATGGTTGCAGAACAAGCTGCGTGTGATTGGTTTGCGTCCTATAAATAATGTAGTGGATATTACGAACTACATCGTTCATGCTTTTGGCCAGCCGTTGCACTGTTTTGATGCCGGTAAGATTAAAGGTGGCGAGGTAATTGTAAAGACTTTGCCCGAAGGAACGCCTTTTGTAACATTGGATGGGGTGGAGCGCAAATTGAACGAACGCGACCTCATGATTTGCAATAAGGAAGAAGCAATGTGTATAGCCGGAGTGTTCGGTGGACTGGATTCCGGTTCTACTGAGGCTACGACGGATGTATTTTTGGAAAGTGCTTATTTCCATCCCACTTGGGTACGCAAAACAGCACGACGCCACGGGCTGAACACGGATGCCTCTTTCCGTTTCGAGCGGGGTATCGACCCGAATAGCGTCATTTATTGTCTGAAATTAGCTGCTCTCATGGTTAAAGAACTGGCTGGGGGGACTATTTCTAGTGAAATAAAAGATGTATGTGCGGCGCCTGTCCAAGATTTCAGTGTAGAGTTAGCCTATGCAAAGGTCTATTCTCTAGTAGGTAAAGATATTCCTGTAGAAACGATCAAAAGTATCGTAACAAGCCTGGAAATGAAGATTGTTAATGAAACTCCGCAAGGACTTACTTTGACAGTTCCTCCCTATCGGGTAGATGTGCAACGTGACTGTGACGTAATAGAAGATATCTTACGTATCTACGGATATAATAATGTAGAAATTCCTGATACTTTGAAATCAAGCCTTACCACCAAAGGCGAACATGATAAATCGAATAAGCTTCAAAATCTGGTTGCTGAGCAATTGGTAGGTTGTGGGTTCAATGAAATCCTCAATAATTCTTTAACTCGTGCTGCTTATTATGACGGTCTGGAGTCTTATCCTTCAAATCATCTGGTAATGTTACTGAATCCGTTGAGCGCTGATTTAAATGCAATGCGTCAAACTTTGTTGTTTGGCGGGCTCGAGAGCATTGCCCACAATGCAAACCGTAAGAACGCAGACCTTAAATTCTTCGAGTTTGGTAACTGTTATTATTACGATGTGGATAAGAAAAATCCTGAGAAGGTGTTGGCTGCTTATTCCGAGGACTATCATCTGGGATTGTGGGTGACAGGCAAAAAAGTTTCTAATTCTTGGACCCATCCTGATGAGAACAGTTCGGTATATGAATTGAAAGCTTATGTGGAAAACGTTTTAAGACGTTTGGGACTGGATATACATAACCTAGTTATAGGTAGCCTGTGTAATGATGTCTTTTCCACAGCGCTTTCTATCCATACTCGTGGAGGAAAATGTCTTGCTATCTTGGGCATTGTTGCTAAGAAGCTGCTTAAAGCTTTCGATATAGATAATGAGGTATATTATGCCGATCTCAACTGGAAAGAATTGATGAAAGCTATCCGTTCAGTGAAGATTAGCTACAAGGAACTGTCCAAATTCCCAGCAGTGAAACGTGACTTGGCTTTGTTGCTTGATAAGAATGTACAGTTCGCCGAAATTGAAAAGATTGCTTACGAAACAGAGAAGAAGTTACTTAAAGAGGTGTCTTTATTTGATGTCTATGAAGGAAAGAATCTTGAGGCTGGTAAGAAATCGTATGCGGTAAGTTTCCTGTTACAGGATGAAACCCAGACGCTGAACGATAAAATGATTGATAAGATTATGTCTAAGTTGGTGAAGAACCTGGAGGAGAAGCTGGGAGCAAAATTGAGATAATATAGTAAAAAACAATAAGAATAAACCCATGGGAAGAGCATTTGAATATAGAAAAGCTACAAAGCTAAAAAGATGGGGCAATATGGCCCGCACA
>JAUUNK010000169.1 GCA_030844565.1 Bacteroides ovatus
TATCTGGATTATTATCCGGCAGTTCGTAACCCCGAAACGATGCAAATGAGCCGTCGGGAATATCTCGGTATCTATATCTACGCTCACCCAAAGAATGAAATGGAGCGTGAGTTCAACAACGATATGCTGAACAAGGCAGAAGCGATTCGCTGTATCCGGGTGCAGTCGTTAATCAATGAAGAGTTCGGCTTCTTAGACAAGCACAAGATGAAAGCTGATTTCCTGGCCTACTTTGCCAAAATGACGCGTAGCAAAGATCAGAAATGGAAAGTGGTCTACGCCCATTTCTCTAACTTCGTGCAGGGCAAATGCTCGTTTGGTGAAGTGAATGTTGATCTATGCAAGCGGTTCAGAACTTATCTGCTGAATGCCAAACAGCTAAAGCATACGCGGCACAAAGTATCTCTGAACTCCGCAGCAGGGTACTACTCCACATTCAGAGGTTTGCTAAAAATAGCGTATCGTGATAAATTGCTACGTGAGAATATCAACGACTTTCTGGATAAGATAGAATGTCAGGACGTAAAGAAAGAGTATCTAACATTGGACGAGGTGAAACAGTTAGCTGCAACACCGTGCGACATCCCTGTTCTCAAAGCGGCCTCTCTGTTCTCTTGTCTGACAGGACTTCGTATCAGTGATATCATGAACCTGCAATGGTCGGACTTCGGTATTGCCCCCGACCACGGCTATTGCATTCGTATCCGCACTCAAAAGACCAAAACCGAAGCCACGCTCCCCATCAGCCACGAGGCTTTTGAACTCTGCGGAGAAGTCGGAACGGGGAAAGTGTTTAAGGGACTTAGCCGAAGTATGATAAATTACCCACTTAAAAACTGGCTAAAGCAAGCTAAGATAAATAAACATATCACTTTCCATTGCTTCCGGCATAGCTTTGCGACCATTCAAATTGCTGCCGGAACAGATATATATACCGTCAGCAAGATGCTGACCCATCGGAACGTATCGACTACGCAAATATATGCGGAACTGGTAAGTGAAAAGAAACGGGAGTCAGCAAATAAGATCTCTCTAAAATAGATTAATAACGCTTGCAATCATGAACAATATTAATTATATTTGCGCATTATCAGATACATTATCATCATGAAAAGAGCTTTATTACCCAGTCAACAGCGAACGCTGACAACCTTAGGAGAAAATATCAAATATGCACGCCTCCGCCGTGACCTCTCTTCAGAACAAATTGCAGAGCGTGCCGGGATATCACGAAACACACTCATCAAGATAGAAAAAGGAGACGAGGGTGTCGCTATCGGGTATTATTTTCGCGTGTTAGCAGTCCTTGGATTGGACAAGGATATTTTATTAGTCGCAAAAGATGATGAACTTGGTCGTAGATTGCAAGACGTTAAATTAACAGTAAAAAAACGAGCTTCAAAAAAATAGAAAATGGCACAGATCAAAGATATATATGTATATATGGATTGGCAAGAAAGCGATTCTCCAATTCAAATGGGTGTGTTGCATAGTGAAGTATTACGCGGCAAAGAAGTGTTTTCTTTTGAGAATAACACTGACTGGCTAACCTACAAACAATTCAGAGTCTTGGATCCTGACTTAGCCCAATTCTCTGGGAAACAATACTTGCCGGCCGACAAAAGCAATTTTGGAATGTTTCTCGATTCATCCCCGGATCGTTGGGGACGTATGTTGATGCGCAGACGGGAAGCGATCAATGCCCGCTTAGAAAACAGACCGAGCAGAACACTCACCGAAGCTGATTATCTATTAGGTATTTACGATGGCAACCGAATGGGAGCTTTACGATTTAAACTATCGCCCGACGATGAATTTATGGACAATAATAAAGCCATGGCAACGCCACCGTGGACATCCATTCGCGACCTTGAATATGCAAGTCTTCAACTGGAAAAAGAGAATTTGAAAGACGATGCAGAATATGCCAAGTGGCTCAATATGCTCATAGCACCCGGTTCCTCATTAGGAGGAGCTCGCCCAAAAGCAAATATTCTGGATAATAATGGAGCACTTTGGATTGCAAAATTCCCAAGCGGGCACGATACCAAAGATATGGGAGCATGGGAAGCTGTTACCGCAGAGATGGCAAGAAAATGCGGTATTGAGATGGCTGAAAGCAGGGCACAAAAGTTCAGCAACAGGCAGCATACTTTTCTCACAAAACGATTTGATAGGATAAATGGAAAACGAATACACTTCGCTTCTGCTATGACATTGTTAGGTTATACGGATGGCACCAACTCGGCAGAAGGCGTCAGCTATTTAGAACTTGCAGAGTGGATTGGACGAAATTGCAACAATGTATCGCAGAATCTCGAACAATTATGGCGACGCATCGTTTTCAATATCGCTGTATCGAATTGTGATGACCATCTTCGCAATCATGGTTTCCTGCTTACGCCTAAAGGTTGGACACTCTCACCTGCATACGACATCAACCCAGATGAACATGGCATGGGATTAAAACTGAATATTTCAGAAGATGATAATTCTCTTGACTTCGAATTAGCATTGAGTGTTGCTGCCTATTTCGGATTAGATAATGCAACCTCGGATGAAATAATAAATCAGACAAAGAAAGTAGTATCAAATTGGCAACAACTTGCCACCCAATATGGAATTTCACGTTCTGAACAAGAAGATAATGCCGGAGCTTTTCGGTATTGAATAGTCTATAAATCCACAGTAGCAACTTTTGCTATTGTGGATTTACCTCTTGTAAGGGTAGACAAAGACTACCACTTCAACGACATAAGCTGTCACATAGCCCGGAAATTTTAAATCAATAAGTTATTAGTATATATTTGCGCACAAATGATAACTATTGATTAATATGGCAGCAAGAAAGTACGACTACATTATTATTTACAGTATTCTATTTGCATCAATACTCAGCATTGCTGTACTGGTGCGCCTGCTTGTGATTTCGGAACTACAAATGGATGAGTTTTCCGGACTTGTGGCTTTTGTCATAGTGTGTTTGTTGCTCGGAGCCGCTTATCTCAGCTTTCAATCCATAATTGACGTATGGTTGCTGCCTGTGATAGAGCGGACTGTTAAAAAGAAGTATCTGCAAATAGAATGCGAACCGGAGGTCGAGCCTATCGGGTCTATGCCCAACGGAGAAATCTCCGTTCCCAACTACGACGAGTATAAACAGACTGCTCAGCAGAAGATTCAGCAAGAACAAGCAAAGGTTTTAGAAAACGTCCTCACCTACACCGTACAGGAACTTGCGTTATATCTGACCGAGAGTGAGTTGCAACAACTCTGTGAGCATATCCGCTTCTTTCAATATGCTACCGAGAATGAGTACAAACAGATAAAAATACCCATTGCTGTTGATGCCACATTAAAATCAATAGATTTAATGCACTTCGGTTGGAATATCGGCAACCAGTTTAAGAAAACAGGAATAGAGACAGCAACTTTTGTCAAACGGGTATTTGCCGAAAGACTAAAGGAGAGTGAGATTTCCACTATAAAACGAAAACTAAGAGCAGAAGGAACATGCATTATCAAGATTAAGGAGAAACTATAAATATTAATTTCTTCTCTCTTTGGGCGGCAACATTACATGAGCAACCTTACATACACCTTAATATTCTGATATACAACCACGATCATCAACATTAAAGCTTACAACAGTTATATCCCGGTGAAAGAATCCACCATAAAATCACTGATTTTCTTTGTGCGTCGAACTTAAAAAAAGATGCACTTATGTATAATGATGAAATCACTTTCGATAAGTTACCGCTTGCGGTAACTTATCTGATCGAACAGGTCGCTGAGTTAAAACAAATGGTGTTGAAACTTCAACCAACGCAATCGGAGAAGCATGTATTGATAGAGATAGACGATGCATCACGAATCATTAAAAAGGCCAAGTCCACCATCTATACCCTTGTACGCAAAGGGCTCCTCCCCTATTACAAGAAAGGAAAGAAACTCTACTTTTACGAAGATGAACTATTGGCATGGATTGAGAATGGGCAAAAAAAGACCTCCGAACAGAATTATGACCAAATGTTAGCTTCAATGCAACAAAGTGTGCGCCGTAAACCGAAATCCGGTTTCAGCCTCTGACTCATTATACCAATAATGTACCGCTTGTCCTTGTTTTGCGCTGCGTATGTAGCTTTGTCATGTCCGATACCGTGCAAATTGGTGCAGAGAGCAACATATTCTCTTGTCGCGCGGTATATTTTCCCGTTTTTAGTTTGCCGATTCTCCGGGAATCCATTTCTTTGCAACAGAACAAAACTGTTAAGCATGGAACGCCCAATTTTTATAGCACAATACACCTTTCCCCTTACCCTCGAAACCGTCGAGGAAGAAAACCGTATCTTATGTAAAGTCGCCCTCCGGTGCGAGTACGTGATCCGTTTCGAGGATGACGGCAAATTCTATTTCCTGCTCGAAACCCGTTCCGATTACGAAGCCCAATTTGCCCGTTGCGGCTGGTACATCGTCAGCCAGACCAATTTCAACGAAAGGCTGACTATTGGTATGGGCTTGTACGAAAGCGGACATTTGGCAGGCTTCATGTACTATTTGAAGTCCGGCAGCGAAAACGAAGCCCGCTTCTGGAACAACGTTCTCATCTTTACCTTCCTGAACGATTTCCGCAAAGCCTTTTACCCGCTGGATAACCGTTTTCAGGGCTTTTTCCGTCTGGACGGCAGCCTGTGCCTTTACCTCTATGATTATTGCCCCGTCCGGCGCAACGACAAGATCACCTTTGAGGGCAAGAAAGTTTCCAACCTTATTTTCAAATTCAAGTCCGGGCACGAAACCGACCTTGCCGTCAAACTCTTTTCCATCGCTATCAGCCGAATCCGTGTTATTCAGGAGAACAAGCACCGTGCCGTACTCGTTCCTATTCCCGCATCCACCCGTGAGAAGAACCGCATCCGTTACGAAGAGTTTTGCCGCAAGCTATCGGCGGACATCGGAGTAGCCGAAGGCTACGGGGCTATCACCCTGACTGCCGACCGTCCCCAACTCAAAGGCACGCACGGGCAGGACAAGACCGCCAACCTGCAATTTCATCCTGAATATATCAAGGACAAATGCGTCCTGTTAATCGATGATCTTTTAACGACCGGAGAAGGATTCATTCAAACGAAGCGCAAACTGATCCAGCACGGAGCGAAATTCGTGATCGGTCTATTCCTTGCCAAGACCATCGCTTTTGAGAACGAACAGGAATAATGACGGGTAAATAAGGAAAGCAATACCAGCCCATGATATGCGGTAAGGATATTCTTTGGGCGTTCCCGTAAACGGTCGTGCTTTCCGTTACAAGTCCTCGCCGGAGCTGTGGGCTTTCCCCTGCAATCCCTAACGTGTAAATACGCCTTGCCTACATTACATTCTTTATTCTATTTACTCCCACCCACCCGTCAGCGGTATAGGTCTGTTCCAGCTTCCCGTACACCTTCAAGCACTCCGGCAAGCTCCATGCCCAAAAGTGTACGCAAAGCCGGAAGGGACAAACGGAACACATTCGCCCGTGCTGTCCCTCGGAGCTTCGATTTCATCGAAACTTTCCGTGCGCCATCCCGTTCAAATAAGTTCCCTGATGTTTGTCCCGGCAGCCCCTTATTGTCTTACCCGTTTTTTCAACTGTTATTTTCTTCTTTAGGCTTTGCCGTGACTAAAAGGATAATCCTTTGTCTGCGGAACTTTCCGCCCGTTTCCGCCACTGCCATCGCACGGCCATCCGCAAAAGCCGGATAGCTGATTGCTCTGTCCGTTTACCGTAAACCGGACGAAAAGCACCTCGCCAACGCACACAACACATTGTCGTGGTGTACCCTTCTTTCTAATCCGATAAATCGGCAAAAGAAGAATCCCCCACGCCAAAGAGTTGTCTTTCCACCCCGCATTACCAACCTATATTTCTTTTCCTTTCCGGAAACGGAGTTTTCCGGCTTTCATAACAGCACTTTCCTGACTTGTACCGATAAGTAATCTATCATTCATTCAATTTACTGAAAGGTTGAATTTTTCCCCTTAGGGCTGATTGGGAAAACATTGACGAAGGTAGGCGGGGGCGAAAGCAAATCCGCAAAAAATGCCAAATCTCCACCCTGCGGGTAGTATTTACCATTTTTTCAGATAATTGCAATTCCCCCTTTCCGCTCTTGATTATTGTCAATGTTCTTCCCAATCAGCCAAAGGGAAAAAATTTGGTTGGGGCGGCAGGCGATGATAGTAAAAACAAGTAGTAACAATTTTAAAGCGTAAAGTTATGGCAACGACAACGAACAACACCATCGAGAAAATTTCTCCCGTGTTCACCGATTTACTTATCAAGAAAATCGAAAGTCTGAAAAGCGACTGGCAAAAACCGTGGATAACGAGCCTTAAACACGGTTTCCCCCGCAACCTAAGAGGAACGGTTTACAATGGCGGTAACATTTTAATGCTGCTGTTTTACACCGAGTTTATGAAATTCACTTTGCCCGTGTTCCTTACATTCAACCAAGCCAAAGCCAAAGAAGTGAGCATAAACAAGGGCGCACGCTCGTTCCCCGTTTACTATTGGTTCAAGTTCGTGGTACACAAGGAAAGTAACAAGTCCATCCCTTACGAGGAATATTGCAAGCTATCCAAAGCGGAAAAGGACGAATACAAGGTAATACCCCAAATGAAATATTACAATGTGTTCAACCTCGACCAAACCAATTTTGCGGAGAAGTACCCCGAACGTTTCGCCAAGATGCAACAGGGCGAACAACCCGAAAACCATTCGGACGGTATCGAGTGCGGAATGTTGGACGAGTTGATATATATGCAAAATTGGTATTGCCCCATCAAAGTAAAGTATTCCGACAGTGCTTTTTATGTGTCCGCAACCGATTATATCGTTTGCCCCGAAAAAGAGCAGTTCCCGCAGGGAGCGGAGTTTTACGGAACACTTTTACACGAGATGGCACACAGCACAGGCAACCCCCAACGCCTGAACCGCACGTTCGGCAGCTTTTTCGGGGATGAATTATACGCCCGTGAGGAACTTGTAGCCGAACTAACGTCAGCCCTTTGCGGTGCTTTCTTCGGTATCGCCACCACACCGCAGGACAACAACGCAGCCTATCTGAAACACTGGCTCACCAAGCTAAAGCAAGAACCCGCCTTTCTGATTGATATATTGGGCGATGTGAACAAGGCTGCAAAGATGATAACGGAAAGGGTGACAGAGCCGATAAACGAACCCGTTGCAGCCTAACGGAAACAGGAACAAGAGTATTAACAAAGGGGTGGAGCAATCCACCCGCAAAAAACATAAGAAGATGAAAACATTATCAGAAAAGGAATTTAACGAGTTCAACGCAAAAGGATTATTCACGGACAGAGCGGAACAGGCAAAGGAAGCCCTGTTTCCCGTCATGCAGGAAATACGAAAGTTTATACCCGGTGCGGAATACGGCTATCGTGTGATAGGCGGTCAATATCCCCAATTTTACGGTATTCAAATCGAGTTTACGCAAAACGGCATCCGCTTTCATTTGAACAAGATACTCAAAGAAAACAAATACAAGATTGTCCCCGATATGGAACATTTTACGAACGTCAATCGCTACGACATCGAGAGGATAACCAACCAATATGAAAAGCCGTGTAATATCGGTACGTTCACCGCCAAGAAAGTGAACGACTGGATAAATTACTATACTTCGATATACAACCAAGTAGCGGAAGAAGAAGCGGAAAATGCGCAGAAAGTAGCCGATTTCCTTAAATCTATTGAGAACGAATCCATAAGATGGGAAGCCAAAGACCATTCAAAAGGAATTATAACCCGCAATGGCTTATGCTTCACTTTCTACATAGAGAACGGACACCTCTCTTACGAGTTAGCCCTTAGTTATTGCGGTACGACTGACTATAACAAATTCCGGTTAATGGCTGACAACCAATTTTTCCCGAAAGGAAACTATTAGACAACAAGGGCGGAGCAATCCGCCCGCAACACCCGATAAAATGAAAACGATACTCATATACAAACTGATATACCGCCTAATTCTTTGGTCTGTGGTGATTTACTTTTTCACCACCACCGCAGGGCAGTTCTTCGCCTTATTCTTTGCCGTACTCCTGTTTTATTTCGTGGCACGGTTCATTCTCGCCCTTGTTTGGCGGTTGTTTGTGGGTATCGTTTTTGTGCTGATAATCATTCTTTTAATCTTTTAAAATATACCAATATGGAAACAAAGACATTCATCAAGAACGGAGCAGCCGAAACCAGACTTTTCGGAGAAGAAACTTATATACAATGCTGTTTGGGAGCATTTCGGGGTGAAATCTATTTCGATTACAAGTACCGCCACACCAACGGGCAGGAGTTTACAACCCTACGCAGGACGTTGGTACAATGCCGTGCCGAGCGTGATTTTTGGCTAAGGGAAAAGACCGTTTCTTTTTCGGGACACCGAGCCGAGAGAATAACAAGGAACAGCCCCGACACACAAAAACGGCTGATAGATATAGGCTTCGACACCTATACAGCGATAACTGAACTTTGCAAACGTGACTATCATACGTTTTTATCGGGCATGGCGAACGGCTTCGACCTTATCGCAGCCGAGGAAGTTCTGAACGCAAAAAAGACGTTTCCTTACATTCAGCTAAAATGTGTACTTCCGTTCAAAGGACAGGCAGACCGATACACCCAAGCCGACAAGCAGCGTTATAACGCTATTTTATCCCAAGCGGACGAGGTGATACTATTACAGGATGAATATTCAGACCGTTGTTTCTTGCGACGTAATAACTACCTGTTGGATAACTCCGCTTATCTCGTAGTCTTTTACGACAGCACCCCAACGGGCGGAACTGCCTTCACGTTACGCCATGCGATAGAAAGAAAGATACAATTTCAGAACGTATGTTATAACCGCAAATAAGGCTCATAAGGGCGGAGCAGTCCGCCCGCTACTTTCTTTCGGTGAGCCGGAGCGGTGAAAGAAAGATAGCAAAGAAACCATTTTATCAAACAGAATTTTAATCAACTTAAAAATAACAGAATTATGAAAGCAACAACAGTAAATCAATCAGCAGCAGAGAGAAACATCACATTGGTATCATTGGCAAACATTCAGCCGAGCAGTTTCAACCCCCGTAAATATTTCAGCGAACCCGCCCTGTATGAACTGGCGGAAAGCATCAAACAGCAGGGAGTTTTGCAACCTATCACCGTGCGCCCGATAGCCGATACAGACCGTTACGAGATTGTTTTCGGTGAACGCAGATACCGTGCATCCGTCATTGCGGAAATGGAACAGATACCCGCCATTGTTTCGGAACTGACGGACGATGCAGCCGAAGATGCAGCCATAGCCGAGAACTTGCAGCGTGAGGACGTGACACCCATCGAGGAAGCCAACGCCTACCAACGCATGATTGAAACGGGAAGGCACACCGTAGCAACATTGGCGGTATGTTTCGGCAAGAACGAGAACTATATCCGTACCCGTTTGAAATTCACCGCCCTAATACCCGAAATAGCTGAATTATTGGAAACGGATGAAATCACTATCAGCGTAGCAGCCGAAATCTGCCGTTACGGAGAAGATATACAGCGTGAAGTGTACGAGAAACATTTGCAGGACGGGAACAACTACAACAGTTGGCGGGGGCTGAAAGCTGCCGATGTAGCCAAACGGATAGAGAGCAACTATACCACCGATTTACGGTATTACTCCTTTGACAAGACCGAATGCGCAACGTGCGCCCACAACACGAACAACCTGCTTTTGTTTGCCGATGGCGGTTGCGGACATTGCGCCAACCGCACTTGTCTGGCTGAAATGAACGCATCTTTCCTCATGGAGAGAGCCGTCCAAATCATACGGCAACAGCCCAATGTTTCCCTTTGCCGTGACCGTTACAGCACCAACGAAACAGTGATAGAACGGTTAATCGCTTTAGGTTACGAGGTTGAAAGTCTTGAAAAATACACCGCTTTCCCCACAAGTCCCAACGAACCCAAAGAGGAAAATTTCAACAATCCCGAACGTTACGAGGAAGCCCGCACCCGTTACGAGCAGCAATGGGCGGACTACATGGAGAAAGAGGAAGAAATCACAGGGCGGAGCGAAGCGGGAGAAATCACCGTTTACGCCAAGATAGGGAAACAGGAAATTACTTTCTGTTATGTGGAGAACGCAACCGAAGCGGACGGAACGCCCACTGAAGCCACCCTTTCACCCGTTCAGAAGTTGGAGAAGCAGGACGAGCGTAACAAGGAGATAGCCGTAGAAAGGACGGTTGAAGATACCAAACGGCAGATAATGGAAGCCGACATAACGGGCGGCAAGTTCAGTGCGGACGAGGAAAAGATGCTTTATTTCTTCATGCTCTCCAATTTGCGGAACGAACATTTTGCAGCCGTAGGTATCACCGAAGAAGGGAAACACTACCTCACGAACGAGGACAAAATGAATATCGTGGAAAATCTCACCGTCAGGATAAAGACCATTATCCGCAGGGATTATCTGATAGCCAATTTCCGAAGCGCATGCGGCAACAATACCGAAGCATCCCTTTTACTCGACTTCGCCCGTAAGCACATGCCCGAAGAACTTTCAGCCATCGAAAGCGGATATAACGAAGTGTACGAGAAACGACACCAGCGCATCGAGGAACGCAAAGCCGTTCTTTTGGTACAGGAAAAGACGAAGGCAAAAGGGCATGAAATCACCCAACCCGAAGAACAACCGCAACCCGAAGGGATTGCAGCCTAACCCAACAGGAGTAAGGGCGGAGAAATCCGCCCGCCACTTTCTTTCTACTCTTTTGTTTCATCGCCGGAAGTTCGGGACGGGTAGCGATCCGCCCGGACTTCTTTTTTT
>JAUUNK010000170.1 GCA_030844565.1 Bacteroides ovatus
GTAGTATTATCGGCGGTGTCATCACCGTTTTGGCAATATCCATTCTTCTATCTATTCTCGCCACAAGTGTCGGATTGTTCATGCTCGATCCGCAATCCGATCATCCTACATCCGGCATTGGCACTACGGTAGGTATCTGGACAGTCGTCTCCATGTTGATAAGCTTGTTTGCAGGTGGTTTCGTTGCAGGAAAGCTGGCAGGAAAAGACGGAGTAATTCATGGATTCCTTGTGTGGGCGACATCCATGATTATCACTGTAATTATGGTGGCAATGCTGGCTGTCGGAGCCGTTAAGCTGACTGCCAACATCCTGGGTTCGGTTTCATCTGTAGCAGGAAATGTCCTCTCCGGAATGGGCTCCGCAGTAGGGAGCGGTGTTTCCGAATTATCCGATGAGGCACAGCAATTGTTTGGCGACATTGATTTCAATACGGATAATAATGGAGAAAGCATTCAGCAGAATGTGAAAGAAGCACTCCGCAGAAGCGGTGTGAAAGAGTTGCAACCCGAGTATCTGCAAAATCAAATGAAGGCAGTCAAGAAGGATTTGAGCAAATCCGTGAAAAAGGTAGTGGCAAATCCTGAAGATGCCGATAAAATAATGGATGGCTTCACCGACCGGTTAAAGAAACGTGCCGATAAGTTTACCCATAACGTCAGCCGCGACGACGTGGCAAGAGCTCTTGCCAACAATACTAACATGACCAAAGCAGAAGCGGAAAGAACGATAGACCAATATACCGACATGCTGAATAAAGCAATAGACCAGGCAAAAGAAGAGATTCAGAAACTGGAACAAGCCATCAGCAATGCCAAGCAAGAATGGGCACAGATGAAACAAAAGGCGCTCGAAGAGGCTGATAAAGCTTCGAATGCCGCTGCCCGTTCAGCACTTTATTCGTTTATCGGAATGCTGATTGGAGCCATTGTTTGCTGCATCGCCGGAAGCTATGGCACACGGAAGACAAGAGAAGGATATGAAGTTTGATTCTATTTTATTTGTTTGATTTTTCTTTTTACGAAGTTTTCTGAAGATAGCCCTGTCGTCCCCCGAAAGGAGGTGCGGCGGGGCTTTCGTGTGTTTTAGGGGAAAGAATTTGTAGCAGATGATGCAGGGAGTGGAATAAAAATTGTATTTTTGCGCCAACTTTTTTAAAACTACCGGTTATGGACACCATTAAAATAAAAGACAAACTATTTACTGTTTCCATTAAACAGCAGGACATTCAACGAGAGGTTAAGAGGGTAGCGAATGAAATAAACCGGGATTTAGCTGAAAAGAATCCTTTGTTTATCAGTGTGTTGAACGGTTCGTTCATGTTTGCGGCCGATTTGCTGAAACACATTGAGGTTCCTTGCGAGATTTGCTTCGTGAAACTGGCTTCTTATCAGGGAGATTCTTCTACCGGAGTGGTGAAGGAAGTAGTGGGATTGACTGAGAATATAGCCGGACGCACTGTGGTGATTGTAGAAGATATAGTAGATACGGGAATCACTATGCAATGGTTGTTGGGGATGCTGTCGGCACAGAATCCTGCCGAAATCCATATTGCTACGTTATTGGTGAAACCGGAGAAACTCAAAGTAGATCTCGACATTGAATACGGGGCCATGGAAATCCCTAACGATTTTATTGTAGGATATGGACTCGATTATGATGGATTCGGAAGAAACTATCCCGATATTTATACGGTAGTAGACGACAAATGAGAATATAAATACTAACTAAGAATTTGTAACTAAGAAGATGTTGAACATTGTAATTTTCGGTGCTCCGGGCTCCGGTAAGGGAACTCAGAGCGAACGTATTGTAGAAAAGTATGGAATTAACCACATTTCAACAGGCGATGTGTTGCGTGCTGAAATCAAGAATGGTACCGAACTCGGCAAAACAGCTAAAGGATATATTGATCAGGGGCAACTGATTCCCGATGAATTGATGATCGATATTCTGGCAAGTGTTCTGGATGGCTTCAAAGATAGTAAAGGTGTAATTTTCGACGGTTTTCCCCGAACAATCGCACAAGCTGAAGCATTAAAGAAGATGCTTGCGGAAAGAGGACAGGAAGTATCTCTGATGCTCGACCTTGAAGTGCCCGAAGATGAATTGATGACACGCCTCATCAAGCGCGGTCAGGAGTCTGGACGTGCTGACGATAACGAAGAAACTATCAAGAAGCGCCTGGCTGTATACCACTCACAGACGGCTCCTCTTATCGACTGGTACAAGAATGAAAAGAAATATCAGCATATCCACGGCTTGGGCACAATGGAGGGTATCTTTACTGATATTAGTGAGGCGATAGACAAGTTATGATATATTAAGGTGTGAGTCATTAATAGATTATTTTAATTTCTTTAGAAAAGATATGGCTGAATCGAATTTTGTTGATTACGTAAAAATATACTGTCGCTCGGGCAAAGGTGGAAGAGGTTCCACGCACATGAGGCGCGAGAAATATGTTCCTAACGGCGGTCCCGACGGCGGTGACGGCGGAAGAGGAGGCCATGTTATCTTGCGTGGAAACCGTAATTATTGGACATTGCTCCATTTGAAGTACGACCGTCATGCCTTGGCAGGACACGGCGAATCGGGGAGCAAGAACCGCAGTTTCGGTAAAGACGGAGAAGATAAAATAATTGAAGTTCCCTGCGGAACGGTAGTCTACAACGCCGAAACGGGAGAATATCTCTGTGATGTGACCGAAGACGGACAAGAAGTAATCCTCTTGAAAGGAGGACGTGGCGGACTGGGCAACTGGCATTTCAAGACAGCTACCCGCCAGGCTCCACGCTTTGCACAGCCCGGCGAGCCGATGCAGGAGATGACGGTTATTATGGAGTTGAAGCTTTTGGCAGACGTCGGCTTGGTCGGTTTCCCAAACGCGGGCAAGTCTACGCTGCTGTCTTCCATTTCAGCGGCGAAGCCGAAGATTGCCGATTATCCCTTTACTACTCTCGAGCCCAATTTGGGCATCGTTTCCTACCGTGACGGTAAATCGTTCGTGATGGCGGATATTCCCGGTATCATCGAAGGTGCCAGTCAGGGCAAAGGATTAGGACTACGTTTTCTGCGCCACATTGAACGCAATTCCCTGTTGCTCTTCATGGTTCCGGCAGATAGCAACGATATTCGCAAGGAATACGAAATCTTGCTCAATGAGTTGCGTACCTTTAATCCGGAGATGCTGGACAAGCAGCGTGTGTTGGCTATCACCAAAAGCGATATGCTTGACCAGGAATTGATGGACGAGATTGAACCGACGTTGCCCGAAGGCATTCCGCATGTGTTTATCTCTTCGGTTTCCGGTCTGGGAATTTCCATATTGAAAGACATCCTTTGGGAAGAACTCAATAAGGAAAGCAACCGGATAGAAGACATCGTGCACCGTCCTAAAGACGTGTCCCGGTTGCAACAGGAACTCAAAGACATGGGTGAAGATGAAGATATCGACTATGAATATGAGGAAGATGTGGACGATGAAGATGACATTGATTATGAATATGAAGAGGAAGATTGGGAGGAAAAATGATTTCACTCACAAAAGATAAAAGAATGTTGGGGTACGAGTCGCTAAGCTTGTACTCCAACATTTCTCATTTTGTAACGTCTCGCTTTGGCGGATGTGGTGAAGGAACGTATGCTTCGTTCAATTGCACTCCTTATAGTGGTGATAGTGCAGAAAATGTCAGGCGAAACCAACAATTACTGATAGAAAGTATGTCTCCCTGCAAGCCCGTGGAATTGGTTATTCCCTGGCAAACTCATCATACACGTTGTCTGCTGGTGGGAGATTCCTATTTATCGGCTTCTCGTTGTGAGCGGGAAAATATGTTGCAGGGGGTGGACGCGTTGATTACCCGTCAGCCCGGATATTGCCTTTGCATCTCTACGGCCGATTGTGTGCCGGTGTTGGTGTATGACTGCAAACAGAGGGCGATAGCTGCTATTCATGCCGGATGGAGAGGAACCGTGGATTATATTGTGAGGAATACGCTAATGCGGATGCAGCAGGAATTCGGAACGTGTGGCGAAGATGTGATTGCTTGTATCGGTCCCAGCATTTCACTGGGTTCTTTTGAAGTGGGAGAAGAAGTGTATGAGGCGTTCCGTAACAACGGCTTCGATATGCCTCGCATTTCCATTTGGAAAGAGAATACAGGTAAGCATCATATAGATTTGTGGGAGGCAAACCGGTTGCAACTTCTCACTTGTGGGGTTCCGCCTGCACAGATAGAACTCGCTGGTATATGCACTTACATCCATCACGAAGAATTTTTCTCGGCGAGGCGATTAGGCATTAAGTCGGGGCGAATCCTATCGGGGATAATGATTAATGATTCGAATTGAAGTGAATAGAAAGTATGTTTGATATAAAAGTATCTCAGGAGATTAAAGTGGCTTGCCCGGTTTTTGCCGGAGCAGCCGTTTATGCAGCAGTAAAAAACACAGCTCATAATGAAGGGTTGTGGAAAGAAATCGATGCCTTCACCGAACACCTCACCACTACAACAAAGATGGAAGACATCAAGTTGCAACCCGTCATTGCCGCCACTCGCGAGGCTTACAAACGTTGTGGAAAAGACCCCGGGCGCTATCGTCCCTCTTCCGAAGCATTGCGTCGCCGCTTGATGCGGGGTATTTCTCTCTATCAAATTGATACTTTAGTGGATTTGATAAACCTTGTTTCTCTCCGCACCGGTCATTCTATCGGAGGTTTTGATGCAGATAAGATTCAGGGTTCCCGGCTCGAACTTGGCATTGGTAAGGCTGGAGAACCTTTTGAAGGCATTGGTCGAGGAGTGCTGAACATTGAGGGGCTACCCGTTTACCGGGATTCTGTCGGAGGTATCGGAACTCCTACCAGCGATAATGAAAGAACTAAAATGGATATTGGAACCACTCATATCCTGGCAATAGTCAATGGCTATAACGGTACGGAAGGCCTAAAAGAAGCAGCGGAAATGATTCAAAACCTATTGAAGGTATATGCACATTCAGATGGGGGAGAAATCTTCTTTTTCGATTGACAAAACTAAGCCCAGGTCCTAACGGATCTGAGCCCACGCCTTGGCGGAGCTATGTCACCGCCTTGGGAATAATAAAAAGAAGTAATTTTTAAGTTGCCTGCTTGCCGTTCCTCTTAACTTTTGCTATTTTTGTCTGTATATAAAAACATTAAAGTAAAGGAGGGTAAATGCGTATGAAACAAAAGATGAGAACCTCACGGCTTCCCGTTTGTCGGGGATTGTTTGTTTTACTGATTCTGATACCTCAATTGTTATTAGCTCAAGAGCAGGTTGACAGCATACGTATTCCTCATGACAGTGTGCCGAGGTTGGATGGAGTCGTGTTGCAGCTTTCTCCTTCCCGCTTGCTTCCCCGAAAGGTTCCGGTATATCCTGTGTATTCACCTAGCCAGCCAGTCTCTTTGCGCGATTTTTCTTTAAGAGAAAGAATGGACCTACCCTATCAGGTCAACCCCGGTTTATTGTTCCGGGGAGATTATCGTACAGGCGGCGTAATGCATCAATTTGCTCATGGAACTCTCTTTGGTTCCGGAGGCCAGACAAGCCTGGCAGGTATAGGAGTTATTAATAATGCCTCGCTGGGCTACCAACATCTTTTTAATGAACGGTTGGAGTTAGAGCTTCGTGCTAATGCTATGAAGGTAAATATGACGCATTTCACAGGGCAGGCATTCAGTACTTCGGGAACTTTGCTCTATCATGCTTCGGACCGTGTCGCCTTCAAGCTCTTTGGTTCCTATGACATAGGAAATTCCTACGGGATGAGTACGCACAGCTATGGCGCTACTGTGTCTATTGATATGTCTTCACGTTTTGGCATGGAGATGGGTGTGCAACGTTATTATGATGCAATGAGAGGGCGTTGGGAGACAGTTCCCGTTGTGATTCCCTACTATCGTTTCGAAAAGTTTACCTTGGGTATGGATGTAGGTGGAATACTCTATGAGGTTCTTCGCAGTACTGTTTTCGATAAAAGAGGGGGAGGTGGCGGACCCACGATTGCGCCACCCCGTTTTTCTCTACCGATACGATGAGAAAATATAGGCGCTTATCCTTTACATTACAAACTTCACACAAACCGGCTTATCTACCTTTATATCTTTATGAATATCCGTTAATAAGCCCGTTTCTGGATTCCTTTCGTAGACTTGAATCACATTGCTATCCCTGCAAGCCACTAACAGGAACTTGCCGTTAGGCGTAATGATAAAGTTACGTGGATGAATCTCTGTTAACTGGTAACCGACTTTAGTTAAGGTTCCATTTTCAGGATGAATGCGGAAGATGGCAATACCGTCTGCCTTCAACCTGTTGCTGGCATAGAGGAATTTGCCGTCGGGGCTGATATGAATATCGCCACTTCCTTTGGCGCCTACCGTATCGGCTGCTACGGTTTGTATTTCTTTCAGGTCTCCGTCTTTATACTCGAAAGCAATCACGGTACCCGAGAGCTCGTTAATCAGGTAAGCGTGATGTCCGGTGGGAGAGAAAGTGAGGTGGCGAGGACCTGAACCTGCCTTCACTTTATGGGCGGCAGGTGTTGCTTCTTTCAGCAGAGGTTCTTTGTTAGTAGCGTCAGCTTGGGAGTGGAGGATATATTTATATATCCGGTCTGTGCCCAAATCATCGGCAAATAAGTATTTTCCATCCGGAGTGATACGTACACAATGTAGATGAGGTTTTTCCTGCCGTTCTTTGTCCACTCCCGAACCTGTAAATTTTAAAATATCGGAAGCAGGAAGGAGAGAACCGTCTTTAGCAAGAGGAAAGATGGATATGCTACCACCACTGTAATTGGCTGTCACCACATTTTTACCATTAGTGATGAGATAGCAAGGATCTTCTCCGCCTGTCTTTTGTGTGTTCAATAGTTGGAATGTCCCTTTCTCTTTATCAAAAGCGAAAGCATTTACTGCTGCCCGTTCGTTGTTGAACTCACTGACGGCATAGACAAACTTTCCGTCAGCGGAAGGAATCAGGTATGAAGGGTTTTCCACCTCCGCTACGCTGAGCGGAGCGGAGGTTCCGGTATCTTCATTAAAACGGAAGCTGTAAATACCTTTGCTTGTGCCGGAAGTATATGTACCTATAAGCAGGGTCAATTCGCTTTCGGCGTCTCCGGTAGCCTTTGTCGGAGTGCTTTTTGTGGGTGTGCAACTACCGGTTGCTAACCCGATTACACAAATGGTTGTAAATATTTTGAGCATAAATTAATTGTTTCTTTGAGAGGAATGTTATTTCTTTAGTTGGGGCAATTTCACTTCTGAAACTCCTACCCGGTCGCTACCCAATACAATGCGTAGGTCACTGGCTATAGTTTCTTTGAAAGAGAAGTCCAACAATTTATTATACTTGTCGATAGTTCCTGAATATACTGTCAGGAATTGTCCTCCGCCGCTGGACAGTTGTATTTCGAAGTCTGTTTTAGCGCCGCTTTCACTGCTGAAAGCAATGGATATGTTGCTAAGCTTGGCTCCGTTGGGTAGGGCGAAGGTGATATAATCCCCTTTGTTTCCTTCCCAACATGTTGTCAGGTCGTTGTCTATCGCCTTACCAACTGTTTGCTGGTTGGTGCTTGCATGGATGGAAGAATCTTTTTCTGCTGTTTGCTGAGTCGGGACGTTTCCGGGCTCTGTAACGGTCAATGTACCATTGAGGCGTATATCGGTAGAAGAAGCGCCTACCATCAGAGAGAAGTCTCCTGGTTCCACTACCCAGTGCATATCGGCGTTGAGCAGTTCGAGTGCTTTACGGTCGATGGGGAAGGTGACTTCTTTGGTTTCGCCCGGTTGCAGGTGCACGCGTTCAAATCCGGCAAGATTCTTCTCGTAAGTAGTTACGCTGCTCAATACATCGCGTATGTAGAGTTGCACTACTTCATCCCCTGCACGTTTGCCAGTATTCTTTACTTTGCAGGTGACGTATGCTTTCTGATTCGGAGTAATCACAGCAGGAGAAATCTTCAAGTCGGAATATTCGAATGTGGTATAACTTAGTCCGTAACCGAAGGAGTATAATGCTCCGTTAGCTCGCGACATATTACCTTTCAATCCCGGATTTCTTCCACCATCTATTTGAGACGATGGTTTGCAGGGGAAGTTAAACGGAATTTGTCCTACGGTTTTGGGGAATGTCACTGTTAGCTTTCCACCCGGGTTATAGTCGCCAAACAATACGTCTGCTATGGCTGTTCCACCTTTTGAGCCCGGATACCAAGCTTCCAAGATAGCAGGAACAAATTTGTCCGCCCAATTGATAGATAAGGGGCGCCCATTAATAAGGACCAGTACCACAGGTTTGCCCGTAGCTACCACAGCTTTCAAAAGGTCGAGTTGGCGACCGGGAAGTTCGAGACTGCTGCGCGATTTGTTTTCTCCACAAGTGCGCTGTCCTCCTCCCAAAACCACAATAGCTACATCTGCTTCTTTCGCCTGGCTGACAGCTTTGTCTATTTCTTTTTGCTCTTCGCCGGTCAGCGGGTAGTCGATAAGCTCCGATTCGGGCCAGTTAGCGTCCACCAAGTCACACCCTTTGGTATAAAGTACTTCTGCTTTGTTGTTTAGCTTTTCTTGAATACCTTTCAGTACTGAGGTGACTTCTACAGCCAATGGACCGTAGTGGGTGAGCGCATACGAGTGCTCGTCTGCATTAGGACCACATACGGCTATCTTTTTAATGTTTGAAGCATCCAAAGGCAATATGTCTTTATCGTTTTTCAGAAGTACAATAGATTCGCGGGAAGCTTGGAGAGCTACTTCTTCGTTTTCTGCTTTTTCCACTTCTGTGTCGGCGCCTTTCAAGTCAGTTTGGTAGGGCTGGTCAAATAATCCCACGAGGAATTTCACCCGAAGAATATCACGCACACGGTCGTTAATAACCTCTTCGCTAAGACCTCCTTCTTTCACCAGTTCTCGTAAGGGGAGTACATAAGACTCCGGCGAGCGGAATGTGCAACGTACGTTCAATCCTGCTTCCACACTTTGGCGTACGGCTTCTTTCATATCTTTGGCAGTTCCGTGCTTGGTATAAAGATATTCTACGGCATCACTGTCCGAAACTACATATCCACGGAAACCCATTTCGCCGCGCAGGCGAGTAGTCAGCCAATAATAGCTGCTCTGGATAGGGAATCCGTCATAGTCGTTGTAAGAGCTCATCACCCCCAGCAAGCCGGCTTCGCGGATAACCCGTTTAAAGGGGTAGGCATGAATCATCTCTACTTCGCGCGGAGATGTTTGCGGGTCTACGCGTGCCATGCCTTCGCGGGCTCCTTTATTGTTGCTGTAGGCGATAAAATGTTTTCCGGTAGCAGCTACTTGGTAATTGTGTTGCATGCCCTTTACCATTTCAATACCCAGTTCGGCCACCAGATAGGGGGATTCTCCATATACTTCTTCGTAACGTCCCCAGCGTTGGTCGCGTCCTACATCGAGTATGGGAGCATATACGTTGGTATATCCCAGCATGCGTGCTTCGCGGCCAGTGATTAAGCCCACTTGGTGAATTAGGCTTCGGTTCCAAGTGTGTCCCAAGCCTAGTTGGGTAGGGAAGTTAGTAGCTTTGTAGCTTTCCACTCCGCGGATACCTTCGTTGGTGAAGTCGGTGGGAATACCGAGTCGAGTTTCTTCTACAAAAAATCGTTGCACCTCATTCAGTGCCCAAGCGTGGCGGGAGGCGGGCCACACGTTTTCATTGTCTGATGGTGGAAGTCCCCATTGCTGGAAACCGTTGAGATGTTCGTCGATAGCCCCGATACCGTCTTTCCACAATTGGTGCTTCCATTCGGGGGTGGGCAAGTCGTCTTTCAGCACCCTTTTATATCCGTAGAGGGTGACCATCTGGCAGGTTTTCTCCTCCAGGTTCATTTGACTGAGTAAGTCTTCTATACGGGCATCAATAGGTGCCGAAGGGTCTTCATACACATCTTTGACGCCATTCTTATTGAAGTCTATCCATCCTTTCTTGTACATCTCTGAACGGACGGGCTTATAAACAGCAGGGATTTTAGTGCTTTTTTGTGCTGTCAGTAAAGTGCTGCTACCGAGGAGCAGGGTTACTAAAAATAGTTTCTTCATGGTACATACGGTTAGTTTCTGCAAAAATACGTTTATCTACAAGATATTGGCTCATATCACTCCATAAACTACGTTAATGAGGGCTATAAATGCAGTTCTCCATTTGGTGAAAACCTAGTTTTTGAGTATATTTATTGTATGGATAAGAGTATGCTAAATCAAATCATGTCTCTTGCCTGGCAATTTGTCCGCAAGAACGGTTATACTATGAGTGAAGCGCTAAAATGCGCATGGGCCAACATTCGTTTGAGAATGAAAATGCAGCAAGGTATTGTCCGGTTCTATTATCGTAAAGTCTCTGGTGAGAAGAGAGAAGCTTTTGGAACATTGGTTGAAAGCCTGATGCCGGATACCAAAGGGACCGGCAGGAAGGTGAACGAGACTTTACAAACCTACTATGATACCGAACGTGAACAATACCGCTCGTTTAAAAAAGCCAATCTGGTTTATTAATCTGTAGCCCTCCGGGGCTACAATCCTTAAAGGAAAGCTATAATATTTGCAAACAAATGATACGGAGAACAGAAAGATTTTCTATCTTTGCATCGAAGAAAGTGGTATAAGAGGCTTGTTCGCGTGTCTGCGGGCAGAAGAGCTTTAATATTGTTACATTCTTCCAATTTTCTGTAAGTTGTATAAAATGAAGGGGTTGACTGGATTTGACAGCGGGCAGAAATGGTGAGTAAGCATGCAGTGGGTCGTTAATTTCCACTTAAATCTCAGTTATCAAAACTTTATCTGGCGAAACTAATTACGC
>JAUUNK010000171.1 GCA_030844565.1 Bacteroides ovatus
CCTGTTTTTCCAGTGCCTGCGCCAGCGAACAACTGGGACCGGAATCCTTTTCTTTCACCGTGGAATACTTCACTTCTTCGGTAATGACATTCATTTTGGGTACGGGCATATATTCACTGGTTACAGGCTGCCTTATTTTATTGCGGACTGTACCGATAATGATTTGGCCGGTAGTCTGTGAATTGCCGAAGTCCATCCAGTACAGGGGAGACTTCTCATTCAAACTGGTGGTTTCCCTGTAGGCTTTCAAGAACTTCCATAGGTCCAGCCGTGAACGGATATTGTCCGTACAGGTGATAATGATGTTTGCCAGCTTGGGATTTTCTTTTTCCTGAATGCGCACAGGATACCGGCAGCGTTCCGCCACCCACGTGGAGCCGAAGAAACGGTTGATGCGCGTGACGATAGCCATCGCCTTGTTCTGTCCCAGTTCCGCTTCGCTGAAAAGCTGGCGTCCGATATTGGCTTCGCTGACGGTATCCGGGTCGAATACTGTCACATGCAATCCCGGGTGTCCGAGTGCCTGCAATGCCACATCCATGCGTGCAAGGTTGGTGATAACTTGCGAACCCGTACCTCCCGCCCCGACAACGATAACGGTGACGGGATGGTAGGGTCTTAACAGATAATTGTCAGTATAATGGAGCTTTTTCATAATAAGAGGTCTTTTAGTTTTTTGCCGGAAGGTTGCAGTTCGTCATAATCGAACGGATGGTTGCGCGCCTGCTCCGTGACCGAGACCAAATTGTTTCGGGTTGGATTCGTCTTGCCACCCAAGTGAGAGAATTCGCTGAGCCAGAAACGCTTTTCCCAATATTCCTGAAGTGCTATGAAATTCATGTCGTGCGGTTTTTCGAGCGACGCATTTCCCAGGCATACCTTTGCACCGGACACATTGAAATAGGGTGCAAGGTAAAGTGCGGTTTTGTCATGTGGTATTTCCCCCTTGAAGGCATGTACATCCAAGCGTTCGTGTTCTACCACGTAGATGATGCCCGGCATGTTGAACGTTCCGTCAGGGATGTTCAGTTCTGCTTTGAAATACATTTTTCTCGCCTGCGGCGGATTATACCAGACATATCTTTCCTTTCCCTTTCGGGGGTCACACCAGAGCATGGTGGGGGGAATGCGTCCGTGGGGGATGTCGTCCCTGGTTTCCGTATAGCATTCCATAAGAGAATTCATGAATTCGTAGGTTACCGGGATTCCGGCCCCCATCCGTCCTTTTTCATTGATGGGGCGGAGTTCAAGATAGGTCCGTGGGCATGAATGGCCGACGGTTTCACTTTCGTAAGCGATAAGTGCTGCCTTGGGATGCAGAATTTGCTGTATTTGATTGGTTAATTCATTCATGTTCTTTCATTTTAGTTTCATTTCATATTTGATAAATTAAAAGTGTTTTGTAATATGATGGATAAAGCGGTCAAGCCACTTGGATAGACATTCAGGAAAGTCGTCCATGACAAATAGCTTGTCCGTTTCCGGTGTCAGGTAGAGCGTTGTGACGGGGGTGATGGCATACGTTTCCTGCCGGTCCGAGTTGTAGTAGCTTTCCATTTCATCGGCCAAAGCATCCTGAAGGGAATAGGTGAGGGCAAGCTGCATCTCCAACTCTACCGGCCTGAAATCCGGTGATTCCTCGTATGCCCAGTCATAGGAATATTGCATGATGCTCGGACTATCGGGGGAAATATATGCCATGCCTTCCTTTATTAAATTCAAGAATACCTGTTCCGCAGCTTTATTAGGATGGTAGCTTTGTATTTCCTTTTCCAGATTTATACAGAATTTTCTCTTTTCCATTCGTCTGAGAGCCTGATGGGCTTTTCCTTCCTCATAAGAATGGGAGATTGCCGCGTAGCGTTTTATTTCTTGGACGGGCGCTTCTTCGTTATACCTTCCGTAATTTTCCAAATACTCCAGAGCCATCTCATAATAGTAAGTCCCCGTGATGTCCTGTATGCCATGGTGACGGATAAACCGGCGAATAAATTCCAGTGTTATCTTCTTGAGATGTTTGGGTAATTTGGCGGTGAAGTCCAGCGGTATCCAGTAGAGGGATTCCTCCCAATCATGGAATTGGTACAGGCAGAAATAAAGCCTTCCGTCCCTCTGTTCCAGGTTGATATGCTGGGGCAGTATGGAATCCAAGGCTTTATACAGGTTAGCAATGTTTAGCCGGGACGTTCCTTTTACCGGGCGGAATGGCAACTCAATCTGCGCAAGGGTGGTATATTTTTGTGCTGAACGGTACAGGTATTGAAAGTTCTCATCCCTTGTAAGGTTGATCCTTTCCCCTTCATTTTTTTCTATGTAGAGATCGGGAGCAATGGGGAGAATCCTCCCCATTAGAAAATCATTATGGCTCCGGCGGGCGGGAGCCTTCTTTTTTTCCTGCGGTTTATCCCCCGGCTGACATCGGTGCATTTTGCAGCGTTGATGATAATACCCGCCAATTCCTCCATTTGTGGTCCTGAGAGCTGTTTGCATGTTCTTTCCTCCTTCTTTTTAGAATTTTTTTTCTTTGTCATACGCTTATCCTTTCGTTCCGATGGTGGTCTTGAACTGATACACTGCGCAGTCGTTTTCAAACTCCGGACCGTGCAGGGTTGCCGTAGTTACTTCGGGGTAATACATAGAATAAAAGTCCATTACTTCCGTCAGGGACATGTTGCTGTCCGGATCGTCCAAATTCAGTGTGGAATTGTTTTTCCTCAGTCGGAATACTCTTTTGAGTCCTTTAATTTCAAGTGGCATATTAATTCTTTTTTAAAGGTTTAACAATATACAAGTTCCATTTGCGCCTCGTCTTTCATGCGGTATTCCTTGGGGAAGTCGGGGTATTCGGCGTAAGGGTCTTCCCGCAAGATTTCCCTGTCGTTTTCGTCATCTTTGTCGAAGAACAACGTTTCCGCGGGCTGTGGCTGAATATGGTTTACCGGATTCTGATAGTATTGCCCGTACACAGGTTGAGGTTGCGGCATCTCGGTCCGATATGCTTGAGATATCGGCTGGGGTTGCATGATTCTGGGTTGCGGCAATGGTTGTGATAAAGGCTGTGTTGCCGGTTGAGGTGTCGGTTGTTGCCGAGGCGACGGTTGCTGTTGAACAGGCTGTGTTTGTGAAATCTCCTCTGCAAACAGGCTGCCTTGGGACGACTTTTTCTGAGCCTCCTGTATTCTTGCCTCTATATCTTTCTGCCGGGTTACATCTGCAAGGACTTTGGCTTGTTTGAAACAGGTGACCGCTTCCGAATACTTGCCTGCGGTGAAGGCTTCTTCTGCACGTTTGAGAAGTTTTTCCATTTTCTCCCGTTTCTCGCGGGCTTCTTTTGTTTCCTTGGTATTGGCGGAGTTTGTTGTCTTGCGTTGTGCGGCAACAGCTTCCGCTTGTTTTTCGAAAGCTTCAAGGTTGGTGAGGATGCCCTGCACTTTTTGCAGAGGTGTGGTAACTTGCCGTAAAAATTGTGCATCCAGTTCCTCGGGTGTGCCGTTCAATACCAACGGTACGATAAGCTGCCCGGTTTCTTCTTTCAGGCCGTTTCGTTTGGGCATGACTGCCACTATGAGGTGGTTGTCCACACGACGGAGGTTGATGTTCAGGTCTGTGCCTGGGGACATCATTTGAAAAATTGATTGAAAAAACATAGTGTTTAATTTTTAATGTTATACATAATTTTCTTTGAGATACGCCTTTAGAAGCTCGTTCCTGTCCGGTTGTGCGGCGATGTTACACAATGGTCCGAGATAGTAGCCGATACTTCTTGGTTCATCGACGGTATGGGGGAATCGTCTTTTAACAGGTTTTGCGGGACGTTTTTTGGGCCACACGGCTGGCATGGCCGGAGCCGATGAGGTGCATGTTCTTGTTTTCATGTTCTTTTTGTTTAAAGGTTTATACTAACATCCCGATAAGAATCAGAACGATGAGGATTGTTGCGACGAATGAAGCCAGCCGGGCCAACAACCGGATAATGCCTCCTGCCACCAACAGGAACAGGATGGTGTAAATAGGAACAATACCTTTGAGGTATAGCTGGAAGATTCCTATGGCCAGTACTAGCATGACCATTGACTTGCAGATGTTTGCGATGAGTTGTAGTTTCATATTTTTATTATTTTTAAAAGTGAATAATTATCCCATCGGGATCTGTTTTCCCGATTTTATAGGCTCCCGGCTCTTGGATTGCCCTTTTGTGTCAAGGCTTGGCGGAAAAAAATACCGCAAGCGAAGCGAGGATGATTTTTTTCCAGCCAACCAGCCCGCAGGGCCGCCTTGACGCAAATACGGGGCAATCCAAGACCTTTGCCGTTTAAAAGCGGAAAAACATATCCTCTGAAAACAGAAAATGCAGACCTTTACAGCCTGCATTTTTCCTGTCGTGTTATATGAAACCCGGGTAACTTTTAGGTTTTGGATACCCAACGTTTACTTATGGGTTGCCGTGCGTCTTTTATTACTGCCGGCTTCTTTATTCATTCTGTTTGGGATACTTTCCGAATATTTCCTCCGTAACCTCTAAAGCAAGTTTCCGCACGCCGTCCAGAAATTCTTCTTGGGAGAGTTTCCCTTGTTCCATCCGTGCCAGTTGTGCTTCCCAACCGGAAGTCAACGCAGCTCCCGCAATCTTCATGCCCCGTACCGTTTCATATATATAAAGCCCTTTTCGGGTGGGGATAATGTATTTTCCCCGGTAGCAGATATATTTGCGGTCAATCAGCGTTTGGAGGATGTGGGTACGGGTGGCTACGGTTCCCAATCCGGTGGTATCCAGATACTCAATCAGTTCCGCATCGGTATAGGGGGATGCGGGCAGATCTTTCTTGTAAACCAAATTACAGCCAGTTACCGGGATGGTTTCTCCTGCCGACAATTCAGGCAAGGGAATGGGCCGGTATCCATCTGCGGTGATCCTGTCTTCCCGTTCAAAGATTTTGAACCATCCCTTTTCGATGATACGGTAAACACGGCATTGGAATTTACGGGCGGCGCAAATGGCATCCACGGTTTTATATTCCACCTTGCAGGCGGGCATGCAAGCTTCCATCATCCGTCCCACAATCAACAGGTAAAGTTGCATTTCCTCGCGGTCCAATCCTTCGGGGCGCATATCGGTGGGGATGATAGCATGGTGTTCCGTCACCCGCTCCGCATCGACCACTCTTTTGGGAAGGTCACCAATATTGATACCCATTGTCTTGGTATAGGGCCGGAATTCCTTCCGGCTGAGGATTTTTTCCATGATGGAAGGCAATGTATTGTATACATCTTCCGAAAGAAAACGGCTGGAGGTGCGCGGATAGGAAACCAGTTTCTTTTCATAAAGCCGCTGGGCGATGTCAAGTGACTTTCCGGCGGTCATGCCGTAATATTTGTTGGCGTCTTTCTGCAGTTCAGTCAGGTTGTAAAGGGCGGGCGGCTCTATTTCTTTTACCTGTGTGGCAATGGCGGCAATACGGGCATGTCCTGCCAGTTTACAGTCGGTGTAAAGTTGCGCGGCCTGTTCGCGGTCGGTAAATTCTTCCGTACAGCGCAGTTTGATCAGGGTATTGTCCTTGTACAGGCTGACAAAAAGAGGGAAAGTATCCACGGCGATATGGTTTTCCCGTTCTCGGTAGCGGCTGCTGATGGCTGCCAGAACGGGTGTCTGTACGCGTCCGAGGGAATTGTTTCCCAGCCCGGTGGCGTGGCAGATGGCATAGCTTGCATTTTGTCCCAACAACCAGTCCGCTTTATTACGGCTGTCAGCGGCAAGGAACATGCCTTCAAACAGGTTGCCGGGCTTGAGGTTAGCCATGCCGTTCAATACGGCTTCGTTCGTGAGCGATGAAATCCATAACCGGTAATATGGTTTCCGGCAATTCAGGTATTGGTATAGATAGCGGAACAACATTTCTCCTTCGCGGGAGGCGTCAGTAGCTGCGACGATGGTATCGCAGGCTGCGAATACCTTTTCAATTACCTTTAATTGGAGTACGGCATTGATGTCGGGTATCCATCCCGTGTCCGCTTTTACATGCTTCACCATTAGCTTGAACGGCTTGGGGTTTAGCGGGAAGTCCTCGCGTTTCAGCCGTGCGATTCCGTAATCCTTCGGCATGGCAAGTGAGAGCATGTTGCCGAAAGTCCATGTTACCATATAACCGTTGCCGGTCATATATCCGTTTTCTTTAGTATATGCGCCCAGGATTCTTGCTATCTCTTTTCCTACATTCGGTTTGTCGGTCACTATTGCGATCATAATCTTTTCTTTTTTAGTTTCCCCGCATCGCTTTTGCTACGGCGATGCGGAAAAAGAAGTTTGTATTTCTTTGATTTTTCTGTTAAAACGGTAGCCTTATTCCGCTCCTTCCGGGCTAATCCCGTTAATTTCCACTACCGGTTTCCCGTCCGGTCCTTTCACGATTCTAAGGGTAGCGTCCATCGTTATGCAGAATACCGAGGTTCGGAGTTTCAGTGGGATAACTTCCGTGATTTCTCCTTGCAGGAGCCGTTGCATGTTCTCGCTTTTCTCCAGTTTTTCTTTTGGGATACCTAGGGCTTGCAGTTGCTTCCAGTCGAGGTTTTCTGCCTTAAATACTTGATTTGTGTTCTGATTCATCTTTTTCCGATTGAATGGTTAATGATTCTTTTTTACTTTTTATATGGCTTGCTTGTTGCCTTTATTTTGTTCCTGTTGCTGATTTTGGCTAGTCTCCGCTTGCGCTGCATTGCGTGAGGTATTACGGCGTATGTCCGGGTTCTCTTGGAAATATTGCAGTTGTCCGGAGGTAGCGTTCACTTTCATATAGGAACTGAATGTGGTGCCGTTGGAGCTTTTCAGCTCTGAAACGAGGATAGTCTTTCCGTCCTGTAAGTTGGCGCGTTCCTTCGCCGAGAACACATGGCCATATACTTCCGCGGGAATTATTGGTGCTGGGCGCTCGTTGAAACCGTCCAGTGTACGGGAGTATTGCGGCCTACCGGTATTCATGTCCAGCTTGACAAAGCAGGAAAACTCCTCTCCCTTGCGGTTGATCATGTTTTCAAGGAAGACAGGCTGTCCTTTACGCAAAGTTTCCTTGTCTTCTGGAGTGAGTTGGACATTGCAGATTTCCTTGGGAATATAGATTTCTCCGGTTTCCGGATTGTGGCGGGTATATTGTGGTCTACCGGTATTCATGTCCAGCGTGACAAAGGCAGAGAACAGTTCTCCGTTTGTGCGCTTCATGTCCTCCACCAGGATGGTACGCCCTTCCTGGAGCATTTTGAGCTGGTTGGGTGAAAGGGGCACGCCGCCCAGTGTCTGCTGGTTGAAAGTTTGGTCTTTGGGGAAGATGAATTCCAGTCCCCGCCGTTCCGCGCTGTATTGCAGGGTAGCATTGAATTCTTTGCCTTTGCTGGAAATCATACCCTCCACCACTATTGGTTTTCCTTCTTTAAGGGCGTTGATTTCATCTGGACTGAGTGTAACCCCTTTCACTTCATTAGGGATATATACATGCTCCTGACGCACGGCAACCAGTTCGTTGGTATTCTTGTCAATGGAGATGAGACAAGGCGTATAACTTCCTGCCCCTAGATTCAGTTCTACCACGCGGCCCATATTTCCCGTTTCGCGCAAGTTCTTTTTGTCCTCTTGCGTAAAGATATGTCCGAAGTAGGGCCTTTCCAGTTCCGGTTCTTTGCGTATGCCGTGGATGCCCAATCCGATCTGTCCGTCCTTCATGGTAATGAAGGAGAGGCGTGCATCCAGTTTGACCTTGGCGCCCGGCAGCGTCAGTGTCAGCGGAACCAGCTTATTTGTTTTATAACCTTTCAACATGGAGTCCAGCAAGCCCTGCTGTTCGAGGGATGCCTTGGAGATACCCATCTTATCCAATTCGTCCCAGTTTACCATCTCTTCATTGTAACGGTAGCGGGGAGCCTGTTGTTCCTGAGGTTGTTGTTTCTCTGCCATAATCTTGTTTTCTTTTTCGTTCTTATTTTCTTCTTTCTTGTTTTCTCTCGGACGGATTTCGTAGCGTTTGAGGAATTCTTTCACTGTGTCCGTCTCTTTCCCTTGGGACAAATCCTTGATAGCTTGCTTATTCTGCTTATAATCATGGATAGTCATGCGTATCAGCCGGAAATGGGTAGGATTCTTAAGTTGGCTCAACAAATTTTTGATGAAGTTTTCAAGGATGCTTGAATTTTTGTCGAACTTCAGGAATGAATTTTCATTCTTCTCTTCGGCAGGAACCATTTTAGCCTTTCCCTTTTCGTCAATTTCGCTGATGGCTTGTACGCCAGCCTTCGGATCTTCTTTGTTGTGGATGAACAGCAATTCATTGATTTGTTCCACATAGCCTGTTTCCTTAGAGGATTTTCTTGTCCGCTTCGGCTTTTCGCTAATGTCTTTCTTTTTTGCCATATTCATTACTTTTTGAGGTTAATGGAATCGTTTGACAGTTCAAAATTAGCTTGTGTTTTTGAATAAAATACTGATTTTCAGAAAGGTGGCATCACGTGTCGTTGTGTGTCGTCAAATGTCATACAAGAGAAAAAGAAAGAGGGGAAAAAAACGAAAAAAGGTACGCCGCAAGCCGAATCAACCAGGCGCCTATGCAGAACAGAGGGAACTGAAGTCCCTAGCTTTATTGGGGAATTTTGATTTTCCGGCAACAGACATTTATGGAGGTTTGCAATAGTCTTGGTAAAGTTCGTGAGACTTTGGCACAAAATAAGGGGCTCTCCTTATAATCATCCATGCGTCACGTCGGTCACAGTTAGTCCCTATAATTTTTCCATCCAATCAAAAACGTAGTCGGAGCGTTTTTTTCAAATGAATTTTCTTGGCGAAGCCATACAGAAAATTCTTTTGAAAAACCGAATGGCTCGAACGGGAGGACGCAGCGTTTTTGATTTATCTTTAATTATAGGGAGTAATATCAACAAAGTGTAAAATTATATGAGAATGGTATGGGCAATGTTTAAGAATCACTTTCTATCTTTATCCAAACATGAAAAATTCCAATAGCGGAAACTTTAAGGTATAATCGAATATAGCAAAAAAATCCTCCTGTCTCATCTCACGATAAGAACAGGAGGAGACTATTGATAATAGTTTTCTTCGTTACATAAATCCAACTGCATAGGATGTCCCTTATATTGAGTAATTGATTTGTTCTTAAATTTTGGTTATGCAAATTAACATATTTTCCTCCATTCTTTTAGGTGTAAGAATCATCATTCTTTTTGGTAAAAATCTACATCCTTTATAAAAAAGATTAAAAGAGTCCCTACTTGTTATTTGTAAAAAACATAGAAAGATATACCTTTGTTATTAAGTAAGGATAAAAATCATAATTAAGATATAGACAACATGACAACTCACGATGTAGATAACATGGCAACTAAAGTAAAGACACAACCACAAAGCAACTATCATCATGGAAATGCCATCAAACGGTTGCGCCAGGGTGAGCTACTTACTCAACAACAGCTAGGCGACCGGGTGGGCATGACCCAACAGACCATCTATCGGTATGAAAAAGAAGAAAGATTAGAAGATGATGTCATTCAACGCTTAGCCGAGGCCCTGGGTGTAACGGCTGATTTCATTAAAACAATGGAAGAAGATAAATCGTTGGTGAACCATATTCATCATAACACAATTACATCTCCTATCAATTCAAATAATAGCATAGTCAACAATGGTACGCAGATAACCAACGCATTAGAAGATGATAAATTTGAAGCTATCTTGAAAGAGATTAAAAGTCTCTCCCAGGAATGTCAAAAACAGTGCCAAACAATGACAGAAGCTTGTAAAGAAATAATAGGATTATATAAAAAAGAAATCCAAGTGCTAGAAGAACAACTTAGAGTTCAAAAAGAAAAGAATCATCTTCACTGATATAGTAGGGGTGCATTCCAGTTATAGAGTAAAGGGTTCCCGCACACTCTGGGTATGGGGAACTCCTTTTTTCTCTAAGCTAATTTTTTATAGTCTCTAACATCGCAAAAAATGCCCACTTCGGGAAAAGATATGATTGGATACATTCTTCATTCTCATTGAATAGGCATATCAATAAATCCTCTAGATCTCCATACACCTGATACCACATGGCTCCATTCACAGCACACGACCCTTGCTGAAAGAAGTAGACATCTTTCATTGTGTCTTCAATTTGTTTTTTTGTAAAATAGGTGAATTCTTTTACCTCTTTTCTTTTCTCTTGTAATGCACGGGGGATGTCAATATGGGTTAAAAAACTTTCTAGACTCTCCGGTTTACAAAAATTCACTACAGGGACCTTGTGTTGTCCTTTTTTTTGCAATTTCATTTTATGACAGTTTTTATGTATGTGTTTCTATTAATTGGTAATATGTTTGTTTTCACTTTTCGTTATGCAAATTAATAGGTTTTCTTTCTCTTAGTAAGATGTAGGAATCATCATTCTCTTTTATAAGAATCTACTTTCATTATAAAAAAAATTAAAAGAACCTCAACTTATTTTTTGTCAGGAACTTAGAATTATATATCTTTGCTCTAAAGTAAACATAAATGTAAAACAAAAGAGAAACAGTATGGAAGCTAAAGGAAAGATACAACCGCGTAGTAAGTGTCATTACGGAAATTCTATCAAACGCCTGCGCTTGAGTAAGCTACTTACACAAAAGCAACTAGGCGAATTGGCAGGCATGACTCAACAGGCCATTTATCAGTATGAAAAGGAAGAGAAATTGGATGATACTGTTCTTCAGCCAATCGCTAAGGCTTTAGAAGTCTCGGTTGACTTCATCAAAGAAATGGAAGAAGATAGCTCCCTGGTATATTACATTGAGAACAATACAATATCATCTCCTATCAATTCAAGCAATACGATAGTAAACAATGG
>JAUUNK010000172.1 GCA_030844565.1 Bacteroides ovatus
CCAATGCCCGTTCTATAGGATATTATCGTCGTACTCAAATGAACATTACAGATTTTCATCAGGTTCTGTTTTCTTCTTTTCCGCAGCCTTTGAAATTTATCTTATTTGATTCTTGTTCTATGCAGGCTGTAGAAGTAGCTTATGAGTTACGTGATTGTGCTGAATATTTTATAGGCTCTCCTACGGAGATTCCGGGACCGGGGGCTCCCTATGATGTCGTAGTACCACAGTTGTTTACAGAAACTAACGTGGCAGAGAATATTGCCGGTGCATATTATGAGTACTATGAAGATAGGTATGGTAAAGAACCAAATTCTAATGACTTGTGGACTGCGGGGGTTGCTATTTCTGCTGTGAAAAGTGAAAGATTGGATGATTTGGCAAAAGTGACAAGAGAAATTCTTTCTAAATATGTTCAGGAAGGGGAGGTGATAGATAGAAATGGCATTCAATTATATGACTTTAGCGGGCAAAAGGCCAATTATGATTTAGATGGTCTGATTAGGACGTTAACAGGAGGGATTGATAATGCAGATTATCAATCCTGGCGCCAAGCTTTTGACGAGACAATGGTGTATTGGAACACTACATCTCAAAATTACTCCGGTTTCTTGCGAAACTACTTTTCAATGGAAAAAGCTGAAGGACTTTCTACGTGGATACCTTATGGAGCATTTAATTCTCCATTGAATACTTTTTATCGTACTTTACAATGGTATTCCGCCGCCGGCTGGTCAGAAACCGGCTGGTAACCTTCGTTGTTAAGCAATATCAACCTTTATTTATATTCTTATGGAAACACCTAATTTATCCCCTTTAGATCCGAGAAAGGACCGGCAGATTCATGGATGGCTTGCATTTTTTCTTTTGGTGGTAGGAGTGGGCGGGGCTCTTACTGTTATTCTATCTATTTCTAGTTTCTCATTATCAGAATATGATATGGGAGTAGGAAGTTTTGTTACTTATGTATGTGCAGCTCTCGATGTTCTTTTTACTTTAGGTATAGCCTATCTTGCAGTTTATACACTTCTGGCATTCAAGAAGAAACGTCCTAATGCTGTTTTCTTGGGCAAATCCTATCTCATTGTTATTTTTCTTTCCAATTCGCTTGTTTTGTTAAGCGGGGAATACACTGATTCTGGATGGGGAAGTCTTCCACAAATTATAAAAGCACTGCTATGGGGCATTGTTTGGTTTACGTATCTGAGCGTTTCCCAACAGGTGGCTGATTTATTCCCAAAGGAGGAAAGAAAAGTCTACAAAAAGGATAAATACCTAGTAACTTCTCTGTTGGTTCTCCCTATATTCTTAATTGGGGTATCTGTCTTAGCTTTGTTAGGGGGCATGGTGTCTTCGTCTTCTAAGATGGAGGCTTCTCTCTTGGCTGGTGAGCATACGGATGGAATGATAATTTTCCGTTTGCCTGATGAATATATATGTGAGAAGACCGATACGCTCGGAAGTGTATATCACACTTTTGCACAAGGAGACAGCATTTGGGGAACAATTATCGGAGTATATGATACCAATGCAAGCGAAGAATATTTTAAAGAATGCATAGATTCATGGAGAGATCCCGATCTGGATGGCTATGATTTCTCAGTGATTGATTCTGCTACAGGTGTAATTAATCGGAATGTGATGCATCAGCAGACAGTTCATTATCTCACTCCTACGCCGCTGCTTTGGACTTTTTCTGCGTTGTTTAGTCCTGAGACGGGAAAAGCCTGTATCGTATCTTTGTATACATCGGCGAGCGAGCGGAAGAAAGAAGATGTGGATGCTTTGTTGAATTCCGTGAGATTTAAATAAAAAAGAACTGCCGCAAAATAGGAAGGAAAAAATAGTGCTTCATGCACATATATACCTTACATCTGTTTTGCGGCAGTTTCTGGTTCTTATTCAGAGAGGGGTGGGCTTTTTATTTCTTTAAAACCTCAGCCAGTTTATTTTGCAGTTCTTCTCCATGAAGACCACGGGCAAGAATCGTGCCATCTCCATCCACAAGAATTGTGTGAGGAATGCTGTTGACAGCATACATCTGCGCTCCTTCATTGTTCCAGTATTTCAGGTCAGACATTTGAGGCCAGGTGATATTCAGCTTTTTGATGGCTTCTTTCCATGCGTCGGCATTGGCATCCAGGGATACGCCTACAATCTCGAAGTTTTTACCTTTATATTTAGCATAAGCTTCCACTAAATTAGGCATTTCGCGACGGCAGGGACCACACCAACTAGCCCAGAAGTCAACCAATACCACTTTGCCTTTTCCTACATAGTCGGACAATTTCACCTTTTTGCCTTCGGGAGTATCCATTTCAAAGTCAAGGAACTTCTGTCCCACAGCTGTTTGCTTTTGTCTTTCGGTAATATCTTTGATTCTTGCAATTGTTTCATCCTGCTGGTAGTTAGCTGGAATTTGTTGCAGCAATGCTTCGTTTTCTGCTGTTGTCATGTCATAATAGTTCTGTTTGAATAGATAGATACCTACAGGGTTATTGATATTTTTTTGGATGGCTTCTTTATATATCGTACCCATTTCTTCTTCTAGCTGATTAAATTCCTCAACTTTAGCATTTTTTTGTTCTTCGCTCAGTGTCTCGTCTTTAAGAGATTGGTAGAGAACGCCCATTTTCTTATCCAGTGCGCTGATTTTTTCTCTTATCTCTTAGTATGCATCGTTAGAAGGTGTACCCGTAACAGAATCATCTTCTTTCTTTAAAGCTACGTTGATTTTTCCATTTTCAAGGAAGAAATCTACAAATAAGGGTTTCTCTCCTTTCTGATAAGTGATGTAGCGGTTTATAGTAGAGTCTTGTACTCCTTCAAATGTGAAGGTTCCCTGGGAGATGACAGCCGTGTCTACTTTAATAAATTGTCTGCCGGAACGTTCCTGCATATACACAGTGTCTCCGTCAGCTGCTCCCTCTACAGTACCTGTGATAGTGTATCCGGCTTTTTGTCCGGTACAAGCTGTCATGCTTAAAGTAGCCGCCGCTACAACCAAATAAGTTAACTTTTTCATGCTTTTGTAAAATTAGTGAATAAATATTTATGCAAAGATAGAGGTTTTTCCAATCTAATGCGGGAAAAGTCTGTTATATTATAATAACAGGTAGGAGGAAATCACAGAAATGTGTACCTTTGCACCCCAAATTAGAGTATGAATATGCAAGAAGACAAATCCATTATTGAGGTCATCAACGTGTCGAAGTTTTTCGGCGAAAAGACTGCCTTGGACAATGTAAACCTAAATGTGAAGAAAGGAGAGTTTGTCACCATCCTGGGTCCTTCAGGTTGTGGTAAGACTACCTTACTGCGTCTTATCGCAGGTTTTCAGACCGCTTCGCAAGGTGAAATCAGAATAGCGGGAAAAGAGATAACACAAACACCTCCCCACAAACGTCCTGTTAACACAGTATTTCAAAAATATGCATTGTTTCCACATCTTAATGTGTATGATAACATTGCATTCGGATTGAAACTGAAGAAGATGCCCAAGCAAACGATAGAGAAGAAAGTGAAAGCTGCATTAAAAATGGTGGGCATGACCGACTATGAATATCGCGATGTAGATTCTCTTTCGGGCGGCCAACAGCAACGTGTAGCGATTGCCCGTGCCATTGTCAATGAACCGGAAGTGTTGTTGCTGGACGAACCGCTTGCTGCACTCGACCTGAAGATGCGTAAAGATATGCAGATGGAATTGAAAGAGATGCATAAAACCCTGGGCATTACCTTTGTCTACGTGACGCACGACCAAGAGGAAGCTTTGACGCTAAGTGATACTATTGTGGTGATGAGTGAAGGAAAGATTCAACAAATCGGTATGCCCATAGACATATACAATGAACCTATCAATGCTTTTGTTGCCGACTTTATCGGAGAAAGCAACATTCTGAACGGGACTATGGTACACGATAAACTGGTGCGTTTCTGTAACACCGAATTTGAATGTGTGGACGAAGGCTTTGGCGAGAATGTCCCCGTGGATGTGGTTATTCGTCCTGAGGACCTTTATATATTTCCTGTTTCCGATGCCGCCCAGTTGACAGGTGTGGTGCAATCTTCCATATTCAAAGGGGTACATTATGAAATGACGGTACTCTGTAACGGCTACGAATTTCTGGTGCAGGATTACCACCATTTCGAGGTTGGTGCCGAGGTTGGTTTGCTGGTGAAGCCTTTTGATATTCACATTATGAAAAAAGAACGTGTCTGCAACACCTTTGAAGGAAAACTGCTGGATGCCAATCATGTAGAGTTTCTTGGTTGTACGTTTGAGTGTCCCACTGTTTCCGGCATTGAAGAGGGTGCTAAAGTGATAGTGGAAGTAGACTTTGACAAAGTGGTGCTTCAGGACAATGAAGAGGATGGCGCATTGACAGGCGAAGTGAAATTCATTCTTTATAAGGGTGACCACTATCACTTGACTATATTCTCCGACTGGGATGAAGACGTATTTGTGGATACGAATGATGTGTGGGATGATGGCGATCGTGTAGGAATCACTATCCCCCCCGATGCTATTAGAGTTCAAAAGATAAAGAATTAAATACTTAAAAGCAGGTGAGAAGATTATCTATATTTTTGTTTTCGCGTAAGAGCTGGACCCTCCCTTATCTTATTTTTTCGGTCATCTTCGTTGTCATACCTTTGCTGTTGATTGTTGTCTATGCATTTACCGATGACAACGGACACCTTACATTGGCAAACTTTGCCAAGTTCTTTACTCATCCCGAAGCGGTCAACACCTTTGTTTATTCCATCGGCATTGCCATCATTACGACTGCTTTATGTATCCTTCTAGGCTATCCTGCTGCGTGGATATTAAGCAACAGCAAGCTGAACCATTCTAAAACGATGGTTGTATTGTTTATCCTTCCCATGTGGGTCAATATTCTGGTGCGTACACTCGCTACGGTAGCTCTGTTCGATTTCTTTAGCGTGCCGCTTGGTGAGGGTGCTTTGATATTCGGCATGGTGTATAACTTCATTCCTTTTATGATTTATCCCATTTACAATACGCTGCAAAAGATGGATCATAGCTATGTGGAAGCGGCGCAAGACTTGGGGGCTAATCCGATACAGGTGTTTTTCAAAGCTGTTTTGCCTCTTTCTATGCCAGGGGTGATGAGTGGAATCATGATGGTCTTTATGCCCACCATCTCTACCTTTGCCATAGCCGAGTTGTTGACAATGAATAATATTAAATTGTTTGGTACCACCATTCAGGAAAATATCAATAACAGTATGTGGAACTATGGTGCGGCACTCTCTCTTATCATGCTCTTACTTATTGCCGCTACTTCGCTGTTTAGCACCGACGATAAAGACAATTCAAATGAAGGAGGCGGATTATGGTAAAGAAGTTATTTTCGCAGGCATATCTTTGGATACTGCTTCTCTTGCTGTATTCGCCCATTGTCATTATTATTATTTATTCGTTTACAGAGGCGAAGGTGTTGGGTAATTGGACCGGCTTTTCTACCAAGCTCTATTCATCGCTTTTTACTACGGGCACTCATCATTCGTTGATGAATGCGCTGATTAACACTATAACTATTGCGCTAATTGCCGCCTCCGCTTCAACACTCTTGGGCAGTATGGCTGCTATCGGCATTTATAATTTGAAAGCACGCTCGCGCAAGGCTATCGGTTTTATCAATAGTATTCCCATTCTGAATGGAGACATCATCACAGGTATTTCGCTTTTCCTGTTGTTTGTTTCGGTGGGGATTTCGCAAGGTTACACGACGGTAGTACTGGCGCATATTACGTTCTGCACGCCTTATGTCGTACTGAGTGTCATGCCCCGTCTCAAGCAGATGAATCCTAATATCTATGAGGCTGCGCTTGACTTGGGAGCTACCCCTATGCAAGCTTTGCGTAAGATTATTATTCCCGAGATTCGTCCGGGGATGATTAGCGGGTTCATGCTTGCCTTGACACTCTCTATCGACGATTTTGCAGTAACAGTATTTACCATTGGTAACGAAGGGCTCGAAACCCTTTCTACCTATATATATGCCGATGCCCGCAAGGGCGGACTTACGCCCGAATTGCGTCCGCTTTCCGCCATCATATTTGTGGTGGTGCTGGCATTGCTGATTGTTATTAACCGCAGAGCGGGAAAAGTCAAGAAACAGTGAACTTTATGAAGAAACTAATATTTATCTTATCGCTTCTGTTCGTGTGTGCCGGATGCTATAATACGGGCGAGCCGCGCGAACAAGTACTAAAAATTTATAATTGGGCAGATTACATAGGTGACGGTGTACTCGAGGACTTTCAGGCTTATTACAAAGAGCAGACCGGTGAAGACATTCGTATTATCTACCAGACGTTTGACATTAATGAGGTAATGCTCACTAAAATAGAAAAAGGGCATGAAGACTTCGATGTTGTTTGCCCTTCGGAGTACATTATCGAGCGTATGTTGAAGAAACATCTGTTGCAGCCGATAGATACCGTTTTTGCCCATTCTCCCGACTACATGAAGAATATTTCTCCTTTTATTATAGCACAGATCAATAAGCTGAGCCAGCCGGGTGAAAAGGCAAGTCACTATGCCGTGTGTTACATGTGGGGTACAGCAGGTATATTGTACAATCGGGCAATGGTTCCCGATTCGGATGCAGAAAGCTGGAGTTGCCTGTGGGATAAGAAATATGCTGGAAAGATTCTGATGAAAGACAGCTATCGGGATGCTTATGGGACAGCCCTTCTTTATGCCCATGCTAAAGATTTGGCAGAGGGCAAGATCACAGTGGAACAATTGATGAACGATTATTCTCCTGAGGCGATGGCAGTGGTGGAGAAGTATCTCAAAGCTTTGAAACCCAATATAGCCGGCTGGGAAGCGGATTTCGGTAAAGAGATGATGACGAAAAATAAAGCGAGTCTCAACTTTACATGGAGTGGAGATGCTAGGTGGGCAATTGAGGAAGCTGAAGCAGTAGGAGTGGAGTTGGATTATACCGTGCCTAAGGAAGGAAGCAACATCTGGTATGACGGTTGGGTGATTCCCAAGTATGCCAAGAACCCTAAAGCAGCCAGCTATTTTATTAATTTCCTTTGTCGCCCGGATATTGCTCTGCGTAATATGGAAGCTAGCGGGTATGTAAGTGCGGTAGCTGCTCCGGAGATAATGGAAGCAATGATAGACACGACATTGAATTACTATTCCGACCTGAGCTACTTTTTCGGTCCCGGTGCGGATAGCATCCAAATTGATAAGATACAATATCCGGATCGCAGTGTGGTGGAACGTTGTGCTATGATACGGGATTTTGGTGATAAAACTGCTGATGTGCTCGAAATCTGGTCGAGTGTGAAGGGAGACAATTTAGGAATAGGTATCACCATTCTCATCTTTGTGGTAGTCGGCGTGATGAGTGGCTGGATGATTTATAGGAAGATAGAACGCTATAAACGGAAAAAGCTTCAGCGAAGGAGAAGCCGCAGGCGCAGGAAGTATTGATTGGTGGTCGGTGACAGGTCCTGCCAAGCCCTGGGCAAAGTCTCAAAAAGCCCCGGTCAAATCCTGAAAACCCCTGGGCAAACTCTTGGAAAGCCCCGGGCAATCTCCGGGGAGTAGCGCTATTTTCTTTTCATAGCGCGTAGAATCTCTTTTTCTTCTTTGGTTACTCGCAAAGATTCGATGGTCTTTTGTATGGCTTTGTTGTAAGTCCAAGTCTCCAACTTGCTTTGTTGCAGATATTTCCTTGTCTTTTCGGGGAACTTCACATAGCAGGTAGATAACAACCATGCCATACCCATTCGTGCATAATAGCCTTCGTGACGGAAAGTGTCGGCATAAGCCAAGATAAAATCAATATATGTTTCCTCGATGAAATGGAATAGCATGACGATACCGAACCGCTTTTCATATTCTTTTTCAGATATGAGATAAGGCTGGATAAACTTCCACATCCTTTCTTTATCCTTTTTTACCGCTTTCTGTAGTCCGCCGCAAAAGATGTCGCAGACAGCCCAGTTGTTGATGCGGGGGACGAAGAGTTGGATATATGCCAGTCTTTCCTCCGGTTCCATCTTTGCTGACCCGATAATCATTCCTTGTAACATCACTTCCTCATAGTAAATGCTCGTAGAGTTTTCTATGAAAAGACGCCAGTCGGAAGTTGCCGATAGTTCCTTAGCTATTTTACGTAGTATCGGCGTGCGGATGCCCAATACATTGTCGATGCCGGGCAGAAGGGCGGCGTGGAACTTCTGATATTTAGGTTCTGCCATGTTTGCGAGTTGTTGCCGTAGCTTTTCCAGTTGCGTGTTTGCCATGTGATAAGTTTATTATTTTAGCTACAAAGGAAACAAATCATTTGGAGAACGCCAACTTTCTGCCAGAGCATTTTTATTGGAACAAAGTGGGGAAAACAACTGTTAGATATGCTGTGAAGTATTTATTAAATTGAAGGAGATGAAAATGAAAAGGTTAAGGTTCTGTTTGATGGGGGTAATGTTGTGGATGATATTTGCTTCTGTCTTTGCGATAGGGGTGCCTGCAAACATAGCGGGAGCTCTTCGCCGGACATATCCCGACGCAAAGGATGTTGCATGGACACGGGATGGAAATTATTATGTGGCAGACTTTATGGTGGGAGGTTTTGATACCAAAGTGTGGTTTACTCCGCAAGCTCAGTGGGCAATGTCGCAGACGGATTGGGGGAATCTCGACCGTGTGTCTCCTCCCGTCTACAATGCCTTTGTGTCAGGAGGTTATTCCAGTTGGGTAGTGGAGGATGTGACGTTGGTGGAATTTCCCCGCTGGCAATCCATCATTGTGATTGAAGTAGGGATGGATAATTTAGATGATAAGTACCAATTGTTTTATACCCCTCGCGGGAGGTTGCTGAAAACGCGCAGTGTAGGTTATTTGCATGATATTCTGGGGGCATCTACGTTCTTATGAGTAGATAAAGGAAGGTTGAACACAGAGGCAGTACCTCTGTGTCCAACTCTTCTTACCAGTTCCTTTTGACGGTTCTGTAACCATACCCTATAATGACAAGGAAACAAATAAAGGGTAGAATGAACGAAACATTCACTGCCGGCAACCAGCCGATTTCTTTCATATCGATGATGCTTGCCTGTAACGGCGGAAGGATGGAGCCCCCCAGGATAGCCATAATGAGACCGGCTGCTCCGAACTTAGCATCGTCTCCCAAGCCTTTCAGGGCGATACCATAAATGGTGGGGAACATCAATGACATGCAGGCAGAAACAGCTACCAGGCAATATAAACCGAAAATATTCTCTAAAAAGATAGTTCCTAATGTGAATATACCGCCAAAGATGGCAAGAATCATTAGTAGTTTGCCTGCATTGAGATAGCGAAGTATAAAGGTACAGATGAAACGGCTGATGCAGAAGATGACCATTGCTATGATGTTGTATTGCTGAGACAGCACTTCTGCACTCTTTTCATCCATTCCCTGAGACATAAACAGGCGCGTGCCGTATTGGATAATAAATGTCCAACACATAATTTGGGCTCCTACATAGAAGAACTGGGCGATAACACCTTCGCGATAACGTGTTTGATTAAAAATACGTTTCAGGGTGGGGAAGAAATCTATCCTATGGTTTTTATCTCCGTTCTTAGGCATTTTAACCAAGCGTATCACTATCAACATAGCTACAATCACCAGGCCGATGATAAGATAAGGTGCAATGAGTACACTGAGGTCGCTTTCTTTGATTGCCTGAAATTCTGTATCGTTTAGCAGAGCCCGTTGTTCAGTTCCCATCGGATGCAGCTTTGCTTGGATGAAGTTCATCGCTACATACATTCCGAGCAACGATCCCATGGGATTGAAAGACTGTGCTAGGTTTAGACGGCGCGTAGAAGTTTCTTCCGTCCCCATGGAAAGAATGTAGGGATTGCAGCTTGTTTCCAGGAAAGAAAGCCCGCATGTCAGGATGAAATAAGCAATCAGAAACGGATAATATTCACCCGTCATTTTAGCAGGGAAAAACAGAAAAGCGCCGAAGGCATACAGTCCCAGACCTAACAGTACGCCTGCTTTGTAAGAGTATTTGCGGATAAAGATGGCGGCAGGAAAAGCCATCGCAAAGTATCCTCCATAGAAAGCGACTTGTACCATGGCTCCATCGGTGGCACTCATCCGGAATATTTTGGAGAATGCCTTTACCATCGGGTTCGTAATATCATTTGCAAATCCCCATAACGCAAAGCAGGAGGTAATGAGGATAAAAGGGACAAGAAAGTTGACTCCATCTTTAGAGAGGATGGACTGCTTGTTATTTTTCATGGTTGTTTCTAGTTATTTTTCAGTATTATACAGGTGGAACATTCTTTCCATTGGTTTCCATTTTTCGGCCGAACTCATTCCAGCTGTTGCTTGCTGGAAAATAGACATGTATTCTTCCCATTCCTGTTGGCGTGGAAGAGTATTCAGGCGTGTCATGGCGTTGTCCCAATCAAAGTCGAGAGGTGTTTCGACTATCATAAACAGGCGGGTGCCCAAGATGTAGATTTCCATTTCCAGAATGCCTACTTCCCGGATTCCGGCAAGGACTTCAGTCCATATTTCCATTTGGCTATGTCTTTTGCGGTATTCGGCAATTAATTCGGGTGAGTCCCTCAAATCGAGAGTTTGGCAATAACGTTTGACGGGGACCTTATAGGATTGTACCTGATAACCGGTTTGCGGTGTTTCCATATATGTTTCTATTTTTGAGGATAAT
>JAUUNK010000173.1 GCA_030844565.1 Bacteroides ovatus
GGATGGGAGTGTGGACCAGTAGTGCTATTCTTGCGCCATTAGGGGTATTTTTGACGTATAAATCGAACAAAGATTCCGTAGTGTTGAATGCAGATGCGTACATCAATTGGTTCAAGAAGATATTCGGTATTCGTAGCATCCGCCATCTCGCTAAGAAAGAGGTGATTATCCACGACCCTGATTACGTAAGCTTGCCTGCGCGATTGGCAGAACTCTCGGAAGAATGCAAGGAATATATGCTGACGAAACGCCTTAGGAAAGCTCCCAATTATTTTCGCCTGTGGATGACTGAAGGGAAAGATGATCAGGTGGCGACTATTAACGAGCACCTTGAAAAATTAGTGGAAGAGATGTCCAACACTAAGTCAGCCGTGTTGCTCAATGTGTTGAACAATTATCCTATCATTGCCGTGTCTGCACATTTACGCCCGTTCCACATCTATTGGCTGAACTTGTTGGTAGGAATTGTGGTTCCCGTAGGGCTTTTCTTTTATTTCCGCATCTGGATGTTCCGCATCCGGCTTTCCAAAGATATGGAACGGATTATCAAAGTGAACGAAGAAATACAAACCATTATACAGACAAATAAATTATAAACAATATGGAAGAGATAAGAATGGATAAGATAGAAGATGCGATTGCAGACTTCAAAGAAGGCAAGTTTGTCATTGTGGTGGATGATGAAGACCGCGAGAATGAGGGTGATCTGATTATCGCAGCCGAAAAGATAACTCCCGAGAAAGTAAACTTTATGTTGAAGCATGCACGAGGTGTACTCTGTGCACCTATTACAGTGTCTCGTTGCCAGGAATTGGATTTACCCCACCAGGTGAGCGATAATACTTCAGTGTTGGGTACTCCCTTTACAGTGACTATTGACAAGTTAGAGGGATGTTCCACTGGTGTTTCCGCTGCCGACCGTGCTGCAACCATTCGTGCTTTAGCCGATCCTGCTTCTACGCCCGCTACTTTCGGCCGTCCGGGACATATCAATCCGTTGTATGCACAAGAGAAAGGTGTACTTCGTCGTGCCGGACACACAGAGGCAACTATAGATATGGCACGTCTTGCCGGTCTTTATCCCGCAGGAGCTTTGATGGAAATCATGAGTGACGACGGCACTATGGCGCGTCTGCCGGAATTGCGTAAGATGGCGGATGAGCACGGCTTGAAGCTGATTTCCATCCACGACCTCATAGCCTACCGACTTAAGCAAGAATCTATCGTAGAAAAAGGAGTGGAAGTGAATATGCCTACCGAGCACGGACATTTCCGTCTGATTCCTTTCCGCCAGAAGTCTAATGGGTTGGAGCATGTAGCTTTGTTTAAAGGAACTTGGAAAGAGGATGAGCCTATTCTTGTGCGCGTTCATTCTTCCTGCGCTACAGGAGATATTTTCGGTTCCCGCCGTTGCGATTGTGGCGAACAGTTGCACAAAGCTATGGAGATGATAGAGAAAGCAGGTAAGGGAGTGATAGTATATATGAATCAAGAGGGACGTGGTATTGGTCTGATGCATAAGATGGAAGCCTATAAACTTCAAGAAGAGGGATATGACACGGTGGATGCCAATGTACACCTCGGGTTCGACCCTGACGAACGCGATTATGGCGTTGGCGCACAAATTCTTCGCGAACTGGGCGTACACAAAATGAGACTGATGACGAACAATCCCGTTAAGCGTGTCGGACTCGAGGCCTACGGTTTGGAGATTGTAGAAAACGTGCCCATCGAGACAGTTCCCAATCCTTACAATGAGCGGTATTTGCGCACAAAGAAAGAAAGAATGGGACATACGCTTCATTTTAATAAGTAAATTAACTATTTGCTTTCATATATCGAATATTATAGCTTATTTTGCAGCATAACTTAGTGAATAACCATATAAATAGATAGAGAATGAATCAATTATCAGATCGTTTGAACAGCTTGTCGCCATCCGCGACGCTTGCCATGTCGCAAAAGAGCAACGAACTTAAAGCACAAGGCGTTGATGTAATTAACTTGAGTGTGGGAGAACCTGACTTCAATACTCCCGATCACATTAAAGAAGCTGCTAAGAAAGCTATTGATGATAACTTTTCTCGCTACTCTCCCGTTCCGGGATATCCGGCATTGCGAAATGCTATTGTAGAGAAATTGAAGAAAGAGAACGGTCTGGAATACACAGCCGCTCAGATTTCGTGTGCTAACGGTGCTAAACAGTCTGTTTGTAACACTGTTTTGGTATTGGTAAATCCTGGTGACGAAGTGATTGTTCCCGCTCCTTACTGGGTGAGCTATCCCGAAATGGTGAAATTGGCGGAAGGTACTCCGGTGATTGTGTCTGCCGGCATTGAACAAGATTTTAAGATTACTCCCGAACAGCTCGAAGCTGCTATCACGCCGAAGACAAAAGCTTTGATTCTTTGTTCTCCGTCGAACCCGACCGGCTCGGTGTATAGCAAAGAAGAACTTGCCGGACTGGCAGCTGTGTTGGCAAAGCATCCGCAAGTAGTGGTGATTGCTGACGAGATTTACGAACATATCAACTATATCGGCAAGCACGAGAGCATTGCACAGTTCCCCGAAATGAAAGAACGCACTGTGATTGTGAATGGCGTGTCCAAGGCTTATGCTATGACAGGATGGAGAATCGGTTTTATTGCCGGTCCCGAATGGATTGTGAAGGCATGCAACAAGTTGCAGGGACAATACACTTCTGGTCCTTGCTCTGTATCTCAGAAGGCTGCCGAAGCTGCTTACACCGGTACACAGGCTCCCGTAGAAGAAATGCGCAAAGCTTTCGAACGCCGCCGCGACCTGATTGTGAAGTTGGCGAAAGAAGTTCCGGGATTCGAAGTAAACGTACCTCAAGGTGCTTTCTACCTCTTCCCAAAATGCAGCTATTTCTTTGGTAAGAGCTGTGGTGACCGGAAGATCGAGACTTCTGATGATTTGGCTATGTATCTACTCGAAGAAGCTCACGTGGCATGTGTAGGCGGTACTTCTTTCGGTGCACCTGACTGCATTCGTATGAGCTACGCTACAAGCGATGAAAATATTGTAGAAGCTATCCGTCGTATCAAAGAAGCGTTGGCCAAGTTGAATTAATCTAAATTTTATTTATAACAAGGCGGGTTGTCTTCTTTCAAGAGGAAGGCAATCCGCCTTTTATTTTTTTGTGATAATGAACAGAATCTCCATAGCATGGATAGCCTTATTGCTGGCATTCCCTTGTTGCTCGCAGGCACAGTCAGTGGATAGTGTAGTCTATAAATTAACACGTTATGCGCAGATGATTGAAAACTTCGGAAATTCGCTTCCCCAGGAAAAAGTCTATGTGCATTTTGATAACACGAGCTATTATCAGGGCGACTGCATTTGGTTTCAATGCTATGTGGTTACTTCTGGAGTGAATTGCCCTACGAAGCTAAGTAAAACCCTGTATGTTGAGTTGCTGAATCCCGGCGGGGAGACGATAGCAAAGCAGGTACTGCCAGTGAAGAATGGTCGTTGCCACGGTAGTTTCTCACTGACCCAACTTCCTTTTTATTCCGGCTTTTATGAAGTGAGGGCATATACTAAATATATGTTGAACTTTGGCGAAGACATTATCTTTTCCCGAGTCTTTCCTGTCTTTGAAAAGCCCAAGAAGGCAGGTGATTATTCTGAAAAAAATATCCGCCAGTACAATATTTATAAATATCCACAGGAGAGAAAGCGTACAAAGAAAGCTAAAAAGGTGAATTTGAAGTTCTTTCCTGAGGGTGGAAACCTTGTCGAAGGTGTTGCTTCCTGTATTGCCTTTGAGGCGACCGATGCTTATGGAAATCCCTTATCAGTATCCGGCAAGGTAATCGACAGTGAAAAGCGGGTGCTTGCTTTATTCTCCACTGTACACGAAGGCCGCGGAACGTTTACTTATACCCCGGTTCCGGATGGAAAAGGAGACAAGGCGGAAGTGGAGTTGAAGGGAAAAAAATATCGTTTTGATTTGCCTGAGGCTTTGCCGCATGGATATACGTTGCATGTGGATAACCTTACTTCACAAGATAGTGTGGGAATTAGTGTGCAAAAACATTCTGACGCTCCCGTGGCAACTCTTGGTCTTGCAGTGATGAACGGGGGAAATCTGTTTGACTTCTGCCTGCTGAACATTCGGAACGACAAGCCCGTTTGTTTCAGTCTGGACAAAACCACATGGCATCCCGGAGTGTCACGTCTGGTATTGTTTGACGCAGCAGGACAGGTTGTGGCAGACCGTCTAATATTCAACGACCGTAAGGAGGAGCAACTATCCATTAGTGTGAAAAAAGAAAAAGAACGGTTCCAACCCTTTGAGCCTGTCAAAATAGAGTTTTCGGTAAGCGATGCAAAAGGCAGGCCGGTTCAAACGCCTTTATCCGTTTCCGTGAGGGATGGCAGGGAGGAAGTGGAGGGACGCCATTCCATCCTGACCGATTTGTTGTTGATGTCCGAGATAAAAGGATATGTGCATCGGCCTTTCTATTATTTCGAATCCAATGATGAAGAACACAGAAGGGCATTAGACCACTTGCTTTTGGTACAGGGATGGCGTCGCTATCCCTGGAACTATTGGGCAGGAATAGAACCTTTTGAATTGAAATACCTACCTGAGCAAGGAATAGAAGTCCACGGGCAGGTTGTTTCGATGGTGAAAGGAAAGCCCAAACCGAACGTGCAAGTGTCTTCATGCCTTATAAAACGGGGAGAAGAAGAAGAGAAGCGTCCGCCGATGGTTATAAATCTTTTTGATACGGATAGTGTAGGACGTTTTGCTTTTATCTCCCAGGTCACCGGTAAATGGAATCTGATTCTTTCAGTAAGAGAGAAGGGAAAGAAGAAAGACCATCGGATTATATTGGATAGAGTGTTCAGTCCTTCACCCACTCCTTATATGCTGGGAGAGATGCAAATAGGGATAGCCGGGCGGGATGGTGCAGGAGAAGAGCGTGAACTTCCCGCTGATACGGTTATTGCTAATGATATGGACTTCAATCGCTTTATGGATATTTATGAAGATTCTCTGTCGAAAAAAGGGATTCATGAGAAATATCATCGTTTAAAGGAGGTGGTGGTGAAAGCAAAGAAGTGGAGTCGTGAAAAAGATATTTATGACAATCGTTCCAAGTCGATAGCCTACTATGATGTGGCGTCGGAGATAGACGATATTAAAGACCGGGGGAAGTTCATCGGAGAGGATATTCATGAGTTGCTGATTAATATGAATGATAATTTCACCCGAACGTTTGTTCGGGGAGAGGAATGGTTGCAGTATAAAGGGCGCTCGCCCCTGTTTGTAGTTAATTACGAGACTACTCGCGCTACGGAGATGGATTATAACAAATACAAACTGGTACGCTTGGAGGCCATCAAGGCAATTTATATCAATGAAGAATTGTCGTCAAAATGTCGCTATGCAGATCCCCGGATGAGTCCTATGGAAGTAGATGAAATGTATAGTTGCGCTGTCTTTATCGAAACTTATCCTGACGGGCAGATTCCGGCAGCAGCGGGTAAGGGTGTCCGCAAAACCTGGTTGGACGGATATAGTATAGTTCCTGAGTTCTATCATCCCGATTATTCCATTCTTCCTAAAGAGGAAGATTATCGCCGCACGCTTTACTGGAATCCCGAACTGGTTCCCGATGAGGCGGGGAAGGCTGAGGTCCGTTTCTACAACAATAGCCGTTGCCGCCAACTGAAGGTTACTGCCGAGACAGTTTCCGCAGAAGGGGCGGTAGGTACGTTAAATGAATAGCAAATATAGCTGATTTCTTTTCTGTAAATTGCTGTTATATAGTTATTTATCTGGTGATGATTCTCGCCGTGATAAGAAGAAATACTTATTTCGATGAGAAAAAATTCTCATCACGATAAGTATTCTTTCTCATCGTGATGAGAAATGTTGAGAAAGTAGGACGGGAAAATGCAGAATGGGAAGTGCAGGATTTATTTTCATTAAAACCTAAATGATAAAATTTGTATTATAGCAATTTTTTCTTCCAAGGAACTTGTATTAAAAACGGTATTATATAAGTTTTGTTGATATATCTAGCCAGCAAGAGAATTCTCTTGCTGTATGAATGAATCAGCAGAAAATAAAAATTATAAAAATCGGTAGGGAAGAAGGAAGATTAAAGTGTTTTAAGGATGTTTTTAACTTAATATCCATATATTTAAATTAATATGTATTAAATTCTGCGTTACTTTATAAAAATATTTACCGGAAGATGATTTTTTGTGTGACATTTACGACACAATGTTATTTTATTAATGTGATATGCACATGGATATATGTAAAATTTCCTTTCCCAATGAGAATTTGGGTCTTAAAACACTACTGGCTGCTACATTTTTGTTGTTTATTATGTTTGCAAATGCCCAGCAGAGGGATATTTCGGGAATAGTCATAGAAGACGAAAGTAATCAACCGTTGGCAGGAGCTTCTATCCGAATCAAAGGTACGGAAGAAGGTTCTATTTCGGACAAGGATGGCAAGTTTTTGTTGCGTGGAGAAACTTCCGGGCAATCAGTACTGGTGGTGTCTTATGTAGGCATGAAAACGATGGAGTTACCTGTATTGGGCAAATTCATAAGAATAAGGATGCAACCGGACAGTCATTTGCTGGACGAAGTGCTGGTGCAAGTGGCTTATGGTACAGCTCAACGAAAATCACTGACTGGCGCTGTGTCGGTGGTGGATGGCAAAATATTGGAAATGCGTCCCCTTACTACGGCGACATCCGTGCTGGACGGGGTGGCTACCGGCATACAGATAATCGATGCCGTTGGGCAACCTGGTATAGAACCGGCTGTCAGCATCCGCGGATATAGCTCCGTCAATGGTGTCAACAGTCCTCTTTATGTGGTGGACGGCATGCCTTATACAGGAGGAATCTCGGACATCAACCCGGCAGATGTAGAAAGCATCACTGTGTTGAAGGATGCCGCATCATGTGCTTTATACGGTAGCCGTGCTTCCAACGGTGTGATTCTGATTACTACCCGGCAGGGAAAGACGGGCAAGCTGTCTATGCAACTGGATATTCGCCAGGGTACTTACAATCGCGGACAGGGAGATTATGAGCGAATGAATGCCCGCCAATTCATGGAAACAATGTGGAAAGGCTACCGCAACCAACTCGTGTCACAAGGAAAGACTCCCCACGAGGCAGCCGCCGAAGCAGGAAGCAGCCTGGTGGACGGATTCCTGACAACCAATATATATGATAAAGCCAACGATGCTCTGTTCGATGCCGAAGGAAACCTTGTGTCTGGGGCTCGGATTTTGGACAATTATGCAGGAGACTTAGACTGGTATGAACCAATGGTGAGGAACGGATACCGCCAAGAATATAATATTAGCGGGGAAAAGGCTACCGATAAAAGCCGGCTTTATTTTTCGCTAGGCTATCTCGATGAGGACGGCTACTTGGTGGGTAGCAGCTTCGACCGCATCTCGGGTCGGCTCAATGCCGATATTCATCCTGTGAAATGGCTGAAGAGCGGTTTGAATATCGGGGTGACCCATCAAAACCAAGACCTTGCCGCCGGAGCGCAATCGAGCACGGTCAACACTTATGCCAACACTTTCCAGATAGCACGCATGATGGCGCCTATCTATCCGGTGCATCTTCATTATGCGGAGGATGTTTTGGGCGACGATGGTTCGTTGCTCCACTCCAAAGGAGAGTATGTGTTGGCAGAAGGGAAACGCCAGTACGACCGGGGAACGGGAACCCGAAACCAGTATGCAGGACGCCACCTCATCTGGGAAAATGAAAAGGATGGCAACCGTAGTTTCTATAACAGTATGCAAGGCAATGCATACGCAGACTTATTCTTTTTGAAAGATTTTACTTTTACGGTCAAAGGTAACCTTAGTACTCGCAATTCGGAAAGTCGGCGCTACTACAACTCCGAAATTGGTGACGGAGAAAGTGTAGGCGGACGAACCCGTCACACCATTTCCCGTATCAAGGAATATTCATTTCAGGAAATCTTGCGGTGGGCACATACCTATAACAAGCATTCGCTGGAATGGATGGGTGGACATGAGAACTATTATTTCAAACGGAATTATACCCTTGCCGAAAAGAGTGGGGAGAAGTTTGCCGGTTCCGACAACCTCACCAACTTTACCAATATCTCCCTGCTGAGCGGTTATGAAGACAATTACCGTACAGAAGGCTACTTCACTCAACTTCGTTATCGCTATAACGACACCTATTTTGCTGATGCCTCTTTCAGGCGCGACGGGTCTTCAATGTTCTTCAAAGATACCCGTTGGGGAAACTTTTGGAGTATAGGCGCCGCTTGGATGCTCTCTAACGAGGCTTTTCTCAAAGACGTGTCGTGGGTAAATATGCTCAAACTACGTGCTTCATACGGAGAGGTGGGCAACGATAATGCCAACCTAGCCACAAGTGCCCTCTATCAGTGGATGGCGCTTTATGCTTCTACCCAGAATGGCGGTGAAGCGGCGTACTACAAACTTCAGAACGAGTCGAAAGACCTTAAATGGGAGAGCAACACATCGTTGAGCTTGGCAGTGGAGGCACGCTTGTTCGACCGTTTGAATGTTTCGCTTGAATACTTCGATAAACGCTCGCGCGACCTGTTGTTTGATGTCAACCTTCCGTTGTCTGCCGGCGGAACGGATGATACTACCGGGCTGTCCAGCATCACCCGCAACATCGGTACGGTATCCAATCGGGGTTGGGAGTTTAGTGTGGATGCCGATATTGTCCGCACACAAGACTGGGCATGGAATGCCGGTCTCCGTCTTTCCACGCTGAAAAACAAAATCGTGAAACTACCTGCTGAGAACCGCGAAAACGGTATATTGGACGATGTCAATTATAAAAAATATATGGAAGGGCATAGTCGGTATGACTTTTGGCTGTATCAGTTTGCGGGTGTAGACCAAATGACAGGGCAAAGCCTCTATCAGCCCGACTTTGAAACCTATTACGTGGCGGATGCAGACGGAAAGACGCCTGTTTATGGCAATGCCGATGGTAAACTGCTTCCCGCTGCCAATGTCGTAGAAGTGAACGGGAAATACTATACCGATAACTGCACCTATGCCCGCAAAGATTGGAGTGGCAGTTCTATTCCCAAAGTATATGGCTCATTCAGTACCTCTCTGAGCTGGAAAGACTTGACCCTTTCCGCTTTATTCAACTTCGGGCTGGGAGCTAAGGTGCTCGATCTTCCTTATATGGACTTGATGTCGCAAGGAGGTAGCCCGCATGCTCTCTCCACCGATTTGCTGGAAGCGTGGAACGGTGTTCCCGAAGGTATGACAGAGACTTCTCCTAATCGCATTGATCCGGCAGGAATCCCGCAAGTCAACTTTGAGACCAGTGGGTTCAACAATGCTCTATCATCCCGTTTCCTCACAAGTGGAGATTATTTACACATCAAGAATATTACTCTAGCCTACCGCCTGCCTCAGATGTGGACAACTTGGCTGGGATTACAGGACATTCGGTTGAACGCATCAGTAGAGAACGCCGCTCTGTTTACCAAACGTAAGGGACTGAATCCGATCCAGAATTTTGCTGGGATAGCAGACCATTATTTGGGTATCTCCCGCGTGTTCAGCTTTGGTGTGAGTGTAAAATTATAAGTTAAAGAAAAAAGCATAGAAGGTATGAAATATCTGACAAAAATAAGTGCGGTACTGTTTTTCTCGCTGGTATGCGGAGCATGTGGCAGTGATTATTTGGATACGGTTCCGGGCGACAGTACTTCCCCGTCCACTCTTTTTCAGGATGAAGAGAGTGCGGCATACGCCATCAGTGGGCTCGAGAAGCTGATGAAGAAACAATATATAGGTTATTATGGACAGGGATTTAATGGCGAAGGAACCGTTAAGCTTTATTATGGCGAATATCCCGGAGGCGATATGTTCATTCCGCGGAGTGCCTATTATACTTTGTTCAACCAAGCCTTGCATAACAGTACGGACAGTAAATGGCTGAATTATCCTTGGTACTATTATTATAAAGTAATCAGCAATGCCAACATGATTCTGGAGTATGTGAATCCCGAGGCGAGTCGGCGGTATAAGTATATATATGCTCAAGCGCTCACTTACCGGGCATATTGTTATCTTAATCTGGTACAACTCTATGCGCCCCGCTGGTGTGATTCGGAAGATGGAAAAGCCGATGGCGTAGTGCTCCGGATTGATACTTCCAATGACAGCCAGCCGCTTTCTTCTCTTGGCGAATGTTACAGGCAGATATATGAAGACTTGGATACTGCTATCCGTTATTATAGCGAAAGCGGAATCGAACGGGAGTCCGGCAAGAATCATAAGGTAAGCCTCGAAGCAGCCTATGCTGTTTATGCCCGTGCTGCTTTGACACGTGAAGATTGGCAGAATGCTGCTACGTATGCTGCCCTGGCACGCAAAGGGTATCCTTTGATGGATACGGAAACCTACCTTTCCGGTTTCAACCAGGTAAATTCCGAGTGGATATGGAGCATCTGTGACGAAGAGGACGAACAAATCTATTACTACTCTCTGGGAGCCAATATGGCGTATAACACCAGTGCACCGGTAGTGTGCAGTTACCCATGTTGTATCAACCGTGAACTGTATGACCGCTTGCCCCAGAAGGATATTCGTAGAGAGATGTTTCTCGACCCTGAAGGGTATGCT
>JAUUNK010000174.1 GCA_030844565.1 Bacteroides ovatus
GCACCACCGTGAAGCCACGCATCACCTGCTTGGTGGTCAGCCCCAAGTAGCGTCCGATAATCTCGGGAAGACTCTCCCCGCCATGACGCAACGAGAGCATACCCGCCAGATAATCATGCACCGCTCCGGCAAACACGCTACCCAGTACAATCCACAGATAGGAAGCTATGCCGAACTTCGCTCCCATAATCGCTCCGAAGATAGGTCCCAACCCGGCGATGTTGAGAAATTGAATCATGAATATTTTCCACGTAGGCAGCGGGATGTAATCTACTCCATCCGCTTTGGTAAGTGCGGGAGTCTTACGGTCGTCCGGGCCGAAGACACGTTCTACAAAACGTCCGTATGTAAAATAACCTGCAATAAGAAACAACAGGCAGATAGTAAATGTTATCATAACTCATCGTTGCTTTAACAAGCGCAAATGTAACATAAAGTCCGGAAACAACCCAATAATACCGTCACTTTTACTAACTTTGCGGTGATTTAAAACAAAAAAATAAACTTATGCGCCCCTACATATTCCTTCTTTTACTTTCCGTTTTTGTCGTCGCGACCTCCAACGTTCCGGCAAACGCTCAGCCTAAGTACGAAGTGCGCGCCGCCTGGGTCACCTCTGTCTATGGGCTCGACTGGCCCCGCACCCGTGCCACCACTCCCGCCACCGCCCGTCGCCAGCAAGCAGAGCTGGTAGCTATACTGGACAAGCTGAAAGCTGCCAACTTCAACACCGTCCTCTTTCAGACACGCACCCGGGGAGACGTGCTCTACCCTTCGTCTATCGAACCGTTCAACTCCATCCTCACCGGAAAGATGAGAGGAGACCCCGGCTACGACCCGTTGGCTTTTGCCGTCGAAGAGTGCCACAAGCGGGGAATGGAGTGCCATGCCTGGATGGTAACCATTCCGCTAGGCAACAAGAAACATGTGGCTTCTCTCGGCAAACGTTCCGTCACCCAGCAGAAGCGGGAGATTTGCGTCCCTTATAAAAACGAGTACTTCCTCAATCCGGGGCATCCCGCCACCAAAGAATACCTGATGAAACTAGTGCGCGAAGTAGTTACCCGCTACGATGTAGACGGTGTGCACTTCGACTACCTGCGCTATCCCGAGAATGCTCCCCGCTTTCCGGACGCCTACGACTTCCGCCGCTACGGCAAAGGCCGCACACTCGCCCAATGGCGGAGGGATAATCTGACGGAAATCGTGCGCTACATATATAAAGGTGTAAAAGCCCTGAAGCCCTGGGTGAAAGTGAGTACCTGCCCCGTAGGCAAATACCGGGATACTTCTCGCTACTCCTCTCGCGGATGGAATGCCTACTTCACTGTCTATCAGGACCCACAAGGCTGGCTAGGCGAAGGCATACAAGATCAGATTTATCCCATGATGTATTTTCGTGCAAACCACTTCTACCCCTTTGCCCTCGACTGGCAAGAGCAGAACAACGGACGGCAAGTGATTCCCGGTCTTGGCATCTACTTCCTCCATCCCGACGAAGGAAACTGGACCCGCGACGAAGTGGACCGACAAATCTACTTCATTCGAAATCATGGTATGGCAGGTCAAGGACACTACCGCGTAAAGTATCTGATGGAAAACACCCAAGGGATTTATGATGAATTGAAGGAGAACTTTTACACCTATCCCGCCCTGCAACCTCCCATGCCCTGGCTGGATGACATCGCCCCCGAAGCCCCTGCCAACCTGAAAATAACCTCTCCGGACGAAGGTTATATTCAGCTCACCTGGAAAGCTGCTTTAGACAATGACCCCATAAATGAACCGCTATACGTAGTCTATGCTTCGGATACTTGTCCGGTAGACACCTCCAAGCCGGAAAATATTGTGGCACAAAGCATCCGCGGCACCAACTATACGTACGCTCCCCTCTATCCGTGGGAGAGTAAACGGCACTTCGCCGTGACGGCAATAGACCGCTACGGCAACGAAAGCGAAGCCGTACAAGGCAGCTTTCATCCACAAACCACCGTTGCCGAATAGTGGCTATGTGTCGTTACCGGAACTAAGGGCAGATACCCCGAAAAAACTTTGCCGCCTTCCGCCACCAAAGGATGGGCCATCTGCATCTTCCGGTGCTCTTCGAGGGCAGCTCCCGGAGTAGTATAATAATCAATTTTGAAGACACCTTCCGCTCCCTCCGCCAGATAGCGGTCACAGAGTAGGCGCGCCACCACTCCCATATTCATCCGCAGGTTTATCTCCACACAAGGATGTATCCGGTAGCAAGGTTCCTCTTCAAAAAGACACACCATCATATCCACTCCCAGATAACCGCGGTAGGTAGTCGAAAAGCGCTTTCGCAACTCTTCTTGCAGGCAGCTACGCAAAGAACAGAACTCCTCACGCGGCACATATTCCGACAAACGTCTTTCTATCTCTGCCTCCGGCAGAAGCAGGTTATCCCTATAAGCACCGCTCGCTCCGGTATGAAACAAAGAATGTCCGGCAAATACCAGTCCACCTGTTCCGTCAGAGTAAAACTCCATAGCAAAATCTTCCACCTTTTTATATATAGGCTCTCCAACCACCCCTCCTTGCGAAGCGATAATCCGCTTACACCAACCGGAGATATGCGGGGTATAGCTACCCTTACACCAGTTCAGACCTTTACCGCTGCCGGATAAGGGAGCTTTGAGCAGGCAAGCTGCATGTGCCTCCACAAAACGCTGGCATTCATCAAGATGAGTCAGATAAAAGGATTCTCCACATAGATAGCGGCTGCGCAGTAAACGGGGAAGCAAGTCCACAGCTTGCCTTCGATGGGAATATTCTCTCAGGTTTTGTAACTCATCCGGACCGGGAAGACACCCCGCCCCCACTCCCAAGGCAGATAAGCGTTTGCACAAAGCAGGGTTCCATCCCCAGGGATGAATATCAAGATGTTTATGAAAAGTGATTTCAGGTTCCGTCACAAGTTGCACATCAAGTGGAATTTGTGATTGTATCTCTTTGAGGTAAGTAGTGTTATAAGTTGAAGGTGCCAGTACTCCACTCCCCGGGGGAGCATACCATACCGGAAGCAATGCCAAATCTCCCGCCATCTGCCGCACGGTAGCGGGAGGCATGTAATTCTCTTCGCCACATGCCAGGGCTAGATCGTGTTCGGGATTAAATAAAGAAAGAAACATAAAAAGAAAAACTATAAAGCTTCTATCTCGTCAAGTGAAAGACCGGTAGCTTTTTGTATATCTGCTACAGAGATTCCCAATTGTTTAAAATTACGGGCCACTTCCTGTTTGCCTTTCTGTATCCCTTCAACTAAGCCTTCTTCCCGGGCGGTATCCACAGCGTTGACTATATCCCTGTAAGCCTTCATACTTTGTTCATATTCCATGAGTTCATCAGAAGTAAAACGGGCAATTTCAGCGGTTTGGAAGATACGCTCAAACACACGTTCCTGCAAGGCAGCGGGACGCTCCATCAACCGGGAGAGGTTTTTCAAAACATACATCCACTTATCGAACATCGTCACCAGTTCATTTTCGGTCTTATTAAACTTGGGGAGTTCCAAGTATATGAACGTCAGTTTATCAAAGAACACCTCGTGACGGTCAACATCCATCAACATCACTTTGTGGTGGAAACAGTCTGGAGAATGACGATCTTCATGAAATACAAAATTCAAGATGCCGATAGTATATACTGCTGTCAAACGATAATTCCAGTCGCCTCGCTCTGCCTGCTCGCGAATCGGAAAGGTAGAGTAATATACACTTCTATCTTTGAAGAACTGCTGATAGACATTCTGCATTTCGACGATAAATTTTTCACCTCGCTCGTTGGTGCAATAAACATCAAAGATGGCGCGACGAGAGTCCTGGCTTATTCCTAAATGCTCGGAATTTTGATAAGATACGTCTTTCACCGTTTGCTCTCCCTGAAGCAACGTATTCAAAAAGCTTATCAACAAATCTTTATTCAACTCCGTACCGAATAAATATTTGAACCCGAAATCCGTATGAGGATTTATATAGCGCTCCTTAAACTTCCTTTCTTCCATATTACTTTCCAATTATGTACTCTGCAAAAGTACACAAAAATCTCAGCACTTACCATTCATCTGCTATAAAAAAACATCTTTTTGCTATCTCTACTTTGCAAATACTAAAAAAAGAACTATATTTGTCGCCCGTAAAACCGAGGAAACGAAATGGAATCATTCTATCGCACACACGCCTACCTTGTTGAGCACACCAATGCGCCCGTCCGTCGAGATTTAATGGACGAGATAGACTGGAGCGACCGTCTGATTGGTATAAAAGGTACCCGAGGTGTAGGAAAAACCACTTTTCTGCTTCAATACGCCAAGGAGAAATTCGGTACCGATCGTTCCTGCCTCTTCATCAACATGAACAACTTCTACTTTGCCGGGCATGGCATTGTAGAGTTCGCCTATGAGTTCCAGAAGCGGGGTGGGAAAGTCTTGCTCATCGACCAAGTGTTCAAGTACCCTGATTGGAGTAAAGAACTGCGTATGTGCTACGACCGGTTCCCCAATTTGAAAATAGTATTCACCGGCTCATCCGTCATGCGCCTTAAGGAAGAAAATCTCGAGCTCAACGACATTGTAAAGAGCTACAACCTTCGGGGATTCTCCTTCCGCGAGTTTCTCAACTTACAGACAGGAATGAAATTTCACGCCTACAGCCTCGAAGAGCTTATGCGCAACCACGAACAAATAGCCAAAGGAGTGCTCTCCAAAGTACGCCCGCTCGACTATTTTCAGGATTATCTCCACCACGGTTTCTATCCGTTTTTTCTGGAGAAGCGCAACTTTTCAGAGAATCTGCTCAAGACGATGAACATGATGGTGGAAGTAGATATACTTCTTATCAAACAAATTGAACTGAAATATCTCTCGAAAATAAAAAAGTTATTATATTTGTTGGCTGTAGACGGTCCCAAGGCTCCCAATGTCAGTCAGCTTGCAAGCGACATAGAGACATCCCGGGCTACGGTGATGAACTACATCAAATACCTGGCAGATGCGCGCCTTATCAACCTGGTCTATCCCCAGGGAGAAGAGTTCCCGAAAAAGCCCTCGAAGATAATGATGCACAACTCCAACCTGATGTACTCCATCTATCCCGTTAAGGTAGAAGAGCAAGACGTGCTCGATACATTCTTTGTGAACACTTTATGGAAAGATCATAAGGTACATAAAGGAGATAAAAACGTCTCATTTATGGTAGACAAAGTGATGCCGTTCAGAATTTGCTGCGAAGGAGCCAAAATCAAGAACAACCCCGCCATCACTTATGCCCTCCACAAGGCAGAAATTGGACGCGGCAACCAGATACCACTCTGGATGTTCGGATTCTTATATTAAAGACAAAAAACTATGGACTACAAGAAGTTAGATGAATTGAACAAACTGCGACTGTCGGGAGCGCTGACAGACGAAGAGTTCGAACGAGAGAAACAAAAACTCTTTGGAGAAGAAGCAGCAGCAGGCAGCGCAAGCCCGGAGTCCGTCATCCCTATGGGGTTATCGGAAAGTTCTTATCTGGCATTGATGAATTTCCTCATCTTTGTCCCCTACATCGGATGGATTGTTCCCATCGTCATGTGGTCTATCGGCAAAAACACATCGCCTAAGATCGACCAACAAGGGAAGTACATCCTTAACTGGTACATCACCTGGTTCATCTTCGGACTGATATTCGCGATAGCCTCCATAGCCAGTCTTCCGGCTCTCATGTTTACCGGAGGCTCCTTAGCGCCGTCGGCTATCGCAGAAAACATTTTCTGGATACTGCCCCTGGCGGCAATCATCGGCGTTCTTTGCATCGCTTTCCCCATCATCGGAGGAATCAGAGGGCTGAGTGGCCAAACATGGAAGTATCCGTTGTCGATTCCCTTTTTAAAATGATTTATTTACTTAAATATATTTAATTTAGTTATGACTAAACAGAAGAAATTCATCACTTGTGATGGTAACCAGGCAGCAGCACATATCTCGTATATGTTCTCTGAAGTAGCTGCTATCTACCCCATCACTCCCTCTTCGACTATGGCAGAGTACGTAGACGAATGGGCAGCCGCAGGGCGCAAAAACATCTTCGGCGAAACAGTTTTGGTACAAGAAATGCAATCCGAAGCCGGTGCAGCCGGAGCCGTTCACGGTTCATTGCAGGCAGGTGCGCTCACCACTACCTACACTGCTTCACAAGGTCTGCTCCTGATGATACCTAACATGTATAAGATTGCCGGCGAGTTCCTGCCTTGCGTGTTCCACGTATCGGCACGTACGCTTGCCAGCCATGCTCTGTGTATCTTCGGCGACCACCAGGATGTAATGTCTACCCGTCAGACCGGATTCGCAATGCTGTGCGAAGGCTCTGTACAGGAAGTTATGGACCTGGCAGGTGTGGCTCACTTGGCTACTATCAAATCCCGCGTTCCGTTCGTTAACTTCTTCGACGGATTCCGTACTTCTCACGAAATCCAGAAAATCGAGATGTTGGAGAACGAAGACCTTGCTCCGCTTATCGACCAGGAAGCATTGGCTGAATTCCGTGCCCGTGCCCTCAACCCGATGAATCCGGTGGCTCGCGGTATGGCAGAAAACCCCGACCACTTCTTCCAACACCGCGAATCATGCAACAACTTCTATGAAACGGTTCCCGCCATCGTAGAAGAGTACATGAACGAACTCTCTAAAATAACAGGCCGCAAGTATGGTTTGTTCGATTACTACGGTGCAGAAGATGCAGAACGCGTTATCATCGCTATGGGTTCTGTAACAGAAGCTGCCCGCGAAGCTATCGACTACCTCGTGAGCAAAGGCGAGAAAGTGGGTATGGTTGCCGTACACCTCTATCGTCCGTTCTCTGCTAAGCACTTCCTGGCTGCTGTGCCCAAGACTGCCAAGACTATCGCAGTTCTGGACCGTACAAAAGAACCGGGTGCCAACGGCGAACCTCTCTACCTCGATGTTAAAGACTGCTTCTACGGCGCAGAAAACGCTCCCGTTATCGTGGGTGGCCGCTACGGTCTGGGTTCAAAAGACACTACGCCTGCACAAATCATCGCAGTGTTCAAGAACTTGGCAATGCCGACTCCGAAGAACCACTTCACTATCGGTATCGTAGACGACGTGACCTTCACTTCCCTTCCTCAGGAAGAAGAAATCGCTTTGGGCGGCGAAAGCATGTTCGAAGCTAAATTCTACGGTTTGGGAGCCGACGGTACGGTAGGTGCAAATAAGAACTCTGTAAAGATTATCGGCGACAACACTGATAAACACTGCCAGGCTTACTTCTCTTACGACTCTAAGAAGTCGGGAGGATTCACCTGCTCTCACCTGCGTTTCGGTGACGACCCCATCCGCTCCACTTATTTGGTAAACACTCCGAACTTCGTAGCTTGCCACGTTCAGGCCTACCTGCACATGTATGACGTGACACGCGGTTTGCGCAAGAACGGTTCCTTCCTGCTGAACACTATCTGGGAAGGCGAAGAACTGGCTAAGAACCTGCCAAACAAAGTGAAGAAATACTTTGCACAAAACAACATTTCCGTATACTATATCAACGCTACACAGATTGCACAGGAAATCGGTTTGGGCAACCGTACCAACACTATCCTGCAATCTGCATTCTTCCGCATCACAGGCGTTATCCCCGTTGAACAGGCTGTTGAACAAATGAAGAAATTCATTGTTAAGTCTTATGGCAAGAAGGGCGAAGACGTAGTGAATAAGAACTATGCAGCCGTTGACCGTGGGGGCGAATACAAACAACTGGCTGTTGACCCCGCTTGGGCTAACCTGCCTGACGATGCAAAAGCAGAAAACAACGACCCCGCCTTCATCAACGAAGTAGTTCGTCCCATCAATGCGCAAGACGGCGACTTGTTGCCGGTATCTGCATTCAAGGGCATCGAAGACGGTACGTGGGCACAAGGAACCGCTCAGTATGAAAAACGCGGTGTAGCAGCCTTCGTTCCTGAATGGAACCCCGAAAACTGTATCCAGTGTAACAAGTGTGCATACGTTTGTCCTCACGCTTCCATCCGTCCGTTCGTGCTGGATGCTGAAGAACAGAAGGGTGCAAACTTCACTCAACTGAAAGCTGTAGGTAAAGCATTCGACGGCATGACATTCCGCATCCAAGTGGATGTACTCGACTGTCTGGGTTGCGGCAACTGTGCCGACATCTGTCCGGGCAATCCGAAGAAGGGTGGCAAGGCTCTGACAATGAAACACCTCGAAAGCCAGTTGCCCGAAGCTGCTAACTGGGAATACTGCGTGAAGAACGTGAAGACCAAACAACACCTGGTTGACATCAAAGCCAACGTGAAGAACTCTCAGTTCGCTACTCCGCTGTTCGAATTCTCGGGCGCTTGCTCCGGTTGTGGTGAAACTCCGTATGTGAAACTGATTTCCCAGTTGTTCGGCGACCGCCAAATGGTGGCTAACGCAACAGGATGTTCTTCCATCTACTCCGGTTCAGTACCTTCTACACCGTATACAAAGAACGAAAAAGGCCACGGTCCGGCATGGGCTAACTCCTTGTTCGAAGACTTCTGCGAATTCGGTCTGGGTATGGAACTTGCCAACGAAAAGATGCGTGCACGTATCGTGAAGTTGTTCAACCAAATCCTCGAAGCTGACAATGCTCCTGCCGAAGCTAAGGAAGTGTTGAAAGCATGGATAGAGAATATGAACGATGCCGACAAGACCAAGGAACTTGCACCTCAAATCGAAACTATCATCGAGCAAGGCATTGCAGCCGGCTGTCCGATTAGCAAAGAATTGAAAGGTCTGACTCAATACCTGGTTAAACGCAGCCAGTGGATCATTGGTGGAGACGGTGCTTCCTACGATATAGGTTACGGTGGGCTCGACCATGTAATCGCCAGCGGTAAAGACGTCAACATCCTTGTTCTGGATACTGAAGTTTACTCCAACACAGGTGGACAGTCTTCTAAAGCCACTCCGGTGGGTGCTATCGCTAAGTTCGCTGCTTCCGGTAAGCGCGTACGCAAGAAAGACCTCGGTCTGATGGCTACTACCTACGGTTACGTATACGTTGCACAAATTGCTATGGGTGCCGACCAGGCTCAGACACTGAAAGCAATCCGCGAAGCAGAAGCTTATCCCGGCCCGTCACTCATCATCGCTTACGCTCCGTGTATCAACCACGGTCTGAAAGCCGGTATGGGCAAGAGCCAGGCAGAAGAAGAAAAAGCCGTAGCTTGCGGTTACTGGCACTTGTGGCGCTATAATCCGGCTCTGGAAGCTGAAGGCAAAAACCCGTTCCAGCTCGATAGCAAAGAGCCGAACTGGGCTGACTTCCAAGGCTTCCTGAAGGGTGAAGTTCGCTACGCATCCGTAATGAAACAATATCCTGCCGAAGCAGAAGAACTGTTCCAAGCTGCCGAAGAAAACGCTAAATGGCGTTACAACAGCTACAAACGCCTCGCCAAAGAAAACTGGGGTGCTGAAGTAGAATAATTAAAGTGTTCTTATAATTCATGGAATGGGGGTCTGCGTCAAAGTACGACCTCCATTCTTATTAAAAAACTTGCGTATGATTGGATTTATTATTTGGATTATCGGTCTGATACTGACCATCAAAGCTGCCATGGAAATATGGGGATTGAACGCTGCGGTAGAAAAGCGTTTGATTGCCATCATCCTGATTATCCTTACCAGTTGGCTCGGTCTGGCTTTCTACTATTTCTACGGAAAAGAGAGAATAGCAGGATGGCTACGATAGCCTAGCGGTTTCTCTAAGATGAATTAAGATACATAAAGGCGCGGCTCCTGCAAGACCTGCGCCTTTACGTTTCTTCTTCCCATAAGCACTTCTTTAAGTCGACACAACCGTTTTGCCTGAATGCCACTCCTTCGTCCAAAAGGAGCTGTTTCTGCTCTGCCCATCCCGGCGCCAGACGTCCTGAAGCGTTCACCACACGATGGCAAGGTATCATTCTGTCGGCAGGCACCTCCTTTAAAGCTCTCCCCACCATGCGGGAGCATTGAGGCATGCCCAACAAAGCTGCGATCCCTCCATACGTCATCACCCTCCCTTCGGGTATTTCCCGCACTACTGCATACACTTCCTGCCGGAAAACCTCCGAGAAGCTCTCTTTCTCTACTTTATAATCTCTCATCACTTTCTTTCATTATGTGGCAAAGCTAAGAAAAAAGAATGAAACAGACAAGACATCCAAAGAGCATATAGAAGAATTATTATAAAGATATTTCAAACCACATTTCTCACAACCAAAAAATAAAGTGGCGGTAACTTTTTCTAATTGGCGGTAAGCTTACAAGTAAAAAAACACCTAATATCAACTGATAATCAGCATATTATAAAAAATTATTTTTTAAAAATATTACCGCCACCGCCAACCGCCACTTATACGGTCACTCCCCTGGTATTTTTTGCTTCGAAGCCTTCACTATGTATATATAAATTGAAATATATTTTAAACTAAGACAAAGAGATTTTTTATGAACATGTGAAGAACTAAGACAGAAAATATACTCCCCCAAAAGCGAGGGCACTGAAAAAGTTCCTCACTTTTCATAGTCACCGCGCATAGTCCTTAAAA
>JAUUNK010000010.1 GCA_030844565.1 Bacteroides ovatus
TAAAATCCCACAAAGTCAAACTCCGGAGCTGATAATAATAGTACCAATAATAAAACAACTCATTGATATGTTTCTGGCGTGCCTCATCCTTTTTTGCTTGCGAGTCATTCAGGTCGAGAGTTGAAATTTTGCCAATCATAAAGGTCTCTACGTTCGTATTATAGCGTTTCTGGGCAATCTTATCCGCATCATTGGCTATTTGAAGCTGCGTTTGCTGATTGTTGAATTGCTCGACGAGGATAAACAGATTTTGGTTGAAGTTCATTGTTTCCTGTCGCAGTTTGCTTTCGGTTACTTCCCGGTTACTTTGGGCAATCTTTACCTGGCCGCGCCGTTTCCCCCAATCGAGGATAGGTATTTTGAAGCCGACTTCCACAATCTGATTGTCTTTAAGATTACAGTATACATTATCAAACTTATTGTCCGTGCCCGTAAAACCTACTTGTGCAAAAAGAGTAATTTTCCGTAGGTTGCCTTTTGCTTTTGCCACTTCAAAATCCGCTTCCAATTGGCGGCGGCGGATGTTGTGGGCGAAGGAGTTGTTAGCGAGTGCCTTGTCCAGCACCTCCGGATAGTTCAATAATACGGTGGGGATAGTATCCGGCACGATTGGTTCCAGGTCCTCATCTTCTCCTAGAGCCAGAAAAGAACGGAGCTTGAACATGTTACTTTTCAGTGAGCTTTCATTATCCGTCAGCGTGGAGCGGGCATTCAGCACGTTCAGTTCCAGTTGCAACAGGTCGTTTTCGCTGATTTGCCCCATGTTGCGTTTTGCTTTTGCCACTTCATAGAGCTTGTTGGCATTATTCAGGTTCTGGCGGGCGACGGAGACGTTCTCTCTTGCCATCAACAGATTGAAGAAATAATTGATGGTAGTCATTGTCACTTCTTCAGTTGCGCTGAGAAAGGCGGCTTTCGCTTCGGCATAACGAACCGGTTCGATGCGGCGGTTCCATTTGATAGTGTTCACACCGAAAATGGGCTGGTCCAGAGTTAATGCTACAGGCACAGACATGAAACGCTTGGGCATGCCGCTGTCTAGCTGTTTCAGGAAATCCAATGAAGTATTTAAGGAGAGTTTACCCCCTGTTAGCCAGATATTCTGGTCGATGGAGATTTCACCGTTCATTCCCATAAAATTGTTTCGTACGAAGGTGTAAGAGCCATTCTCTTGTTGATAAGAATTATACTTCTTATTATAACTGGGAAGGGTGGCGGTGAAATTCATTTCCGGCAATAGGTTTGCACGGAAAGTGCGGTATTCCCAATAAGCGGTTTTTAATTCATTCAATGCTACAGCAGCGTCCACGCTCTGTACACGGGCAAGGGTGATGGCTTCGTCCAATGTGATGGAGCGCTGCCTTTCTTGTGGTTGTACAATCGGAGCGAGGCTGAGGGCAAGAGCGAAGGATATTATCTTTTTATTCATTGTTTATATAGATTTATTCGTCATGTAACGCTTCGGCAGGTTGTACTTTCATTGCCTTGCGTGCAGGAATCCAAATGCCGATGATAATCATTATGGCGATTAAAGTAAACGTGATGAGAACGGTCAGGATGAAGCGTCCCGGCGTGAAAGTGGAACCGTTCATCCAGGCATTCACTTCAATGTAAGCCAAGTTCCAGGCGATAATAATGGCGGGGATGGTAGCTATCACCAGCAGCAATAGCCCTTCTGTCAACTGGCGGATAAAAACACTGCGTTTCGTTCCTCCCAACGATTTCATGAGGGCAATCTCGCTGCGTCGTTGTTGCGTGCGGAACCAGAATGTCCCCAGCAATCCCAGAAAGATATTCAGCAACAGGAAGTCCATACCAAGGAGATAAGAGCGGAGGGAGTTTGTCTGCGCTTGCTCAAAGTTGCGACGGATGTCACTAAATGAACGGACATTCGCTATAAATATATTCCCTACGCGGTAGAGTTTCTCACTGTCGGCTTTTAGCCGGGTGATAAAGTCTTTGTCTTGATCTTCTTTTACCCGTACGCAGAGTTCGAATGACGTTTCAAACCAGTTGTCAGGTAGGCGTTCCACCATACAATAGCTGTCCCATGCTTGCGAAGAGTCCGAATAGCGGACCACTTGTAAAGAGGCTGCCAGTGTATAAGTTCGTGCAGTGTCTCCGTGCAGATAGAATTGTTTGCCTACCAGCGGGGTCAATTCTTTGCCATATTGTTCTTGGAAAATGTTGTCCGATGCCAGAAAATTTTTCTGTTGTTTCAGCATCTCTGCTAATTGCTCAGGAGTTTCGCCACGTGTGCCCCGGTAGCGGAAAACACGTACAAAGTCAGGGGTAACGGAACGACGGATAGTCCAACGGGGCGATCGGAGGGTATCATACTTAAGGTGTGTGCTGTTGTTGCTCCCATTATAAGGATAAGAATTTACTCCCAACCCGATAGCTTCCACGTCCGGACGATGTCTCAGGCGTTCTACAAGGGTGTTCACATCTTCTCGTTTTTCTTTATTGCCCTGATTAGGAATGAAGTCCGGGCTTTTATCGGTGAGATACCCCATTTGTATGAGGTAACAGTGGGAAATATCAAATCCGCGGGGCTCATTATAAATGCTGGTTTGTACATATATGTAATCGACGATATACCACATGACGACACTCACCAATAACAACTCGGTTACAAGCCAGAGATTGCTGCGCCATTCATTTTTTATTTGGGTAAATACTTTCTTGTTCATATCAGTCTTTTTCTCGGGATGTAAGAGTATTAATAAATTTTTCCGCTTAGCGCGTTGACAATGCTCGTACGGGAGGCTCGCCAGGCAGGGATACCGCTGCTGAGCAAGTTTAGCACAAAACAGAATACCAACGCATAAAAGAAGATAGACGGTTGCAGCAAGATACTTGTGTCTACGGTCGGCGGGTTCAAGGTGTCGCTAAAGGGCTGTGCAAACAAGATATCCGTACCCAGATAGGCGAAAGCGATACTAAGAAGTAATCCGATAGCTCCTGCCAAAAGGCTTACTATCAGGTTTTCCATGATAATCTGTCCGACCATTTCCATGCGAGTGCTGCCGAAGGCACGCCGCACTCCTATTTCCGTCACGCGCTGGCGCAAACGACTCTGGGTCATGCTGCTCAGGTTGATTGCCGGCACCAATAGCAGGATGACGAAGATGATGATTCGTTGGCGGCGTGCTGCCGGTAAGTCCGGTTCCTGGTTGGCAGCAAATGAGATAGCGTCTTTCTCTTGGTCGTAAGGACGGTTACGCGATATTATTTTATAACCTTCCTGCTTGAAGAGGAGGGAGTTATATTCATCCATGCGGCGATTCGCCTCGGCGCGGATTTCATCAAAGTCTTTTCGTTCGTGCGCTAAGATGGCGACACTCATCATGCCTGCGTGACCGTCGTTCCACGTATCATTGGGCAGATCGGTGGAAGTGAAAGGAATCCAGACTTGTCCGTAGGATGTAGAGGCAAGGGTCGAAACATCTTTCACTACTCCTATTACTTGGTAGGGAGCATGATTCAACAGGAATTCTTTGCCTGCCGATTTGGTGGAACCGAATAAAATCCGGGAGATGCTTTCGGTGATCACTGCCACAGGACGCCCGGCATTGAAAGTCGCTTCATCGTATGGCTTTCCATCTGTAAACCGGAAGTCGAATACACGGAAGAAAGTGTCGTCCGTTTCCCGCACATCGGCACCTGTAGCCGGGGTACCGGGGAGGGACACCGGTGTAGTGATAGTCATACTGCAAAAGATGGTGACTGCCTCAGGTGTTTTCAGTTGTTTATATAATTCTCGGGCACTTTTTAGGCTCAGGGGAGCATTGCTTGTTCCCTCTCCCCATGTTTTATGAGTCATGCTTATATACTTTGCATGTAAAAGGCGGTCCCTGTTGGATTCGGGAGAAAAGGGAGCCACTTTCACTTGCTGAAGCATCACTACCAGCATGATAAGAAATATGCTGAGAGCTGTTCCTGCTATGGTGATGATACTGATAAGCGGATGCTGCCGAAGCTGAGCTAACGCTTGTTTATAATACTGCTTGATCATATTGGACTTCTTTAAATCTGTGTTAAATCATTCTTCGTGTAAGGCTTCGGCGGGCTGTATGTGCATGGCTTGCTGCGCCGGAAACCAGATACCTGTAATCACCATGAGTGCAATGAGTAGCCATGCCGCTACCGTTCCCAGTACGAAACGTAGAAAACTCCATTTCACCGGCCATGTAGAAATCAATTCCGTGTGTCCTATGGTGAATTCTGCTATACCTATGTTGTAGCAGATAAACATAGCTGGTATTGCCACTAGCGTCAGGAGTAATAATCCTTCTCCTGTGAGCAGAAAGAATATTTGTTTTTTAGTACTTCCCATTGCCATTCTCAAGGCAATCTCATTCCGACGGCGACGTGTGCGGAACCAGAATGTTCCTATAAGCCCTAATAATACGTTTGCCAATAAAAAGAATACTACAATTGTTGCTGTGTTTACTTTATCCGTATCTCCATATAGCACTTCTATCTGTTGTTGCTGGGTGGTATAGGGAACGGCGTCCGCTACGAACATGTTGTCTATGTCCAGTTTGGGAGCTATTTCACTGAGAAATTTCTCTCGGTAATCGGCTCCATCTGCTGCTTCCTTTACCCGAAAAGTAATTTGTCCCCACTGTGAGGAATAATTATCTTTAATGCTTTTTTCGTCAATTCGCTTGAAGAACCAATTGGCATCTGCGCCATACCGATGGGTACGCATCTGTTTGATCATACCACATTGGACAACATTGCTCAAGGAGTCACCATACCATTTCAAAGGGGTATCAAGAGAGAATGTAGGCATTTTTTTCTGGAATCGACGGATAGCTGCTTCGGTCAGCATAATATGGTTTGGGTCGGCAGGCATGGCAGCAAAAGGACGGCTAGCATCTTCTCCCATGCGGAATACTTTGGTATATCCTGCCGTAGCAGTGATTACCCGTGCGTTTTGTCCGATGGTATCTTGCGCGGCAAGTGAAGAATAAGAATTACTACCGCTCATGGGAAGACTCCAATAGCAGAGGGCGGCGACTTCTATGGTTGGCTCCATTTCCAGTTTATGGAGAATACTGAGATATTTATCACCTTCTGTCAGGGATTTGTCACTTTTCTCGCCTCCTGTGATGATGGAAAGCTGATAAACATGGTCGATGTTATAGCCCAGCGGGCGGTAGAAAGTATATTTTAGGCATCCCAATGAATCGCAAAAGAACCACATGATAATAAATACCAGAAATAATTCCGCCAATACCCAACCGTTGCTACGCAGACGTGCAACTATCATGTGTAGATTATGTAAAATGAATTTCATATAAAATGCTATTTATTTATCGTTTAAGGAATCTACAATATTATGTCGTGTTGCCATCCATGCCGGTAATCCCGCACTTAGTAAATTGATGACCAGGCAGAAAAGAAAAGCCCATGCAAAGATGACGGGGCTAAACAGTACTGACATGCTGAGGCTGAAATCTCCCGATGTCCTGACATTGTGGTTATTGGTAAAAAGCCAGGTGCGCATGACGTATACAGCGGTATAACTGAGTAATAATCCTATGACTCCTCCTATGAATGTGAGTATGAGATTCTCATTTAGAATTTGCCGTATCAACGTGTTCTGGGTGGCTCCGAAAGCTTTTCGTACACCGAGTTCACTCATCCGCTGTTGCATGCGGCTACTGCTCAATCCGCATAAGTTCAGAGAAGGAACCAATAAAATGACGAGCAGTGCTATGATATACTGTAAATATAGCATGTGTAAATCCGGTCCCACATTTGACCACATGTGATTTACATGTGCTACGATTTCGTCCGGTTGCTCCATAATGTCCAACTGCATATTCTCAAGTGCAGCATTCACATCTTTTACGCGTTTTTCAATTCCTTGTCTGATGGCGGGAAAATCTTCTTTGGAGCGTGCCAATATTGCAAGCTTTTTGTTGCCCAAAAAATCCTGGTCGGACCTTGCTGTCAGTTCCCTGGCGGGGTAAATGTTCCACACTTGGGCATAAGCGTCTTTGGCTGTGACTGAAACATCTTTCACCACTCCGCAAACGCGAGCTTCACTGCGGTTTAGCAAGAAAGTTTTTCCTATGGCATCTGTTGTACCGAATAGCCGCTTTGCCACGGAAGCCGCTATAACAACGATTTTCATGTCGTTTCTGCGGTCGGTCTCTTCAAAAGCCCGGCCTGCTACAAATTGCATACTGAACACTTTCCAAAAAGCAGGGTCGGTTTCCAAGGCATCTACTTTTAGACGGTTCTTACCATCGGGCAAAGAAACCAATGCTATGTCTGCTGAGGTGAAAGCCGTACATGCTTCCACTTCCTTGAGCGGCTGGATGCATTCCTTCATAAAGGCAGCCGAACTACGACTGAAAGTATTATTTTCCTTATCGGTCTTTCCTTGCAAATGTATGGCACTGAAGTAGAGGCATCGGCTACGGTTCACTTCCGGTTCCAGATCTGAGTATTTAGTCTGCCAGGTGATGATGATTGCCATAATCATGGTGATGGCAAAGGCTGTACCCAGAATTGAAATAGTACTTAGCAAAGGATTCTGCCGCAAGAGAGTAATTGTTTGACGAATAATTTGCATATTTCTTTATTAGCAGTTCATTATTGGTTTTTTATTATCATTCTACCTGGCATCCGTCGAAGAAATGGACGGTACGTGAAGTCTGTTTTGCCTGGTCTTCGTTATGAGTCACCATCACGATGGTGCGCCCATCTTCTTTATTTAATTTGTGTAACAGTTCCATTACTTCCGCTCCCATTTTGGAATCTAGATTACCGGTAGGTTCGTCGGCGAGAATTATTTCCGGATTGCCTACAATGGCACGGGCTATTGCCACACGCTGGCATTGACCTCCCGAAAGCTGGGTAGGCATGTGGCGCATACGATGGCTTAAACCTACACGCTCCAGTACTTCTTTAGCCAGGCGAGTGCGTTCTTTTGCCGTTATCTTCCTATATAGCAAAGGCAATTCCACATTGTCAATTACATTGAGGGAATTTATCAGATGGAAAGATTGGAAGACGAAACCGAGAGTCTTATTGCGGAAGGTAGCCAATTCTTTGTCCTTCATATTTTCTACGGCAGTGCCGTTGATTTCAATTCTGCCGTTGGTAGGGGTATCCAGCAGTCCCATGATATTAAGTAAAGTGGATTTTCCACATCCGGAGGGACCCATGATGCTGACAAATTCTCCTTTAGCTATTTGCAGGTTTACATTTTCCAAAGCTAGTGTCTCAATCTCATCCGTGCGGTATATTTTGTCGATACCAGTTAAGTTAATCATTACCATAATTGTTTCTTATTTTTTTATTAGTATTATTGTATGAATCTTTGTTCTTATTTTACTTTCAGTTTTTTCTTATTCTTGTAATTGCTCATATCGCTGATTACTACTTGCTCGCCAGGCTTCAAACCGGATACAACTTCTACATACTCGAAGTTACTATCTCCCAGTTGCACCTTTCGCTTCACGATCTCGTTGTCACCATCTTGCACAAACATTTCGTATTCCCCGCGACCTACATAGTAGGAGGCATTCGCTATTCTCATAACATCTTCTTTCACGGCATTCATCACATATACATCTGTTTTCAGTCCGGAACGTAGCCGTCTGTTATTGTCTTCGTTTAATTGAACAATGAAGGAAATCACGCCATTCTTGCTTAGCGGGGTTACGCTGCTTACTGTTCCTTCCAGTTTTTCGTTGCCGATTTTAACAATGGCACGTCCACCGACGGCAACACGGTCCCCATACGAATCGGCTATCTCTCCTTCTACCTTAAAATGGCTTAAGTCAGAAACGATAGCTACCTGAGTACCTTGTGCCACCTGTGCACCCACCTGATTATTGATGTAAGTAAGGATAGCTTTGCGGGGAGAACGTATCTGGGCGTCATCCAGTGTGCGTTTCATTTCTGCCAGGCTTTTAGAGAATATGTTTAGTTCCAGCTCTTTGACTTTCAGATCGGCTGCTTTCACCTTTGTTTCGTTGGCGTATTGCTGGCGGAGTTGTTCCAACTCCAGTTTGCCGGTGTTGAAATTCAGTTCTGCTTGGCGTACTTTGTCGGTAGTTCCCGAACCCAGACTATCCAGATAGCGTTCATTGCGAAGTTCCACTTCCATACGGTTGAGTTTCATAGCAGCAATTTTCATTTGCATGGAGAGGTCGCTGAGAAAAGTATTATTGTTTACTTTCATCTGTTCCAATTGATAGCGTTTCATCTGTTCTTCATCCAGCAGTTTCTTATATTCCGTTTCGGTGCTTTGCAGGTCCAGTTTCAGTAAGGGAGTGCCTATATTCACACTGTCGCCGCTTTTGCGATATACTTCGATGATACGGGTGTTAATGGGTGAATTAATAATTTCTTCAAAAGCCGGTACTACTTGACCGGAAGCACTGACACTTACTTCTATCGTACCATTATCTACTTCCGAAAACACAAGGTCTTTACGTTTCACGCTACTTCTCATCAAAGAGATAAGCAGGCCGATAGCTACTATTGCCACTACACCTGTTACACCATATTTAATTAATTTTTTGCGGCGCTCTTTATTGCGCACTTCTTTTGGAATTTCTCTATCCATGTTTTATTGTCCTTTTATTATTTCTATTTTGGTACAAAGAATAATGCAATATGTATACCAAAAAAATAAGCCCCTGATTATCAGAGAAGACCAAAAAGAAAGGGTGTTCGAAATCGGACACCCTGTGCGTTTTTGAACGTTCGCTAACGTACATTTCCCTTGCCGGGAGTTATAAATCTATTCCATATAGCTTTAATTTGTTATAAAGCGTTTTCCGGTCGATTCCCAAAAGTTGGGCGGCTTTACTCTTATTATTTCTTGTCTGTTGCAAGGCCTTTAATATATGTTCTTTTTCTGCTTCTTCATTCCTGAGGGAGATAGAGCCGATGTTACTTTGAGGAGCTTCCAGTAATTCTGTTCCTAATTCGGCGAGCGTGATGAAGTTTCCTTGTGCCAACAAGGTGGCGCGTTTCACGATATTCTTCATTTGCCGCAGATTTCCCGGCCAATGATAGTTGAGCAAAGCTTGCGAGGCTTTGCTGTCAAAGCCGATAAGGTGTTTGTCAAGCTCTTTGTTTGCTTGGTCGAGAAAGAAGTTAGCGAAGAGCAAGATATCCTCCCGACGGTCTTTGAGGTCGGGCATCCGCAGTGTAAATTCATTGATGCGGTGGTATAAGTCTTCACGGAATGTTCCTTTTTCAATGGCTTGTTCCAGGTTTTCATTCGTGGCGGATACCAACCGAATGTCTACCGTAATCTCTCGGGTAGAGCCTACAGGACGAATTTTACGTTCTTGGAGAGCACGTAAGAGCTGTATCTGTACTTCATAACTGAGATTTCCTATTTCATCCAGGAAAATAGTACCTCCGTCCGCTGCTACAAAAGCTCCTGTTTTATCGGTTAATGCTCCGGTGAAAGAACCCTTTACATGCCCGAAAAACTCCGAAGCAGCCAGTTCTTTAGGAATAGAGCCGCAGTCTACAGCAATAAAAGGTTTACCACTCCGTTTGCTAAGCTCGTGTATACGGTGGGCTACGTACTCTTTTCCTGTTCCGCTGGAACCGTTGATAAGGACAGACATATTAGTAGGTGCCACCAAGCCTACATAATTATAAAGTTGTTTGGCTGCATCGCTTTCTCCTTCTAGGTAGTTACTCGCTCCTGTATTTCCTGAAGGCATCGCGGAAGAAGCTATTGTTTTTTTGGAAGTAGGAAGAGGGGAGGGAGATTCTTTTGGGGATTCGTTGGCCATTTCTTTCTTTTGCAAAGCTTCAGAAATCTTTTTCAGCAATTCTTCGGGATTCACCGGTTTGGCTATGTAATCGGATGCACCCAACTTCATTGCTTGCACAGCCGATTGAATATCAGCGTAACCGGTCATCATAATTAAAGGAATATTCATTCCCTGTTCTTTCATCCATTTTAACAAGTCAATGCCGTCTTCATCCGGTAATCTCAAGTCTGACAATATCAAGTCCGCCGGATGGCTCTCGATTTGTTTGCGCGCTCGCAAAATGCTGCTTGCCGTTGATACTTCGAATCCTTTTTTTGTCAACCAGGTTTTCAGCATCATTCCGTACGTAATATCATCTTCTACTATCAATATGGATTTCATTTTGTTAGCTTTTGACTCTTTTAAGATACAAAGGTAAGAGGTTTTGGGCGAAAGTCGTATATTTGCAGACTTAAATAAAATAAAACTGTTATGAAAAAGAATATACTTATTATTTTAACCATACTGTTTTGTGGGCTTACGGCTTGCAAACCGGGACAAAAAAAAGGAGGCGATATGGATAATGAAACGTTGGTAAAGATTGAGACTACGCTGGGCGACATTAAGGTGAAGTTGTATAATGAGACCCCGCAACATCGGGATAACTTTATCAAGCTCGCAAAGGATGGTGTGTATGAAGGAACTTTGTTTCACCGGGTTATTAAAGACTTTATGATTCAGGCAGGCGACCCTGATTCAAAGAATGCTCCGAAAGGCAAGATGCTTGGAGCAGGAGACGTAGGTTATACCATTCCCTCGGAATTTGTATACCCGAAGTATTTCCACAAGAAAGGGGCTCTTTCCGCTGCCCGCCAGGGAGACAATGTGAATCCCAAGAAAGAATCTTCCGGTTGCCAGTTCTATATTGTTACGGGCAAAGTGTTCAATGATTCCACTCTGTTGTCGCTCGAACGGCAGATGAATGAGAATAAGGTAAACGTCATCTTTAATACGCTTGCGCAGAAACACATGAAGGAAATATATAAGATGCGTAAGGCGAATGACGAAAACGGACTGTATGACTTGCAGGAGAAACTCTTTGCACAGGCTGAAGAGCAGGCTTCTAAACTTCCTGATTTTCATTATACTCCGGAACAGGTGGAAGCCTATACGACTGTAGGGGGTACCCCTCATCTGGACGGTGAATACACTGTCTTCGGAGAAGTAATAGAAGGTATGGACATTGTGGATAAAATACAGCAAGTAAAGACCGACCGCAGCGACCGTCCCGAAGAAGATGTCAAGATTGTGAAAGTAGAGGTGATGTAGGAAGTATGAAGATAAACAGGCATATTCTGGATAATGGATTACGTTTGGTGCATTCACAAGATGATAGCACACAGATGGTGGCGTTGAACATCTTATACAATGTGGGTGCGCGCGACGAGCATCCCGAACATACGGGGTTTGCTCATTTATTTGAGCACCTGATGTTTGGTGGTTCGATTCATATTCCCGACTATGATATGCCCTTGCAGCTGGCAGGTGGAGAAAACAATGCCTGGACCAATAACGACATTACCAACTATTATCTTACCATTCCCCGTCAGAATGTGGAAACCGCTTTCTGGCTGGAATCCGACCGTATGCTCAGCCTCGATTTCAACGAACGTAGCCTTGAGGTGCAGCGTGAAGTAGTGATGGAAGAATTTAAGCAACGCTGCCTGAACCAACCTTATGGAGATGTGGGACATTTGCTTCGCCCTTTGGCATATAAGGTGCATCCTTACCAATGGCCGACTATCGGCAAAGACTTGTCCCATATCGCTCAGGCTACCCTCGATGAGGTGAAAGACTTTTTCTTTCGTTATTATGCTCCCAATAATGCCATCCTGGCGGTGACAGGACGAATTTCTTTTGATGAAGCGGTGAATTTGACAGAGAAATGGTTTGGTTCTATTCCCCGCCGGGCAGTTCCTGAAAGAAAGTTGCCGCAGGAGCCTTGTCAAACAGAAGAGAGACGCTTGGAAGTAGTTCGCAATGTACCGGTGGATGCTCTGTATATGGCTTATCATACCTGTGCTCGCAATCATCCCGATTATTATGCCTTCGACATCCTATCGGATGTGCTGAGTAACGGGCGCTCGAGCAGGTTAAGCCGCAGGCTGGTGCAGGAAAAACGAATCTTTTCGAGCATCGACGCTTATATTTCCGGAAGCATCGACGCCGGATTACTTCATATCTCCGGGAGACCTTCTGCCGATGTATCGTTGGAGCAGGCGGAAGCTGCGGTACGCGAAGAATTGCAACTCCTTCAACAAGAGCCGGTAGATGAACAGGAACTCGAAAAAGTGAAAAATAAGTTCGAATCCACCCAAATATTCGGCAATATCAATTATTTAAATGTAGCTACTAATTTGGCTTGGTTCGAACTGAACGGTCGTGCTGAAGATTTGGAAAAAGAAGTGGAACACTATCGTTCCGTCACGTCCGCCCAGTTGCAGCAAGTGGCTCAATATGCGTTGAAAAAGTCCAATGGAGTAGTATTATATTATAGAAAAGAGTGAAAAACAAAATCTTAACATGACGGCTAAAACCTTCTATGAAACTTATAAAGGGCACTACAAAGCTCTCTTTTTTCTCGGATTACCTATCGTTATCGGACAATTAGGAATTATCATACTCGGCTTTGCCGATACGTTGATGATAGGGCATCATAGTACTTCTGAACTAGGTGCAGCTTCGTTCGTAAACAATATATTTGCACTGGTCATTATTTTTAGTACCGGTTTCTCCTATGGACTCACTCCTGTTGTGGGTGGATTGTATGGCAATCGCCAGTTCGCTTTGGCAGGGCAGGCGTTGCGTTGCAGTTTGCTGGCAAATTTCCTGGTAGGACTGGTGCTTACCCTACTCATGACCCTCTTATTCCTCAATATAGAAAAGCTGGGACAGCCCGAAGAGTTGCTCCCTTTAATAAAGCCTTATTTCTTGGTTTTACTTGTTTCTTTGGTGTTTGTTCTCCTTTTTAATGGGTTCAAGCAATTCACTGATGGTATCACCGATACCAAAACTGCTATGTGGATATTGCTTGGCGGCAATGTGCTGAATATCATAGGAAACTACATACTTATTAATGGTAAAATCGGTTTCCCCGAACTTGGATTGCTTGGGGCGGGCATCAGCACGCTCTTTTCCCGTATCATGATGGTAGTGGTGTTTGCCGTTATATTTCTTCGTTCGCGTCGTTTGCTGCGCTATAAAGCAGGTTTTTTCCGGTTAGGTTGGTCAAAGCCCGTGTTCTACAAGCTGAACGCTTTGGGGTGGCCTGTAGCCTTTCAAATGGGAATGGAGACGGCATCTTTCAGCCTCAGTGCCATTATGGTAGGCTGGTTGGGGATTGTAGCTCTTGCCTCCCATCAGATAATGTGTACCATCTCCCAATTCACTTTTATGATGTTCTATGGCATGGGTGCTGCCGTGGCAGTGCGGGTCAGCAACTTTAGGGGACAAGATGATATTGTAAATGTACGTCGTTCAGCATACGCCGGTTTCCATCTGATAGTAATCATGGGGATTGTGCTTTCTAGCATCGTTTTCCTTTGCCGCAATTCCTTGGGTGGATGGTTCACAGATAGCGTAGAAGTGTCTGCAGCCGTCTCCATGCTTATTATACCGATGTTGGTTTACCAGTTTGGTGACGGATTGCAAATCAACTTTGCCAATGCGTTGAGAGGCATTGCAGATGTAAAGCCTATGATGATAATTGCCTTCATCGCCTACTTTATTATCTCCCTGCCTGTCGGCTATTTTTTGGGTTTCATAATGGGATGGGGTATATTGGGTGTATGGATGGCTTTCCCCTTCGGGCTCACTAGTGCAGGATTGATGTTATGGCTTCGTTTCCGGTATAAGACCCGGGTTTCCTGAGTAACTGTTTTCCAAAAGTCGGCTTATGGTACCTTCACGTTTCACCAATTTGAAAATAGCTTTGGGGTATTTCATACTTCTGGCTATACTGCTCTTTGTTCTCGTCTTTATCCATCGGGAAATGAAACTTTTGTCCGAGGCGGATACGCAGCAGAACCTCAAGGCGGATAGCCTGTTGATGTTGCTGTATGAGAAAGACCAGAATACTATCCAGATGCTGCAAACGCTCAGTGAAGCCAATGACAGCTTGCTTTCTGCGGCTGAAATAGAAGAAATTATCTCCGAACAAGATTCGATTATCACTCAGCAACGGGTGCAGCACCGGGTAATCACCCGCCGTGATTCGCTCGTTACCAAACCACAAAAAAAGGGATTCTTCAAAAGACTGGCGGAAGTCTTTGTACCTTCTAAGAAAGACACTGCTTTGCTCATCAACACTTCCTTAGAGCTTTCTACGGATACCATCCTGGAACCCTATACACAGGCAGATTCCCTGCAAGAGAAAATCCGGACAGCTACTCGACAAAAACGACTGAAAAGCAAGACCAAAATCCGTCGGAACAGTGCCCGCTACCAGCAACTTAATTCGCGGCTCACGGCACAGGTGGACAGCCTCATCAAGGGATATGAAGAAGAAGTGGAGTTGAGAGCGAGGCAAGAACAGGAACTTCAGCAGACAGTGCGCCGACGCTCCACACGTGTTATAGGCGGCATTGCCGTGGGAGCAGTGGTACTCTCCTCCCTTTTCCTTGTTTTTATCTGGAGAGATATTACTCGGAGCAATCGTTACCGTCGCGAACTGGAAGAAGCCAACAAGCGGGCGGAAGTCCTGTTGCAAGCTCGGGAGAAACTGATGCTCACCATTACACATGACTTTAAAGCTCCTTTAGGTTCTATCATAGGTTATACCGATTTGTTGGCACGGCTCACCACGGACGAACGGCAGAAGTTCTATTTAGACAATATGAAGAGTTCTTCCGAACATTTGCTTAAGCTGGTAAGCGATTTGCTCGATTTTCATCGGCTGGATCTTAATAAAGCAGAAGTGAACCGTGTCACCTTTAACCCGGCACAGCTATTTGACGAAATCCGTGTAAGCTTTGAGCCGTTGACTAGTTCCAAAGGGCTTGAACTCCTTTATCAAATCGATACAGAACTGGACGGGCGGTTTATCAGCGATCCGTTGCGTATCCGGCAAGTAGTGAACAATCTTCTGTCTAATGCCGTAAAGTTTACTACTAGAGGCTCCGTAGAGTTGGCAGTTCACTATTCTTCTTCCCGGCTTTATATTGAAGTGTCGGATACGGGTAAAGGCATGGCGACAGAAGACAAAGAACGCATTTTCAGGGAATTTACCCGCCTACCTGGAGCACAGGGCGAGGAAGGATTCGGACTGGGACTTTCTATCGTCCATAAACTTGTGGAGTTGCTCGAGGGTAGCATTGAAGTGGAAAGTAGTTTGGGAGAAGGTAGCCGTTTCATTGTTACATTTCCTTTGTATCCTGTCAGGGGAGAGGCTTCATCTAAAGAAGCAAGGGTTACAGATAGCTTTAAGCCGGGAATTTCGGTGGCACCTTCTGTTCCGGCAAACATTCTGATGATTGACGATGACAAGATACAACTAACCCTTACTGCCGCCATGCTCGAGAGACAAGGTATCCGGGTGACTCCCTGCGAACAGTTGGACGATTTGATGGAGCAATTGCGGGAGTCCCGGTTCGACCTGTTGCTTACTGATGTGCAGATGCCTGCCATCAATGGCTTCGACCTTTTCAAGCTTTTGCGGGCTTCCAATATTCCCCAGGCAAAGACAATACCTGTCATAGCAGTGACAGCCCGTAGCGACATGAACCGTGCTGTCTTTCTAGAACACGGTTTTGCCGGTTGCTTGCACAAGCCCTTTACAATAAAAGAGCTGATGGAAGAAGTGGGCGTAGGTATGGAAAAAGGGAAAAATGCTTCTTGTGACGAAAAGGAACGGGATGAAAAGAAGGCTACAAATTCTGCTTTTGATTTTTCCGCATTGACTGCTTTTTCCGAAGGGGATGTCGAAGCGGCACGTTCCATCATCCGCTCTTTTATAGAAGAGACGGAGAAAAACGTTTCCTCCATGCGTGAAGCCTTTGAACGGGCAGATATTCCGCAAATTTCTGCTATGTCACATAAGTTATTGCCGTTGTTCACCCTTATTGGAGCTGCCCGTATCTTGCCATTGCTCATCCGGGTAGAATCGTCCAAAGAGAAGTCTTTCTCAAAAGAATTGAAAGCTGAAACACAGGAAATCTTGCAACAAGCGGATACTGTTCTCATAGAAGCCCGTAAATATTTGCAGCATTTATCCGGCTTATGCCCGTAATTGTTGTAGTTTCCTTTAACTATTTGCTGTCCTGCGAATCTTTTTTCCTTTAATTTTGTTTACTTTGTGTTACTTTTTACATTGACGCGCATCTCATGAAACGAAAATGGATTAAATGGGTAAGTTGGATTATACTTACTCCTATCATACTTTTTGTAATACTGATGGTATTACTTTATATTCCTCCTGTACAGAACTTCTTGCGAAAGGAGGCAACCGCCTATGCTTCGAAAGCTACCGGCATGGACATCCATATTCAGCGAATTGACTTGCGTTTCCCCCTTAACTTGTTGGTAAGAGGCGTAGAGGTGGTGCAGGAGCCGGATACCCTGCTTTTGCTCGAAAGCCTTAACGTCCATGTTCAGGCACTACCCCTGTTTCATGGGAAAGTGGAAATAGACGACATCGGATTGAAAAATGCGGTGGTCAACTCTGCTAACCTGATAGATGGAATGCATATTAAAGGAACTCTCGGACGGTTCGACCTGGCAAGCCACGGTGTAGATTTGCGTCAACAAACTGTTATCATCAACCGGGCGGAACTGACGGACACGGATATTCATCTATCCATGAATGATACGACCACGACCCCCAAGGACAGTACACAATCTTCTGCCAAATGGAAAGTTTCTTTGGAGAAATTGCAAATAAAGAATGTAGCTTTTGATATGGAACTTCCTGCCGATACCATGCACCTTGCGACCCGCATCGGCGAAGCAAGCATAGACGATGCATCGGCAGATTTAAAAGAGATGCACTATGAATTGCGTAGTTTTCTTTTGTCCGGTTCTTCTGCCAGCTATGCTAAGGGAGATTCTTTGCCCGCGGCTGGCTTCGACCCTTCCCATATTGCTTTGAGAAATATCCGGGTACGCATGGATTCAGTCTATTATGGGGGAAGGGATATTCGGGCATCTATTCACGAATTCTCTATGGATGAGCGTTCGGGGTTGAGTCTGGTAGCTTTGACAGGGCAAGTGTTTTCCAATGATACTATAGTGCGCGTTCCTCAGTTGAAATTGCAGACAGCCCATTCCGAAGTCACTTTTTCGGCACAAACCTACTGGAAGTTACTGAATATGCCCACTACAAGCAATATGAATGTACGCTTGGATGCTATGTTGGGCAAACAAGATATTTTCCTGTTTGCAGGTAACCTGCCCCAGGCTTTTAAGGAAGCCTATCCTTTCCGCCCGCTTACGGTACATGCCAGCACCGAAGGCAATCTCAAAGAGATGCAGTTGACCCGTTTCAAGGTAGACCTTCCCGGCGCTTTCACCATGACCGGTGCAGGCGATTTATATAATCTTACCGATAGCCTTAATCGTTCTGCCAAGCTCGATTTTAAATTGGTCACACAAAATCTCGATTTCCTGACAGCCCTTACGGGAACCAAGCCCGACGGCTCTCTCACCATTCCCAGCAACATGCAACTTCTGGCAAATGTCGGAATGAAAGGTCCCCAATACACGGCTACCCTTTCTCTGCTTGAGGGTGCGGGCACACTCCATCTCGACGCTGCTTATAACGGCAATACCGAAGCCTATAATGCCGAATTGAAAATACGTAAACTTCAAGTACACCATTTCTTGCCGAAGGACTCTATTTACGAAGTTTCTGCTTCGGCAGATGTCAAGGGAAGAGGGATTGATTTCACTTCTTATCGCTCGTCGGCTGCATTGAAACTCGATCTTGATTCCCTGCATTACGGTCGTTTTTATGTGTCGGGTATAGACGTGACGGGTACACTTAAAAATGCTGTGGCTACAGCGCAGGTCATCAGTAATAATACATTGCTGAAAATGACTGCCGATGCCGAATACCATTTCAATAAACGCTATACCGATGGTAAAGCGAATATCGACGTCACGCAGATTGACTTATATAAACTGGGGTTTGCTCCTCAGCCGTTGAAGCGTCCTTTGGCTTTTCATCTCCTTGCTGCAGCGGCAAAAGACAGTGTGTCTGCTTATCTCACGTCGGGTGACTTGAAACTATCCCTGAAAGCTGCTCCCGATGTACAAAGAATCATGAAGCAGTCTACCCGGCTAATGGCAGTGCTCAAAAAGCAGCTGGATACCCGGAGACTCGATTACGCGCAATTGAACGAGGCACTTCCCACAGTTCGTTTCTCTCTCTCTTCCGGAAGGGACAATCCCGTATATCCACTGCTGGGTACCAAGAAAATCGGTTTTCAAGATGCCAGGGTACAGTTGCAGACGATACATGGTGGAGGAATACACGGAAGGGCGCAAGTGCACACATTGAAAGTAGATACCCTTCAACTGGATACAGTTTTTTTCACTATTAATCAGGACACCGCTAGTATTCGCCTCAGAGGAGGAGTTATCAACGGACCCCGTAACCCGCAATTCTCGTTTAGTGCATTGCTGACGGGAGAAGTCCGGGACGATGACGCTGAAGTCACCTTGAAATACCTGAATGCCCAAGGTCAGACTGGTCTTTTGCTAGGTGTCAACGGGCGCCCGCGTTCAAACGGAGACGGCTTTGTCTTTTCAATTATTCCCCAGGAACCTATTGTGGCTTTCAAGAAGTTCCACTTTGTAGAGGACGCCAATTGGATATATTTGCACAAAAATAATCGTCTCTATGCTAACATTGATATGCTCGATTCCCAAGGGACCGGTTTTCGCATGCATTCTGTGCAGGGAGATTCTGTCTCGTTGCAGAATATGGACGTCGAACTTCGCCGTATCAAGCTGGATGAGTTGAGCAGTATCCTGCCTTACTTCCCTGAATTTTCCGGCTTGCTTTCTGCGGAAGCCCACTATGTGCAGACAGCCACTTCACTGCAGCTTTCTGCGGAAGCTTCTATCGACGAATTGGCTTACGAGCATCGGCGGGTAGGAGATGTAGCAGTGGGAGCTACTTGGCTTCCCGGGGAGAAAGGTAAGCAATATATCAGTGCCTATTTCACGTATGATGAAAAAGAAGCTTTGCTGGCCGACGGTGCCATCTATCGGACAGGGGCAGGGAAAGACAGTATTCAGGTCAATTCCACGTTGGAACATTTCCCCTTGGCTATTGCCAATGCTTTCGTTCCGGACGGGACGGCAGTTCTTTCCGGAGATGTGGATGGCGATTTACATGTGACGGGCAGTACGGAGAATCCTCTGGTTGGCGGGCAACTGTCATTAGACAGCGTTTCCGTCTTCGTTCCCCAGGCAGGCGCGCGGTTCACCTTAGACAATCGTCCGTTGGAGATTCGCGACAGTCGTCTTTTGTTCGATAACTTTGCCATTTATACCACCAGCAACAATCCTTTCTCCATTGATGGATATGTAGATTTCCGCAACATGGCACAGCCTGTTGCCGATCTTTCAATGTCGGCAGAAAACTACACCTTGCTCAATGCCCAGCGCACCAAGCAAAGCCTTGTTTACGGTAAGGTGATGATTGACCTCAATGCCACAGCCAAAGGACCGCTGGATGCTCTTGTTATGCGGGGAAACATCAACCTGTTGAGCAGTACGGACGTCACTTATGTGCTAATGGACTCTCCGCTGACGGTACAGGACCGTTTGGGCGAACTGGTCACTTTCACCTCTTTTGCCGATACCACCTCGTTGGCTAAACAGGAAGTGCGTACCCTTTCCCTTGGCGGATTGGATATGATTATGATGGTGCAAATTGATCCGGCTGTTCGCCTGAGAGCCGATCTGACTCCCGACCGGAGTAGCCGTGTGGAATTGCAGGGGGGAGGCAACCTGACCCTCCAATATACACCGCAGGGAGATTTGAGTCTATCCGGTCGTTATACGCTAACCACAGGTATGATAAAATATACTGTTCCCGTGATTCCTTTGAAGGAATTCACTATCAACAACGGAAGTTATGTGGAATGGACTGGAAATATTATGGACCCCTTGCTTAACCTGACGGCGACCGAACGTATCCGGGCTTCGGTGGGTGGAGAAAACGGGCAGTCGCGCATGGTATCCTTTGACATCACCATTGCCATCAAGAACCGTTTGGAAGATTTAGGATTGACCTTCGATATTTCCGCACCGGACGATGCGACGGTGCAGAACCAGTTGGCATCCATGACGACGGACGAGCGTAGCAAACAAGCTATTGCCATGCTGGCTACGGGAATTTACCTGGCAGACTCCGGTAGTTCCAGCGGCGGGTTGAACATGGGTGCGGCACTCAACAGTGTGCTTACCAGCCAAATTAATTCTCTTATGGGAAATCTGAAGAATACGAGCATCACTGTGGGAACCGAAGAACGGAGTTTGGCAGATGGAAGCGGCACGCAAACCGACTTTAACTTCCGCTATTCGCAGCGGCTTTTCAACGATCGTTTCCAGATAGTGATAGGCGGCAAGGTATCCACCGGCGCAGAAGCTTCGCACGATATGGAATCGTTTATTGATAACATTTCCTTGGAATACCGGTTGGATGCTTCCGGTACACGTTATATCCGTCTCTTCCACGACAAGAACTACGAAAGTATTCTCGAAGGCGAAATCACAGAGACAGGTATCGGCTTGGTATTAAGGAAACGTATTGATAAGTTGAGTGAATTATTCGTCTTCAAGAGGAAGAAAAAGAACAAAAATAAATAACTTTAGTTAGGAGATGAGGACCGAAAAATGAGGAAACCGTTGACATATAACCATAAATTAGGCAAGTCGCTGCTGCCTGTGGGAGTAGTGTTGCTTTGCCTGCTCTCCATCTTCATGGGAAGCTGTTCTATCACGAAAAATCTTCCCGAAGGAGAAATTCTCTATACAGGACAGAAAATACATATAGTGGATACTTCGGAAACGGTGGTGGGCAGAGTTGCCCGTAAAGAAGTGAAAGCCGCTTTAACGAAAAAGCCTAGCACCAAGTTTCTTGGTTTTCTGCCTATTCCGGTGGGAATGTGGTTCTACACGGGATTTGTTCACCACCAGAAGGGATTAGGCAAATGGATATTCAACCATTTTGCAGCCAATCCAGTGTTTATATCGACGGTTAATCCCGAACTGCGGGTAAAGGTAGCTACCAACTTGCTCCACGACTATGGATACTTTAACGGTACTGTGAGCTATCGTACCATCGTCAATCCCAAGGATAGCCTGAAAGCAAAGATAAACTATGATGTCGACATGAAAAATCCCTTTTTTATTGATACCTTATATTATGTGGGATTCAATGAGAGGATGCAAAACATCATCGAAAGATGGCGTCGTCGCACGCTGCTTACTTCGGGCGAACAGTTCAACATTACCGACTTAAACGGCGAACGGGAACGTGTCAGCACGTTGTTGCGCAACCGGGGCTACTATTATTTCCGTCCCAGCTACATGACTTATCAGGCAGACACTTTGTTGCATCCCGGGCATGTCAGTTTGCGACTTATCCCCGTGGCGGGAGTGCCGGCAGCAGCCCAGCGTCCTTATTATATAGGAGATATTTCGGTCAACCTCTATGGCAAGGCAGGGCAAGTGCCCAACGACAGCATCCTGTACAAAGGGATAAAAATACGTTATTATGAGAAACTGCATGTGCGCCCCAACATGCTTTATCGTTGGCTAAACTATCAGGCTTTTGTACGTAATGATTCTCTTCGCAATTCTCTGCGAAGCCGCCTTTACAGCCAATACAGACAACAACGTATCCAGGAAAGGCTGGCGCAGTTGAATATCTTCCGTTACCTCGATTTGCAATATTTGCCCAAAGATACATTGCCCGGTTGCGACACACTGAACGTCATCATGCAGGCTACTTTCGATAAACCGCTGGACGCAGAGTTCGACCTCAATGTCACTACCAAGAGCAACGACCTGACTGGTCCGGGAGCTTCTTTCGCCGTCACCCGCTACAATGTGTTCGGTGGGGGAGAAACATGGAACGTAAAGCTGAAAGGCTCTTATGAGTGGCAAACGGGAGGTGGTAAAAAAAGTTCTCTGATGAATAGCTGGGAGATGGGGCTGTCGTCCGCCCTGACTTTCCCACGTGTAGTCTTTCCTACGTTTGGTAAACGGGAGTACGACTTTCCCGCTTCTACTACTTTTAAGGTGAGCATCGACCAATTGAATCGGGCTAAATATTATAAACTGCTTGCTTTCGGAGGTGACGCTACCTATAATTTCCAGCCGAAAAGGACAAGCTATCATAGCCTGACTCCTTTTAGGTTGACCTTTAACCTGTTGCAACATCAGACGAAGGAGTTTGAAGAAATTGCGGATAGCACCCCGGCTTTGTATCAAAGTTTGAAGAATCAGTTTATCCCTGCAATGGAATATACGTACACCTATGACAATGCAGCTATCCGTGGATTGCGAAACCCTGTGTGGTGGCAAACTACGGTGACTTCGGCGGGAAACATCACTTCGTGCATCTATCGTTTATTCGGACAGCCTTTCGACCGGAAAAACAAGAAACTATTCGGTGTGCCTTTCGCCCAGTTCCTCAAGTTTAATACCGATTTTCGTTACACTTGGTTATTAAAGAAGGACATGTCCATAGCCTCTCGTATAGCCGGAGGAATCATTTGGTCTTATGGCAACATGACTACCGCTCCCTATAGCGAACAGTTCTATATCGGAGGTGCTAACAGCATTCGTGCCTTTACTGCTCGTAGCATCGGTCCCGGTGGCTACCGTCCCGAGAATAAAAAGCAGGCTTTCCTGGACCAGACGGGAGATATTCGCTTGGAAGCAAATGTGGAATTCCGTTTTCCCATCGTGGGAAATCTTCACGGTGCAGTCTTTCTCGATGCGGGCAACATCTGGCTTTTGCGCAAAGACCCTCAGCGTCCCGACGCGCAACTCCGCCTGAAAACCTTCCCCGAGCAAATTGCCTTGGGAACAGGAGCCGGCTTGCGCTATGACCTTGATTTTATTATCATACGCCTGGATTGCGGCGTAGCTCTTCACGACCCCTACGATACCGGGCGCAAAGGGTATTACAATATCACCGGTCCCTTCCGCAAAAGTCTGGGGTTGCATCTTGCCATCGGATATCCATTCTAGGAAAAAAGGAGAGAGGAGTTTAATTTTCCTCCCTTAACTTCTTTTTCCTCTTCCTTCTTGCCCCATCATTTGAAAAAGAATGAATCAAAAAGATACGATGCGTCGTATCTTTTTGTATTTTTGCGTCAAAATCTGATGCCTTTGACATCACTAACCTTTAATATTACATAAGTTATGAAACCAACTTTATTCTTATTGGCAGCCGGAATGGGCAGCCGTTATGGAGGCTTGAAGCAATTGGATGGACTGGGTCCTAATGGCGAAACTATTATGGATTATTCTATTTATGATGCCATCAACGCCGGATTCGGCAAACTTGTTTTTGTAATCCGTAAAGATTTCGAGCAAGATTTCCGTGATAAAATCATTTCTAAATACGAAGGTCACATCCCCTGCGAATTAGTATTCCAGTCTCTGGACGCTCTTCCTGAAGGCTTCACTTGTCCCGAAGACCGTACTAAACCTTGGGGAACAAACCATGCAGTGATGATGGGTGCCGATGTGATTAAAGAACCGTTTGCCGTAATCAACTGCGACGACTTCTACGGACGTGACTCTTTCCAAGTGATGGGCAAATTCCTTTCAGCTCTTCCCGAAGGCTCAAAGAACGTATATTCCATGGTGGGCTTCCGTGTAGGCAACACCTTGAGCGAAAGTGGTACGGTTTCCCGCGGTATCTGCGGAACGGACGCTAACAACCTTCTGACTTCCGTCGTTGAACGCACTAAGATTCAACGTATCGACGGCGAAGTGAAATACATCGACGACAACGGCGAATGGACAGCTACGCCTGACACCACTCCGGTGAGCATGAACTTCTGGGGCTTCACTCCCGACTACTTTGCTTACAGCTACGAGTTCTTCAAAACTTTCCTGAGCGACCCAAAGAACATGGAAAACCTGAAGAGTGAATTCTTTATCCCCTTGATGGTGGATAAATTGATTAACGACGGTACTGCCACCGTAGAAGTGTTGGATACTACCAGCAAATGGTTTGGTGTCACTTATCCCGAAGACCGCCAGAGCGTAGTGGATAAAATCCAGGGATTGGTAGATGCCGGAGAATATCCTGCCAAGCTGTTCTAATTTGGTTATAATCAGCAGAAATGCCGATAGACAGGCATGCTTCTGTGAGATTTGGATATATAGCGTAGATAATGGCGTAGGACTTGCGAATTATCTACGCTATTTTTATACCTCATTATTTCTAATTCCAGCCTTTCTTCTGCCTAATCTTATTATCTTTGTTGGCTAATTCTAATGCGTTCCACTAGAGTGGTTCGCAAGAGATACTATAGTGGGACGAAGCGGAGACTATAGTGTACTTTGCGGACCACTATAGTGGAACGAAAGAAAATTAGTAAGCGAACGCTTCCTGTTAGGGAGACGAAAGCTTGGAAATACCTATATAATACCTTAATAGAAAAATGAGTATACAGTATGACCTTTACGAAACGCCGGACATCCGGCAAACAGGAGAAAAACAACCTCTCCATCCCCGCGTAGTTGTCAAGGGGACTGTTGACCAAGACGAATTTCTGGACCGTGTTCATCGGTTTACCGGGATAAGTCGTAGTTTGTTGTCGGGTGCTTTACAGTCTTTTCAAAATGAGTTGAGCAATTTGCTTGCTGATGGCTGGATAGTAGAAATGGGCGATATCGGCTACTTTTCCCTATCTCTCCAAGGACCTCCTGTGATGGAGAAAGATGAAGTGCGCGCCCCTTCCATCAAACTGAAAAACGTTAATTTCCGTGTCGGCAGCCAATTTAAGAAAGAAATCAAAGACAAAATGTGGTTGGAACGCGGACACTCCTCCACGTGCCGGACTCCGAACGGCAATCGTAATGAAGGGGAATGTCTGGAGATAGTTTATACCTATCTGAAGACGCATCCCTGCCTAAGCCGTACAGACTACTGTCGGCTGACGAGATGTGACAAGAAAACGGCTTTGCGAGAGCTTGGGAACTTTATCGAGCGAGAGGAGTTGATGCGCTATGGGACGGGGAAGACGGTGGTTTATGCGAGGGTGATGAAATAAGAAGATTGGCTTTAACAAGGAATAAACGGCATGTAAATGTTTGGAAAGTCCCATGTAAATCTGCTGGAATATGACTATCGCATACCCTCTACATCCACGTCCTTTCTTAATTCTCCGGTAGCTATGGCACGTTGTATGGCGGCACGCCAGTAAGTATAATTATTGCTTTTATATTTTCCAATCCCGAATTACTTACTGTTGGCGTGCAAACCCGAATCCGTGTCGATGCTGCGAAACCGCCCGTCATCGCCGAAAGCCCTTTCATTTCAACAAGGGCAGTTGGCTTAACATTTCTTTGATACGGATGGCGGTACGGGGCATGGGTTCGGCTATGGTTAAACCTACGATTTCTTTTTCCTGCGCAATATCATTTATCACACGCACTACTTCAGCAATCTTCATTCCGTCAGGGACAACACCGACGGCAGCTATTATTTCATCAGGGTCGAGTACATCCATATCAAAATGTACGACTATTTTTGATGCACCGCACGTTTTTAACCATTGCCTCACAGCATCGCTACTTTCCCTGACATCTGCTGGTGTCAAATGTTTGAGACCATATTGTTTCTGCCTGTTTTTGATTTCATCACGCTCCCAATCGCGCAGACCTATAAAAAGGATTTTGGACGGCTCTATCCTTGCTGGAAGTTCTGAAACGATTTGTTTGTCGCCCAGACCCATACAAGCTGTTACAGCCATTGCATGATAGGCGGGGTAAACATCGCCGGGTAAAGTGATGTCCGGGTGTGCATCAATCCAAATCATAGCTACATCGCCTGTGTATTTTTCTGAAAGATAGGTGAAAGGCACAACGCTTGCGGAGCATTCTCCTCCAAGCGTGACAATTTTGTCGGGGACCTGTACGTTCAGTATGTCCAAAGCCGCTTTTGTTTGCGCCAGGATAATATCCTTGTCCATCACTCCATCAGTCACTTTCCGTTCGGAAATGTCTGTCGCTACTGGAACGGTGTATATTTCCTGTCCGTTATTCGGCGCAAGAAAATTCAGTAGTTGCGCTCCCAGGTAATATCCTCTTGAAGCCTGTTCAGGGTCTTTCACTTCCGTTATCCATTGGGCAATGTTTCCCCCTTGCCATTGAGGATAAACAAGTCTGATTGTCTTTGTTTGATTTTTCATAATCTGTTAATTCACTTATTTTTTATATGCAAAATTACTAAATCGTTTACAACCATGCAATTATTGCTAAATTATTCCTATACTGATAATTTAAACATATAGTGATAATATTATCACACATAGCAGTTTATGGAGGAAAAAGCTAATATTGTATTATGTGATTATAGATTATATTTATGTGAAAGAAAAGAATATCATTCAACATCGACTGCTGCATTAAGATAACGATGGAAGTCATTGGCGGGAAATGGAAGTGTTATTGAGAAGAAGATATTTGCCGAACTTCCTCCCTATTCGGAATACTCTTTGACCGGAATGGGAAAGACGTTGCTTTCCCTAGTCAGCCAACTCGAGGAGGCAATATGTTTCGCCCTATATTAAAGAAAATATGTGGCATAGAATAATCTATACGGTTTGTTTAGGAACTCAAACTGGCGTAGGTGATGGCTGGTCGGGACCTTGAATGTTACACTGATAACTTTTTTAACAATCCCTTTAGATTCTCTTTAAAGAATGCCTAAAAGTGATTAACGCAAAGATTAACGGGCTTTTTGTTTTTTGCTTGGTGGGGAATTTTAGAACCTATATCTTTGCGCTGTGATCACAAAACGACTTAGAAAAACAGATTAACTAACTATTTAAAAAAGAAAAAGAACTATGGGATTAAAATTTGTTGTTAAGAAAAAAGTATTCGGATTTGATACAACAAAGACGGAAAAGTATGTCGCACAAAATGTAATCACCAACACGGTGAATTTTAGAGATTTGTGCAAGGAAATATCTATGTATGGTATGATACCTGAGGGTGCGGTGAAACATGTGATTGATGCGTTGATTGATACGCTGAATACGAACTTAAATAAAGGCTTGTCGGTACAGTTGGGCGATTTCGGTTGGTTTCGTGCAGGCATAAGTAGTAAAAGTCAAAATACCGCCGAGGAGGTGGATGCCGATACCATTCAGCGTGCCAAGATTATCTTTACGCCGGGTTATAAGTTCAAGGATATGCTAGGTAAGGTAAACTTTAAAAAAGGGGAATCTTCAGTTGATAATGCGATTGGCGGAGGTGGCATCCCTGATGATTCGGGAAAACCGGACGAAGGCGGTGGAGAAGCACCGGACCCGTTGGGATAATCTATTGTAAGTTTATTACTGGCAAAAAGTAAGTGATATCTAAATGTGGGAAAGAGAGGGTATATTGCGCAATATACTCTCTCTCTTTTTAGTATTGTCCCGAAACTTTTCATTTCAGATTCTCTTTGAAAAATGTCTCCAATTTATCGAATGGGATGGCATTTTTTCCTCCACCATCATAAAGATCGGTGTGCGAAGCACCCGGGATGATGAGAAATTCTTTATTATCACGATAATTAGTGTAAGAGGTCATGTCGCGGTAAGCATCTTCGCTGAAATAACGCGAATGCGCTTTCTCTCCATGCATAATCAGCACGGCAGAGCGAATTTCTTTAGTATAGGCGAGGATAGGCTGATTCAAGAAGGACATAGTTCCGGTGATAGTCCACCCGTCGTTGGAGTTGCCCGACCGCTTGTGATAGCCACGTTGTGTTTTATAATAATCGTAATAGTCTTTTACGAACTGAGGTGCATCGGCTGGCAGCGGATCAACCACTCCGCCACCCTGTTCGTAATACCCTTGAGTATATTCTTTGGTACGTTGTGCGTTAAATTGTTTACGCTTTTCATAACGGGCATTTTCATTGTCGTCGGCATCAAAATAACTATTAGCATTGACACGGCTCATGTTGTACATCGTAGAAGTAACAGTAGCCTTAATGCGTGTGTCGATAGCCGCAGCGTTGAGAGCCATACCACCCCATCCGCAAATACCGATAATACCGATACGCTCGGGATCAACATTTGGTTGAGTAGAGAGGAAATCTACGGCTGCCTGGAAATCTTCCGTGTTGATGTCCGGTGAAGCAACTCGGCGAGGTTCGCCGCCACTTTCACCGGTGAAGGACGGGTCGAAAGCGATGGTAAGAAAACCTCGCTCCGCCATCGTTTGCGCATAAAGTCCGCTGGATTGCTCTTTTACGGCACCAAAAGGACCACTTACAGCAATGGCGGCTAATTTGCCTTTTGCATTTTGAGGTTCATAAAGATCTGCCGCCAATGTGATGCCATAACGGTTGACAAAAGTCACTTTGCGGTGGTTTACTCTGTCTGATTGCGGGAAAGTTTTATCCCATTCCAGTGTGAGGACTAACTCTTGTGCTTTGATAGTGCTACCTTTCATTTTTGTTTGATTTTGTGCCTGCATGCTGACAATTGTCAGCATGAAAGGCATAATTAACATTATTACTTTTTTCTTCATTTTTGCATCTTTAAGTTCCACAGCGCAAAGTTAAAGCAAAAGCCTCGCTGCGAATTTGCTGCGAGGCTCAAAAAATCTTTCTCAGAAGCTCAATTTCCTATTTCAATTATAACTGGCGAAAATTTATTGAGTGAGAGCGGTGGGAGAGATGCCGAATTGTTTTTTGAAAGCTGTGGCGAAGTGAGAGGGATTCTTGAAGCCTACTTCCAGATAAACGTCCTGTACCTTCCATTTTCCGGTTTTCATTTTTTCATAAGCTGCTTCGAGGCGTTTGTGAATCAACCATTTTTGTGGAGTAAGGGCGCTGAGTTTCTTGAAATCTCTTTTAAAGGTAGCGAGACTGCGTCCTGTGAAAGTAGCCAGGTCTTCTAAGCTGAAATCGTACATATAATTCTGCTCCATAAATTCTAATATGTCAATTTTCCACGGTTCATTGAAGTCGAAAAGTGTCGGATAGAAACGTTCGTCGATATGGAGGAGCGCCAACAGACCTTCTTGTAATTTCAGGTGCATGAAATCGTCCTGAGCCCCAATCTTCTGATTGAAGTAAGGAACCATCGAAGTAAATAAACTGTCTATTTCCGTACTAAGGGGGAGCTTAATGACGCTCGAAGGAATTTTAGGTACATCATTCAGTGTTTTATCGGGTGCTAGCCGCTGAAACATTTCTCGTAGGAAGCGGCGTGTAAACATCATAAAAATGCCGCAATATTGTTTGCCTTCGAGTGGCTTCTTTGTTAATGTAACCCGGTGATCGCGTCGGATAAACGCACATTCGCCCTGCCGGACATGCGTGATTTTTTTCCCGTCGTCAATGAGCATTTCGCCCGAGTAAACATAGTTCATCGCATGCTCACGGGATTGATGCGCACAGAGATTTTCATCATTGTAGAAACAACTGAAAAACATATCCGCATGTCGAAATATCATTTCGTCGCCGTCAGCCGGAGTATTTATTTTATAGTCCATAGGAATGTATTTAAAGTGCTTTTGCAAAAATAATATAAAGCGGAGAATTATGCTCTTGAAATTCGATTATTTCTCTCTTAGTTATTCATCTATAGCAGAACTCCTTCCGCTCTCATAGCCTTCCAGTATGGCACGAATCACAGCCATCATGTCTTGCCGGAATGCTTCGGGAGCAAGCACAGCAAGTTTATCCCAGTGCCAGGGTAGTATAGTTTTTATATCCTTCTCTGTACAAACTTGCCATCTCTCGCACTACTTCGTCCGGAGATAAGACCTTTATTCCCGGTCCGAAGCCCATCAATACAGCATAAAATTCGGGATTTAATACTATGGTGACTTCAAAGATCATGCTTCCATCTTGGCACTTCTCTATCAGCACTTGGGAAGTATGCAAAGGCTTTGTCAAAATGTAGGAAGCCTGACGGTTGTCTGCATAAAAACGAACGGTAGCTTTGTGTAGTCGCTCGTGTTTAGTTACGCCGATAACATCTGCGAAATAGGACTCCGGATGAAATTCCTCACTGCTGCAATAAGGGATATGGGGTGCTAATGCAAATTCTTTAATACGGTCTAAAGCAAGATTCACCAGTTTGCGGTCTCCGGTGCGTGCGCCAAACACAAACCAGCGGTTACGATATTCTTTTAATAAATAAGGATAGAGAAAATAATCCTTTGCTATGCGTGAATTAAACGAACGATAACGGAGATGGATGGTCTGTTTATGGACTATCGCCTCATAGATGGGATTCAAATAGCTTAATCCCTCTAGATTGGGGTTCCTTTCAAAATCAATTACGGCAGGAACTTGATGTTTAGCTGCTGCGACGTGATCTTGCAGGCGGCCTATCACATCTGCCAACCCGGAGAAATAATCGAAATCTTGAAACTGCCGCAGGAGGCTGACAGCTTCGGACACTACTTCAATATCATTGGGAGAGAGGGGCAGACGGACGATGGAGTAGTCGGGATTGGCATAGCGGTAATACTTATTTTCATAAACCTCTATGGGAGCATTATAACCGAGTTTTTCACTACGCATGATCTGCAAATCCAACTGTATAGTACGGCGTGAAATGCCCTTGTCGATTCCTTCATATTCATAAAGGGCATCTGAACACGCTTCCACTAAATCCTCTAAGGTCCAACGGCGATAAGGGTTGCGCAAACAAGCATCTATCGTCTTATACCTTATTAATGCATTCCTGTTTGCCGGCATAAATCTTACTTTTTTGCCAAAAATAGAAAAATAATTCTCGTTACGCAAAAACATTGCGCACATAGATGCAAATCTTTGCGTCATCAACCTAATATATAGAATGAAAGATGAAAACAATTGAAATGAACAATGTCACCGTGAAGATGTGGCTCAATCAATTAGATGCACATGCTTGGGAAGAAGTGAATAATTTGACCACATTGCCTTTCCTTTATCACCATCTTGCCCTGATGCCTGATGCACATGGAGGAAAAGGTATGCCGATAGGCGGGGTGCTGGCAACCAAAGGAGCCGTTGTGCCTAATGCCGTAGGAGTAGATATTGGTTGCGGGATGTGCGCCGTGAGAACCAGCCTGAGAGGAGAAGAAATATCTCAAGAGGTGTTGCGTAAACGGATTCTGCGAGGTATACGCCAACGTATTCCTTTAGGAAGGGAACACCACAAAACAGCACAAGATGAACAATGCATGCCCAAAGGTTTTGATACTGACAGCATGACTGTAGTAAAAAGGCAACTTGCTTCGGCACGGAAACAGCTAGGTACATTAGGTGGTGGCAATCACTTCATAGAACTACAACGCTGCGAAGAAGGTTATTTATGGATTATGTTGCACAGTGGTAGCCGTAATCTGGGAAAAATGGTAGGAGAGTATTATAACCAATTGGCTGAAACGCTGAATGCGCGCTGGTATTCTGCTGTGAAGCCGGATATCAAACTCGCCTTCTTGCCGTTACGTAGCCCCGAATTTAGGCAATATTGGGCGGAAATGGAATATTGTGTTGCTTTTGCTCTTGCTAATCGCAGGCTAATGATGACTCGTATTCAGGAAGTGATAGCAGGTGTTTTTCCGCAAGTTGTCTTCGAACCGATGATAAACATAGCGCATAATTATGCCGCTTGGGAAAAACATTTTGAAGAAAATGTTATTATCCACCGAAAAGGTGCTGTACGTGCCGATGTCGGGGAAATAGGAATTATCCCAGGCTCACAAGGTACTTGCTCATATATTGTGGAAGGATTGGGAAATCCGGAAAGTTTTCTAAGTTCTTCGCATGGCGCCGGACGTGCCATGAGCCGGTCGGAGGCTATACGTAGCCTTTCTTTGGAACAAGAAATAGCTCGTCTCGAATCGCAAAATATTATTCATGCCATACGCGGACAGAGTGATCTTGAAGAAGCTACCGGTGCTTATAAAAATATAGATGAAGTAATGGAGAATCAGAAGGATTTGGTACGCATCCTCACAAAGTTGTATCCCATGGCTGTCATCAAAGGATAAGCTGTTCAGTCTATTGTAAAATTAAATGAGATGCTTGATTGCCCGCCTTCTGTTCGCGAAATAGGCAAAGGAACTTGAAAATGATATTTTGTAATATATTATAAATGAATCGTTTATGGTTCGCTAGGACGTAAGGTCGGGATGGTGTAGCCATCCCGACCTTATGGTGTAGTCATCCTGTTAAGCCTTAAATTATAAATTGGAACTTTATCGAACTTGTACAACTTGGATAAAAGAAAAACGTACTTAATCTTATTCCCTGCGTAAATAGCATTTTGTTCTACTCAAGTAGGGTAAATTTGGTTAGGATGAGTTATCTTTGCAGTCCAAAATCTTATTAATCAGAGAGAGAAGTGATTTCAGTAGAAAGATTATCTGTAGAATTTAATGCGACGCCCCTCTTTGAGGATGTCAGTTACGTTATTAACAAAAAGGACCGTATTGCGTTGGTGGGCAAGAACGGGGCGGGCAAATCGACCATGCTAAAAATCTTAGCAGGTTTGCAAATGCCTACGCACGGGACGGTAGCTTTTCCCAAAGATGTTACCATCGGCTACTTGCCGCAGGTGATGATTCTTTCCAATAGCCGTACGGTGATGGAGGAGGCTGAACTCGCATTCGAACATATTTTTGAACTCCAGGCACGCCTGGAGGAAATGAATCGGCAATTAGCGGAACGGACGGATTATGAATCCGAAGAATATCATCAACTGATAGAATGTTTTACTCACGAGAATGATCGCTTCATGATGATGGGAGGGACCAACTATCAGGCGGAAATTGAAAGAACTTTGCTGGGACTGGGTTTTACGCGGAAAGACTTCGGTCGTTCTACTTCGGAATTTTCCGGAGGATGGCGCATGCGTATCGAATTGGCAAAATTATTGCTTCGCCGCCCTGATGTTTTATTGCTGGATGAGCCGACTAACCATCTTGATATAGAAAGTATCCAGTGGCTGGAAAATTTCCTTGCTACCCGTGCCAATGCGGTGGTGTTGGTTAGTCACGACCGTGCTTTCCTGAATAATGTAACTACTCGCACCATTGAAATCTCTTGCGGACAGATATATGATTATAAGGTGAAGTATGACGAGTTTGTGGTGCTTAGAAAAGAACGGCGTGAACAGCAACTTCGTGCTTACGAAAATCAGCAAAAACAAATAGAAGATACCGAGGCCTTTATCGAGCGTTTCAGGTATAAAGCAACCAAAGCGGTGCAGGTGCAAAGCCGCATTAAGCAGTTGGAGCGTATTGAGCGTATTGAGGTGGATGAAGAAGATAATTCGGCATTGCGCTTGAAATTTCCCCCTGCCAGCCGTAGTGGAAATTACCCGGTGATTTGTGAAGAGGTGAAGAAGGCTTATGGAAACTATGTTGTTTTCCATGATGTGAACCTTACAATTAATCGCGGGGAAAAGGTTGCCTTCGTCGGTAAGAACGGTGAAGGTAAGTCTACCCTCGTAAAATGTATCATGGGCGAAATCGAATTTGACGGGAAGCTGACTATCGGGCATAACGTACTGATTGGATATTTTGCCCAGAATCAGGCGCAGATGTTGAATGAGGAGTTGACGGTGTTCGATACCATTGATCGGGTGGCTACCGGAGATATTCGCCTGAAAATCCGGGATATCCTGGGAGCTTTTATGTTTGGAGGCGAAGCTTCGGATAAAAAAGTGAAGGTGCTTTCGGGAGGAGAACGTACACGTCTGGCCATGATTAGGTTGCTGCTTGAACCTGTTAACTTACTGATTCTGGATGAGCCGACCAATCACTTGGATATGCGTTCGAAAGATGTGTTGAAAGATGCTATCCGGGACTTTGACGGGACGGTGATTGTGGTAAGCCATGATCGTGATTTTCTGGAGGGGCTGGTGACAAAGGTGTATGAATTTGGTGGAGGTGCAGTGCGCGAACACCTAGGAGGCATTTATGAATTTCTTCAGAAAAAGAAAATTGAGAACTTGAATGAGTTACAGAAAGGACCTTCTTTATCTGCATCACCTTCAAGCAAAGAAAAACTCGAAGAAAAAAGTGGTGAACAAATTTCGGAGAATAAGCTGTCTTATGAAGCTCAAAAAGAGTTGAATAAAAAGGTGAAGAAGCTGGAACGGCAAGTTGCAGACTGCGAGACTGCCATTGAAGAAACTGAATCTGCCATTGCTATCCTGGAAGAGAAAATGGCTACGCCGGAAGGGGCGGCAGACATGTCTCTGTATGAACGCCATCAAAAACTCAAGCAACAATTGGATGAGGTGGTAGAAAAGTGGGAACAAGTTTCGATGGAACTCGAGGAGATAACTGCCTCTTAATTTTTTACTTTAAGGGAGAAAATAAATAGTGATGACCGATAAATCTTTCGGTAAAATTAATATAAGTAAAATGAGAGTAACTAAGTATTTACCAATTTTGGCAATCTGCGTAGTAGCAGGAGCCTGTAACGCAAAAAAAGAAGCAGTGCTTACATCAGGTATTGATTTGACAAATCTCGACACAACTGCCCTTGCGGGGACAAGTTTTTATCAGTACGCTTGTGGCGGCTGGATGGAAAAACATCCGTTGACGGATGAGTATTCACGTTTCGGTTCATTTGATATGTTGGCGGAGAACAACCGTGAACAGTTGCGCGGGCTGATTGAAGAGCTGGCGACAAAACCGGACAAGGAACCGGGAAGCGTGGCACAAAAAGTAGGCGACCTCTATAATATCGCCATGGATAGTTTGAAACTGAATAAAGAAGGCGCGGCTCCTATCAAGAGCGATTTGGATGAATTGGCTGCTATAAAGGATAAGTCTCAAATTTATCCTATGATAGCCCAGTTATATAAGAAAGGTATTCATCCTTATTTCGGAACTTATGTAGCTGCTGATGATATGAACAGCTCAATGAACATTGTGCATTTTTATCAAGGCGGACTGGGTATGGGCGAAAGAGACTATTATCTGGAGAACGATGAGAAGACAAAAGAAATACGTGATGCATATCAGCAACATATTGCTAAGATGTTCCAATTGGTAGGCTATGACAAGGCAACTGCCGATAAAGCGGTGAAAGCTGTAATGAACATAGAGAACCGATTGGCAAAGGCTGCACGGTCGCAGGTGGAGTTACGTGACCCGCATGCTAACTATAACAAAAAAACAATAGAGGAACTGAAAAAAGAATTTGCTTCTTTTGACTGGAATGCTTTCCTTGCTGAAACCGGTCTGAAAGACCTGGCGGAAGTAAACGTGGGACAGCCCGAGGCTATTCAGGAAGTAAACCGTATTATTGATACAGTGCCGGTGGAAGAGCAGGTGCTTTATTTGCAATGGAACCTTATCAATAATGCCGCTTCTTACCTAAGTGATGACATTGTGGCACAAGACTTTGATTTCTATGGCAAGACCATGTCGGGAAAGAAAGAGATGAAACCGCGCTGGAAACGTGCTGTCAGCACAGTGGATGGTTCTCTGGGTGAGGCTGTCGGACAGATGTATGTGGAGAAGTATTTCCCCGCTGCGGCCAAAGAACGGATGGTGGCATTGGTAAAGAATTTGCAAACATCTCTGGGCGAACGGATTCAGAACCTGACTTGGATGAGTGAGGAGACTAAAGTCAAAGCTCTGGAAAAACTCGCTGCCTTCCATGTTAAAATCGGCTATCCCGACAAATGGAAAGATTATTCTTCTTTGGAAGTGAAAAACGATTCTTATTGGGATAATATCAAACGTGTAAACTTGTGGGAATATAATGAAATGATTGCCAAAGCCGGTAAACCAGTGGATAAAGAAGAGTGGTTTATGACTCCGCAAACGGTGAATGCTTATTATAATCCTACTACAAACGAGATCTGTTTCCCCGCCGGAATCCTTCAATATCCATTCTTCGATATGAATGCGGATGATGCTTTCAACTATGGCGCTATCGGTGTGGTGATTGGTCATGAGATGACACATGGATTTGACGATCAGGGGCGTCAATATGATAAAGAAGGAAACCTGAAAGACTGGTGGACGGAAGAAGATGCGAAAAAATTTGAAGAACGTGCAGCTGTGATGGCTAACTTCTTTGATAGCATTCAGGTGGCACCGGGGGTACATGCCAACGGTAAATTCACGCTGGGCGAGAATATTGCCGATCATGGAGGATTGCAGGTCTCTTACCAAGCTTTCAAGAATGCTACTGCTAACTCTCCTTTACAAGTGATAGATGGATTTACACCTGAACAACGTTTCTTCCTTGCTTATGCGAATGTGTGGGCAGGAAATATACGTCCCGAAGCTGTCTTGCTCGCTACCAAAACCGATCCTCATGCTTTAGGTAAATGGAGAGTGGACGGAGCGTTGCCGCAAATAGGGGCATGGTATGAAGCTTTCAACATCACGGAGAAGGAGCCTATGTACCTCCCGGTAGACAAACGTGTCTCTATTTGGTAATAGTTCTGGATAAATAGCTTGTCTTTAAATAAAGCGCTGACTTCTAATTCGGTGAGTCAGCGCTTTTTTATCATTAATTCACAGGTTATTTATTACGTACGATAAACAATATTTCGTAACTTTGCGCATCAAATACTTAATAAGCAATTCAATGTCAGAGTCTAAAAGAATAAAAACCGCTTTAGTGTCGGTTTATCATAAAGAAGGTCTGGATGAGATCATCACTAAGCTTCATGAAGAAGGAGTAGAGTTTTTATCAACAGGCGGAACCCGCCAGTTTATTGAATCGTTGGGATATCCTTGCAAAGCTGTAGAAGATTTGACTACTTATCCCTCTATCTTGGGAGGAAGAGTGAAAACCTTGCATCCGAAGATTTTCGGAGGTATTCTCTGCCGTCGCGGACTGGAACAGGATATTCAACAGATTGAAAAGTATGAAATCCCTGAAATAGACCTTGTGATTGTAGATTTGTATCCGTTTGAAGCTACGGTAGCTTCTGGGGCGGACGAAGCTGCAATTATTGAAAAAATAGATATAGGCGGTATCTCTTTGATTCGTGCTGCTGCGAAAAACTTCAATGATGTAGTGATTGTGGCATCTCAGCAACAATACAAACCTCTGCTGGATATGTTGATGGAGCATGGAGCTACTTCTTCGCTCGAAGAACGTCGTTGGATGGCGAAAGAAGCGTTTGCCGTTTCTTCTCATTATGATTCAGCTATCTTTAATTATTTTGACGGCGGTGAAGGCTCTGCTTTCCGTTGTTCCGCTAATGACCAGAAAGCATTGCGTTATGGGGAGAATCCTCATCAAAAAGGATATTTCTATGGAAATCTCGAGGCGATGTTCGACCAGATTCACGGAAAAGAAATCTCATACAACAATTTGCTCGACATTAATGCGGCTGTTGACTTGATTGATGAATTTGAGGATATTACTTTTGCTATCCTGAAGCATAATAATGCTTGCGGGCTGGCTTCCCGTCCCACTGTGCTGGAAGCATGGAAAGATGCCTTGGCTGGCGACCCGGTGTCTGCATTCGGAGGGGTGTTGATTACGAACGCCGTAATCGATAAGGAAACGGCGGAAGAGATGAACAAGATTTTCTTTGAAGTGGTGATTGCACCGGATTATGATGTGGATGCTCTGGAAATACTTGGTCAGAAGAAAAACCGTATTATATTAGTGCGCAAGGAAGCTAAATTGCCCAGGAAGCAATTCCGGTCTTTGCTGAACGGAGTGCTGGTGCAAGATAAGGACCTGAATATTGAAACTCCTGCCGACCTGAAAGTAGTGACGGAGAAAGCTCCTACTGTGGAGGAAGTAGAAGACATGTTGTTTGCCAACAAGATTGTGAAGAACAGCAAGTCCAATGCTATCGTATTGGCAAAAGGCAAGCAATTGCTGGCAAGCGGAGTGGGACAGACTTCACGAGTGGATGCGTTGAAGCAAGCAATAGAAAAAGCTAAATCTTTTGGCTTTGACTTGCAAGGAGCCGTGATGGCTTCGGATGCCTTTTTCCCTTTCCCCGATTGTGTGGAGATTGCGGATAAAGAAGGAATTACTGCTGTAATCCAGCCGGGCGGGTCGGTAAAAGACCAACTGACTTTCGATTATTGCAATGAACATGGAGTGGCTATGGTGGTTACCGGTATCCGTCACTTTAAACATTAAAAATGAACAACTTATTATGGGATTATTTTCTTTTACACAAGAAATAGCAATGGACTTGGGTACGGCAAACACTATTATCATTACCAATGGTAAGATAGTGGTGGACGAGCCGTCGGTAGTTGCCTTGGACCGCCGTACGGATAAGATGATAGCCGTAGGCGAAAAGGCAAAAATGATGCACGAAAAGACCCACGAAAACATACGTACTATACGTCCGCTGAGGGATGGAGTGATTGCGGACTTTTATGCATGTGAGCAGATGATGCGTGGACTGATTAAGCAGGTCAATACCCGCAACCGTCTTTTCTCACCTTCCTTGCGGATGGTGATTGGTGTGCCTTCCGGCAGTACGGAGGTGGAACTCCGTGCGGTGCGTGATTCGGCTGAGCATGCCGGTGGACGGGATGTATATTTAATATTCGAACCAATGGCAGCTGCTATCGGTATCGGCATTGATGTGGAAGCTCCGGAGGGAAACATGATTGTGGATATAGGGGGTGGCTCTACCGAAATTGCTGTTATTTCGCTAGGAGGCATTGTTTCTAATAATTCCATCCGTATCGCAGGGGATGACCTTACAGCTGATATTCAAGAATATATGAGCCGTCAACATAACGTGAAAGTTAGTGAGCGTATGGCGGAACGTATTAAGATTAATGTAGGTGCTGCATTGACCGAACTGGGCGAAGATGCTCCCGAAGATTATATAGTGCACGGTCCTAACCGTATCACTGCTTTACCGATGGAGGTGCCGGTATGTTACCAGGAAGTGGCTCACTGTTTAGAAAAGTCTATTTCGAAGATTGAAACAGCAGTGTTGAATGCGTTGGAGAATACTCCTCCCGAACTGTATGCCGATATTGTGCACAATGGTATCTACTTAGCAGGCGGAGGCGCCTTGCTTCGTGGTTTAGATAAGCGTTTGACAGATAAAATCAATATTCCTTTCCATATTGCAGAAGATCCTTTGCATGCAGTAGCGAAAGGTACAGGTGTGGCATTGAAGAATGTAGATCGTTTCTCATTCTTGATGAGATAGGCAGGAGATGCGTAATTTACTGAACTTCTTTCTAAAATATAACTACTGGTTCCTCTTTCTTTTGTTAGAGGTAGCCAGTTTTGTTTTGTTATTTCGGTTCAACCGCTATCAGCAGAGCGTCTTTTTTACTTCTGCCAATGTAGCGGTAGGAGCAGTTTATGAAGTCTCCGGCAGCATTTCTTCTTATTTTCATCTGAAATCGGTTAATGATGATTTGTTGGACCGTACGATGTTGCTTGAGCAACAAGTGAGAAATCTGGAGAATGCTTTGAAAGAACGTCAGTTGGATTCGATAGCTATAAACTCAGTGAAGAGTCTGCCGCAAGAGCAATATAGGTTGTATAAGGCGCATGTGATTAATAATAGTCTTAACCAAGTGGATAATTATATTACCTTGGACAAAGGTTCTTCGGATGGCATTCGACCGGAAATGGGAGTGGTAGATGGAAATGGTGTAGTGGGAATCGTATATAAGACCTCACCTTCCTATTCGGTAGTGATTTCTCTGCTGAACAGTAAGTCCAGCATTAGTTGCAAGATTGTGGGGAGTGATTATTTCGGTTATCTGAAATGGGAACATGGTGATTCGCAATATGCCTATTTGAGGGATTTACCCCGTCATGCAGAGTTTAATCTGGGTGATACAGTAGTAACCAGTGGATATTCTACGGTTTTTCCGGAAGGAATTATTATCGGTACGGTGGATGATATGTCTGACTCTAATGATGGTTTATCTTATTTGTTGAAAATAAAGTTGGCTACCGATTTTGGTAAGATAGGGGATGTACGCGTGATAGCAAAGACCGGCTGGGAAGAACAAAAGGGACTTGAACAAAACAGTATGAAGCAATGATTCTGACATATATACATAGGATAGGATGGTTTATCGGATTAGTACTTCTTCAGGTGCTCATTCTGAACAATGTGCACATTGCTGGCTATGCCACTCCTTTTCTATATATCTACTTTATTTTAAAGTTTAATTCCGGAACTTCTCGCAACGAACTGATGTTGTGGGCTTTTGCTGTCGGATTGGCGGTGGATATTTTTTCCAATACTCCGGGAATGAATGCCGCGGCTACTGTGCTTTTAGCTTTTGTACGCCCTTCTATTTTGCGCCTGTTTATGCCTAGGGATACTTTAGATAGTATAATCCCTTCTGTCAAGGCAATGGGCTTTTCTTCTTTTTTTAAATTTGTTCTGGTGAGTGTCTTTGTACAGAACTTGGCATTGCTCTCTATTGAGTTTTTTACGTTTACCGGTATTTTATGGTTATTGGTGAGGGTGGTGGCATGTACCCTCCTGACTGTGACATGTATAATGGCTGTTGAAGGGATAAGAAAATAGACATGGCAAAAGACTATATCTTAGAGAAGCGGAAATTTGTGGTTGGGGGAATTGCTGTTGCCATTGTGATGATTTACCTGACCCGACTTTTTTTGTTGCAGATTTCTACCGACGATTATAAAAAGAATGCTGATAGTAATGCTTTCTTGAATAAAATTCAATATCCATCACGTGGAGCAATTTACGATCGGTATGGTAAGTTGCTTGTATTCAATCAGCCTGCTTATGATATTACGGTGGTTCCTAAAGAAATAGAGAATCTCGATACGCTGGATTTATGCGAGTCGCTCAATATCACGCATGTTCAGTTTCTTAAAATCATGAGCGATATGAAGGATCGCCGTCGCAATCCGGGATATTCCAGGTATACCAATCAGATGTTTATGTCTCAATTGTCGGCTGAGGAGTGTGGTATCTTTCAGGAAAAGCTGTTCAAATTCCGAGGCTTTTACATCCAACGGCGCACTATCCGGCAATATACCTATAACGCGGCCGCCCACGCTTTGGGGGATATTGGAGAAGTGTCTATGAAAGATATTGAGTCTGACGATTACTATATACGTGGAGATTATATTGGAAAACAAGGAGTTGAAAAATCTTATGAGAAACAGCTTCGGGGAGAAAAGGGAGTTGAAATTTTGTTGAGAGATGCTCATGGGCGTATACAGGGACACTATATGGATGGAAAGTTCGACCGTCCTTCCGTTCCTGGTAAAAATTTGACTTTAGGGCTGGATATTGATTTGCAAATGCTGGGAGAACGTCTTCTCAAAAATAAGATTGGAAGTATAGTTGCCATTGAACCTAAGACCGGCGAAATTTTGTGTATGGTATCTTCTCCTAACTATGATCCTCATCTTATGATTGGACGCCAGCGGGGGAAGAACCATTTGATGTTACAGCGTGATAAGAGGAAGCCTTTGCTAAATCGTGCTATGATGGGAGCTTATCCTCCCGGCTCTACTTTTAAGCCTGCGCAAGGGTTGACTTTCTTGCAGGAAGGTATAATCGTTCCTTCTACTTCTTTTCCTTGTTCACGTGGTTTTCACTACGGACGGTTGACGGTAGGATGTCACTCGCATGGTTCTCCGCTGCCGCTGGTCCCTGCCATTGCTACTTCGTGCAACTCTTATTTTTGCTGGGGATTGTTCCGTATGTTTGGAGATCGCAAATATGGTTCGCCTCAAAATGCGATTACTAAATGGAAAGACCACATGGTATCTCAGGGGTATGGTTATAAACTTGGTATAGACTTGCCGGGCGAGAAACGGGGATTGATTCCCAATGCGCAATTCTATGATAAAGCTTATAAAGGACATTGGAACGGGCTGACTGTGATTAGTATTGCCATAGGGCAGGGAGAAATCCTGGCAACACCACTTCAAATTGCTAATCTGAGTGCAACTATTGCCAACCGCGGTTATTTCATTACTCCCCATCTGGTGAAAGAAATTCAGGATGAGGAGTTGGATACTCTCTATCATACTCCCCGGCGAACAACTATCGATAAGAAATATTATGATGTGATTGTGGAAGGAATGCGTGCGGCTGTAACAGGTGGTACTTGCCGTGCTGCAGGAGCTATCCTTCCCGGTGTGGAAATTTGTGGTAAGACAGGTACTGCGGAAAACCGGGGACACGACCATTCTGTATTCATGGGGTTTGCTCCAATGAATGAACCAAAGATAGCTGTGGCGGTCTACGTGGAGAATGGTGGGTTTGGTGCAGTGTACGGAGTGCCTATCGGTGCATTGATGATGGAACAGTATCTCAATAAGAAACTGTCTCCGGCAAGTGAATTAAAGGCAGAAGAACTAAGTAATAGAATCATAATGTATGGTGACGAGGAACGATAGTTTGTGGAAGACGTTGGATTGGGTGACCATCGGGATATATCTGCTGCTGATTGTAGGAGGATGGTTTAGTATATGTGGAGCAAGTTATGATTATGGCGACCGCGATTTTTTTGATTATTCTACGCGTGCCGGAAAGCAATTTATATGGATAATCTGTTCCTTCGGTTTGGGATTCGTGTTATTGATGCTTGAAGATAAGCTATATGATATGTTCGCATACCTATTATATATAGGCTTAATTCTTTTGTTGATAGCTACGATTTTTATAGGTAGTGATATTAAGGGGTCTAATTCGTGGATAAAACTGGGAGCCGTAAATTTACAACCTGCCGAGTTTGCTAAGTTTGCTACAGCTCTGGCTTTGGCAAAATACATGAATTCTTATTCTTTCAACATCAAGAAGGGGAAGTCCCTCATGATTCTGGCAGCTATCATTCTGTTGCCGATGTTGTTGATTATTGCTCAGAAAGAGACGGGTTCAGCTCTGGTTTATCTTGCTTTCTTCCTGGTGCTCTACCGGGAGGGAATGCCGGGAGTAGTACTTTTTTCAGGACTGTGTGCAGTCGTGTATTTTGTGGTGGGTATCCGTTTCGATCAAGTTTATATTGCAGACACGCCTACTCCTATCGGTGAGTTTGCTGTCTTGTTGATGGTATTGCTATTTGCTGCCGGGATGGTATGGGTATATCAAAAGAAATGGCAACCTGTTCGCAATATTTTGGGTATCAGCACTCTTGTTTTATTGTTAGCCTTTCTGATTTCGGAGTATTGGGTCTCTTTCAACCTGGTGTGGGTAGAGTGGGGGCTCTGTATATTGCTCGTGGGGTATTTATTATTCCTTTCGTTGAGTGAACGTCAGCGTTCTTATTTGTTCATAGCGCTGTTTGCCATAGGTTCTATCGGTTTTCTCTATTCGAGCGATTATGTGTTCAGCCGGGTGTTGGAGCCTCATCAGCAGATACGTATCAAAGTGGTGTTGGGGTTGGAAGAAGACTTGACGGGAGCTGGTTACAATGTAAATCAATCCAAGATAGCCATAGGTTCGGGCGGATTGACGGGCAAAGGTTTTTTGAATGGAACTCAGACCAAGCTAAAGTATGTTCCTGAGCAAGATACCGACTTTATCTTTTGTACCGTAGGCGAAGAGCAAGGATTTGTAGGGTCGGCGGCTGTATTGCTTGTTTTCCTTACCTTGATATTGCGGTTGATTGTGGTGGCGGAACGTCAGTCTTCCACTTTCGGACGAGTCTATGGATATTCGGTATTGAGCATATTCCTTTTTCACCTCTTTATAAATATAGGAATGGTGCTGGGGTTGACGCCTGTTATCGGCATTCCTTTGCCTTTCTTTAGTTATGGAGGTTCTTCTTTGTGGGGCTTCACCATTTTGCTGTTTATCTTCCTGCGGATTGATGCCGGGCGTAGCCGTAGGTTGTAGTCTTGTTTATTTTTCTAAGCGGATTCCCACGTTGTTCAGTCCTTTGAGAATCGGATCTTTCATTCCGTGAGTTACTTTGAAGGTATATTTGCCAGGTTGGTGGCTGGAAACAACGTTTCCCGGAACTGTAGATTGGAAAAGACCGCCCCATCCTGTGCCAGTCCATTTTCCTTCTTTATCTGCTAGTATAAACTTTATTGTATCTGTTTTCCACACAATTGTGTCAGGGAGATTGTAGCTTATCACCAGGTAAAGGTCTTGATACGGATAGCTGCTTTCATTTCGTACCTCTGCATAAAGTTGCCAATCCGAGGTAATAGAATCCTGAAGAGTAACTTCAAAAAAGAGCGTATCACTCTTAGACCAGCCTTCTTTGGGAAGAGACTGGTAAGAGTGATACGTAGTGTGTTCATTACAAGCACTTGCCAGGCAAGCGCTTAGTAGGCAGAAGATACTATTCCGAAGCAGGCTTTTCATTTCTGGGTGCTTTTTCCTGGTTTCTTGGTCTTTCGGGACGTCTGTTGTTATCGTTTCGCTGTGGATTTCTTCCGTTGTTAGGGTGGGGACGGTTGTTTCCATTTCCATTTCCATTGCCGTTCCCGTTGCCATTCCCGTTCCCGTTCCCGTTGCCATTCCCGTTCCCGTTCCCGTTGCCATTTCCATTATTGGCTCCGTTATTGTTTTTCTTCTTTTTCTTGTTCCGGTTTCCGTTTTCCCCTCCATTGTTTCGGCGGCGATCGAATCGGGTGAGGCTTTCCTGTTCTACCAAGTCAACCGGTTTGGCAGGTGCCGGTTTTTGTTCGGCTTCCAGTAAACTGTCCGGTTTCATACCTTTCTTGTTCATATTGATAACTTCGAAAGCCCGTCTGCTACTGATAGTTACTAGGTTGGCAGGGAAGCTCTTATCAGTAGAGTAAGATATCTGGTTGCTTAGGATGTCGGCTTTAAAGAAGTAGTAGGTAGCGTCTTTGGTTTCCAGTTCTATTTCTCTGGAAGGCAAACGTTTTTGTGCCTCTACATAGCAATCCACTTCGTAGTTGAGACAACACTTGAGCTTGGCGCACTGTCCTGCTAGCTTTTGTGGATTGAGGGAAATGTCCTGATAGCGGGCGGCGCTGGTAGATACGGATACAAAACTCGTCATCCACGTGGCACAGCAGAGTTCGCGTCCGCACGGACCGATTCCACCGATGCGTCCGGCTTCCTGCCGCGCACCGATTTGTTTCATTTCAATCCGCACCCGGAACACTTCAGCGAGCACTTTGATAAGTTGGCGAAAATCTACGCGTTCATCAGCGATATAATAAAAGATGGCTTTGTTACCATCGCCTTGATATTCTACATCACCAATCTTCATGTCCAAGTTCAGGCTTGAAGCAATCTGGCGGGCACGTATCATGGTAGAGTGTTCTTTACTTTTGGCTTCCTGGTATTTCTCCATGTCCACAGGCTTAGCCTTGCGATACACTCGTTTGACTTCAGCGTCCTGTTTGCAGTTAGACTTTCGCATTTGCAAGGGAACGAGCCGTCCCGTCAGTGTAACTACTCCGATGTCGTGTCCCGGTGTAGCTTCTACGGCGACGATGTCTCCTTTTTCCAGCTTTAGTTTGTTGCTGTTCCGGTAATATCCCTTACGGGTATTCTTGAACTGGACTTCCACCATGTCGCTCTCTTCCGCGTTGCCTGGTATATCGGCTAGCCAGTCGTACGTGTTTAATTTCTTATCTTGCCGGGAGCATCCTTTACAGGAAAGTCCTCCGCTCCCATTGTGTAGTATAAAATCCATATCTGTAATTGGTTTTATTGCTTCAACAGTACTATCATTTTCAGGGAAAAATCGAAAAATACCATTTTTGCATTTACGTTCTGTTCAATATGTAATTGTGCTTCGCTCAATTCATCCATAATACCCATGACGTTCCGTTCGTTGACAAAAGGCGCAAAACGGGTGGCAAAGTTTTGTTCGTCCGGAGTCATGTAAGTGAGTTCTTTCCGGTGAAAGTTGTAGATAAAGTTTTCTCTTATCATACGTTGGCAGTAGCCCAGGAAGTTCTTCTGCCGTTCCCGCCCCATGCTTGCCACTTGTTCACTCCATTGTTTCATATCCCGTATCTTGCGTTGATAGGAAAGGCGCATCAGGTTGACAAACAGTTCGAAAAAAAGCTGATTCTCTTCGTTCAGGTGTATAGTCTCCAGCGCTTTAATAAAGTTTCCGTTAGCCATGTGGGCGATGGCGATACTATCTGTTTGTTGTATGCCGTATTTTTCCCGCAAAGCCAGTGCGATACTCTCTTCTGATATTTTGCGGACATTCAGGCGTTGGGTGCGGCTGAGTATAGTCGAAAGAATGAGTTCCGGAGCTTCGGAAACTAAAAGGAAAATTGTCTTTTCGGGTGGCTCTTCTAGTAGCTTGAGCAGTTTGTTGGCACACACGGGGTGTAACTTCTCCGGTAGCCACACGATAGTTATTTTATATCCTCCCTCACTTGATTTCAGGCTGAGCTTCTTAGTAATTTCATCACTTTCTCTAGCATAGATAATGGCTTGGGAATTGGCGGCGTCCATCTCATCTAACCAATGGTTAAGATTGAAGTAAGGATTACTAAGCACTAGTCTGCGCCACTCCGTAATATAATCATCGCATACTTCGCGTTTCCCTTTAGCGCTTTTCACGATAGGAAACATGAAGTGGAGGTCAGGATGTACCAACTTGTTAAACTTCACACAAGACGGGCAGATACCGCATGCATCTGTGCTGCTCGGGTTAGTGCAGCAGATATAACGCGCGTACGCCAATGCCAATGGAAGTTTGCCTACCCCTTCGGGACCGCAAAACAACTGTGCATGAGGGACGCGCCCTTCGCTGACTTCTTGAATGAGGCGCTGCTTTGTTTCTTCCTGTCCGATGATGTCCTTAAAAAACATAGCTTAATAAATTATTTTGGCTACTTCTTTGATACTGTCTACCGCTCCGATAGAATAGAAATGGATGCTGGGCACTCCATGAGCCACTAATTCTTTGCATTGAGCTACGCACCATTCGATACCCACTTGTTGTATAGCTTCGTCTGTCGGGCATTTCAACACTTCTTTCACTAAGTCTTCCGGCAAATCCACTTTAAAGGTTTTGGGAATCATGCTAAGTTGTGATTGTTTCTTGAAAGGCTTGATGCCGGGGATAATGGGTATGTTGATTCCTTCCTTACGGGCGCGCTCTACGAACTCGAAATATTTTCGATTATCATAAAACAATTGTGTCACTGCATATTCTGCTCCCGCTTCCACTTTCTTTTTTAGCCAATAGAGATCAGATTCTATATTAGGAGCCTCTTCGTGTTTTTCGGGATAGCAGGCTACGCCATACGAGAAAGGGCTATTGGTTACCTTCATTTCAGAGCCGTCTACAAAGATTCCTTTATTGAAATTGTTGATTTGCTCTTGTAATTCAATAGCGTGATGATAACCGTCTCCCTCGGGGGTAAACACGGATTCGTGCTTGGCTTTATCGCCTCGGAGCACCAGCAAATCGGTAATATTCAAAAACTGTAAATCGAGTAACACATATTCTGTTTCTTCACGGGTAAAGCCGCTGCACAGGATGTGCGGAACTACAGTGATATTATATTTATTTTGAATAGCGGCTGCCACAGCTACGGTTCCCGGGCGTCTTCTCAGGCGGTTTCGTTGAAAAAGCCCATTTCCGAGGTCTTTATATACGTATTCGCTGCGATGTGTGGTGATATTAATGTATTTCGGATCAAATTCCCGAAGAGTGTCTATGTCTTGATACAGTTTTCCGATTCCTGTTCCTTTTAAAGGAGGAAGAATCTCAAAAGAGAAAGCTGTTTTTTCGTTGCTATTTATTAAATCAATTACTCTCATTCTTCTGTATTGATGTTCGTTGTCTATTTGGATAAAACGTACATATTGGGACAAAAATACGAAAAAAGAAAGATTTCCTCCTGATTTGTTTTAAAATAGTTTGTTTTCTTGCTTACTTTTTAGGGGATGCTGGTGGTTTATATAGAAGAAGGAGGGGAGCGTACTTATACGAACTTACCCAAGCATACGGTAAAATCCGTAAACTTGGGTAAGTTTAAAGCTTTTCTTGATTCTTATTGGTGGGTGGGTTGTTTCTCCATGAATGATTTTCTCATTCTTTCAATGTCGGTCAAGTAATCCTGCAAGTCCTGTTCATGCTCTTCTTCTTCGGCGAGGATATGTTTGGCGATGTCGCAAGTCGTATAGTCTTTGCCATTGGTAAAGTTGGCAATTTCCTGGTAGCGAAGGATGGCGCAACGTTCGGCTTCCACGTTTTGTTGCAGCAGACTTACGGAGTCGAAGTCGGTGGGGGAGTCATAGCGGCATCTTGCCAGTTCCGACCATTTCTTAGGGTCCAGCACCGGGGTGCCCTCCAGTTCGATGATGCGGTCGGCAAGCAATTGGGCATGCTGGCGTTCTTCTTCGGCATGTTCTTCAAATTCATCTTGTACATTGGAGCGCATAGCGCCTTCTACTACCAAAGCTCCTACCCAATATTGATAGTATGCCAGCCATTCTTCGGACAATGCAGCGTTTAGTTGCGCTATCAGGTTCTCTACGTCAAGTTTACCTTGCAGGATTTTTACACTTTCTTTTGCCATAATTTTCGAGTTTAATTTAAAAAACATTCAAGTGACTATATTAACACTTCACTAGACTTTTTGTTTGGTCAGAGCTGGTTTTTTAATCCGGAGGGAGAAGGACGACATCTATTGTGGGCAAAATGTAGCCCATGATTTAAGAAAATCTTGCCCGGAAATTGACTGGCTTTTGCCCAGAGGGTGTCGAGCCCTTGCCACCACGCTAAGGAATTCCACTCCTTCCATGTCCTGGCTTTTTCCCGGTGAGGGAGAAAGCACAGGAACCTAATTATTGCTAAAAAGTTTCTGGAGTGTGTAGGGATAAGTACACTTTGCGGTGTATTTATTGTATAAAGGCATGTTAAACTAATCTGGTAAATATACTATGAAGAAGAGACTCTTACTGGGGATGATGCTTCTGCTCTCCCTGTCAGCAACACTGGCACAAAATAATTTCCTTACGGGTGAAGATTTTCGGAACATCCGGGGAAATTGGGTAAATCCGGTTACCAATGAATGGGAGTATGGCTTGTATGAGCAGTTCGCTGTTTACCGGTCGGATTTCTGGAACTACAAGTCTATAAACCGAAGCCAGCAGAATATTATAGTGGAATTGGAGAAAGCAGGCGAAACCCTCCGCTTCGCCTTTCGCCCGGATTCTCAAAACCGGCTTTCCATCCGCCGGGGCAATGGCAAAAGTATATCTTATATCCGTAAAACCAAAGAATTTCGACCTTATCCCAAAGAGGAAAAAGCAGAAAACCTGCCATGTGTCGGCCTATGTCCCGATACTGCCATTGTACGAGGATATTTGCGGGGATACAACGAACTGAAAGAAGGAGATAAAGAACGGTACGGGCACGATCGGTTCTACTGTTCCGTTCTGGAATTTGGCGGTAGCGGAGAGCGCATCATCACGGCACCTATTGACTCCTTGGGGCGGTTTGTGATAAAGATTCCTTTGCTTGCTCCCCAGGAAGTCTATCTCGATTGGGGCAGGTTGATGCAAATGGCAATGCTTGCTCCGGGAGGGACTACGATGGTCTACGCAGATATGAACGACCTTATATATAAAGGTGAAAACACGGAGGATGCTTTTCTTGCTTTCCTCAACCAGCCTAAAGATATCGTCTTTATGGGAGATAATGCCCGCCTGATGAATGAGGCACAGGTTCTTCCTATGATTCCTATGCCCAATCCCGATCAACAATTTGCCAACCGTTTCAAGACAGACATGGAGTTAATAAAATTGGTAGAGGAGTATTTCGGTGAGAGGGAGAAGAAGATGGTGGATGAGATGTTGGTTAAATATCCTACTTTGTCGGCACGGACCCTTGGATGGAAAAAAGACCACGACCGTGCCTTCCAGGCCTTTCTGCTGATGCAATACCGGGAGAAAATATATTGGAAGCAGCGCACCCGCTTCGACTCTCCCGACTACATTGCATATTTGCAGCGCACTTTCCCGGTGGAAGATCCGGGTATGTATCTCGCCTACAGAAGTTACCATGAATATATAGACCACTATATCGGTTATTATGAAAATATTAACGATGTGGTTGAGGTGACTCCTTATTCCTTGTCGAGAATCAGTGGGCGGGTCTGGCCCGAGGAGCTGCGATATGACAAAGGCGACAGTCCGCTCCTACGGTTGAAAAGAAGCATGGTGATGATCGACAGTCTTTTTACTGCTCCCTTGATGAAGGATATATTGGTAGCGGATGCCTGTGTAAAGGAAATGAACCTGATGAAATTGCCGTGTAGAAAGCCCGTGATGGACTATCTGAAAGGGCGCATGCAGACACCTGCCTTGTTGGCGGAGATAGAGCAGCTGAACCGGCAGTATGCAGCCGAGGAACAAGCGGCTTCCTTCGATGCTACCAGTATAAAGAAAGCGGATACTCTGAGTGAAGATGCTTCTAAGGAAGAGTTGTTTGGGACCTTGTTGGCTTCCCATCCCGGGAGAATTGTGTGTATGCAGATTTGGAACTATGGAACCCGTGTACAAGCTCCTTTGCTCGATGAGATGAAAGCTGCTGCCGAGTTTGCCGGTCAGGTGAGTGCCCAAGGAGATGTAGACTTTATCTTCCTGACAGACGGCGAATTGTCGGAGGAAGATTGGATAAGTTATATCAAGCGTTCGGGCTTTTCGGGAAAGAACATTGAGCATTATCTGCTGCCGAAAAGTGTGATGACGATGTTGACGGTAGAGTTGCAGATGGGAGGTTATCCGATGCAATTGCTGTTTGGCGGGGGAGTGGATCCGTTGAAGAAACTGAAAGGGAACTTCAATGCTGCGGTGCTGTCCGAAAACCTGGAAATGGTGAGGCGGCAGTTGGCACGCGATTACTCCATTCGTGAGGATGGGTTGGAGGCAAGTGCGGCAGAAGTGACGGTGGAGGAAGACCCGTTGGTGGTTCCTACTTCTGCTTCCGCCAATCAATGCCAACCGGGATATGACATCGATAAAGCGCTCGACCGGGATATGGGAGGGGAGAGTTTCTTCCATTCTCCTTGGTATGGCGCCACCAAGTTGCCCGTAGTGATGGAGTTCTGCTTCGATGGGAAGGGCAAACCGGCAGAGCGTATTGACTATTTTACTTACTATACCCGCTCGGGCAACGGGAATTTCGGTAAGTTCAAGCTGTATGTCGCCACGAAGAAACAACCGGACTATACCCTGTATGGCGAATATGACTTCGGAGAATCCAATCAGGCTTCGACTATCCGTTTCAAGGATGGGCTGAGGCAAGTCCGTAAGATAAAGTTCGAAGTCTTGAGCGGTATGGAAGGATATGTCAGTTGTGCCGAGATGGAGTTCCGCCGCCATGGGGAGTCCAAACAGGAAGCGCAATTGCTATCCGTCTTCACCGACTTGAGTTGTTCGGAGCTGAAGCCGAAGGTGAAGAAGTCGAAGATAGAGGCGTTGCCGCCTTATTTCTCCATCATTGCCCGCAAACTGCAAAAGGGAAATTATGAGCGGGAGTTCCGTATCTATGATTATCCGGCATACAGCGACCCGGATGTGTGGGCACAAAAACTGATGACGCGCAAATACGGGCGCCTGGATAATGCCACGGGCATCTATGCCAATATGGGCGAAGAAGTGGTGGTGTTGGTAGGCGACACGCATGGACAGGAGATTTCTATGCTATCTGTGCCTGATAGCGGTCCTTATGGTGATTCCTATCCTTTGCATGAGGGAGTGAATAAGCTGAAAATCAAGAACGACGGGCTGCTGTATGTAATGTATCACACCGACCTTACATCGCCTACTGCCTTGCCCGTGCGCATCCATATCCCGATGGGCAGCGGAGTAGTGAACGGATACTTCGACGTAGCCGCTCATCGTACGAACGAAGAATATGCCCGCTTGCTGAAACAAGCCACTTGGAAGTACTTTAATATAAAAGGTAAGAACATCATGATGACGTTGCATACTTCCCGTTTGCGGGAATTTGTGCCGGACAGCATTTTGCCAACTCTGGACCTTTGGGAGCGAGTAGCGAAATGGAACTTCGAATTGATGGGGCTGGAGGATATCCGCCCGAAGCAGATGAACAACCGTCTGTGTGCCATGTCCAATGAAGAGGGATATATGTCGGCTACCGACTATTACACCCAGTTCCACGAAAACACGTTGTATAAGATATTGGTTCCCGCTACCATGCTGGCTGACAAGGATAATATGTGGGGACCTGCGCATGAAATAGGGCACATTAATCAAGGTGCCATCAATTGGGTAGGATGTACGGAGTCCAGTAATAACCTGTTTGCCAATTACGTCACTTATAAACTCGGCAAGTTTGCTTCACGGGGTTCCGGTCTGACGGAGATGAACCGTTTGAGGCTGGCGCACGATACTCCTTACGTCTTGTTCGAGGCACAGTATCAGGGAGAGAATACCGAGATGCACATCCGCATGAACTGGCAATTGTTCACCTATTTCCACCGCATCGGCATCAAGCCAGACTTCTTCCCCCGTTTGTTCAGCCTGATGCGTGAACATGGTTGCGAGTGGACCGAACCCGGTTGTAGCCAGATGAATTATGTGAAGTACGCCTGCCAGGCTGCCGGGCTTGATTTGACCGGGTTCTTCGAGTTCTGGGGGTTCTTCCGTCCCGTTAATCAGGTGGTAGAGCAATACGGGCAGTGGAATTTCGTGTTGACCCAAGAGATGATTGACGAAACCCGCCGTTGGATTAAGGAACAAAACTATCCGAAGCCCCGTCACGTCATACAATACATAGAAGACCGCAACCAAGACGATCCGGGAAACATAGACAAGGTAGGAGATGTGGGCAAGTGGACGCAATTCCGCGATAACCGTATGATAACCAAACCTGTTTCTTATGTACGCGAAGGCAATGCCTTTTTTATAAAAGATGGCGAAGAAGCGGTTGCTTTCGAGGTGCGCGAGAACGGTGTGTTGCGTTACTTCTCCAATTTCCTTCGTTTCACTTTGCCTGATGGAGTATGGAAAGAGTCCGGGATGCAAGTGTATGCAGTCCAGGCGGACGGGAAGAGGATAGAAATAAAGGAGGTAGTTAAATAGGAAAAAGATTGTGTAGTAGAAGGAGCAGTTTTATCCCCCTGTTATTTGTGAACTGCACCCCAAAAGTTGGACACAAAACTTTAGGAGTGCAGTTTTTTTATG
>JAUUNK010000175.1 GCA_030844565.1 Bacteroides ovatus
CATGACAAATTCGGCAATGCCCAGTCCCAGGGTACCGAACGATAAGGCAATCAGGCTCTTCTTCATACGTATAAATGTTCTTCTTAAGGGGGTGTATAATGCCAATAATGCTTGGGAGCCGCGGGTTGTTTGAGGGTTTCATACTTTTTGGTTCTTTTTAGTGGGTCTTCTGCCTCTTCTTCTCCTTCTTGTAAAAGAAACAAGGGATACCGTCGCGGCATCCCTTGTCTGATTTTGCAAAGCAAAACTTTAAAGAGTCATTGGTACGCCTACCATGACACCGAGTGTCCTGTCTTCTGCGGGGACGAGGGCGGACATTACATATTCACTGTTATTGTTATACAGCACCGGCCAACTTTTGATAAAGAATGTATTCCCCTTAAAGTAATTCAGTATAGGGGAGAGGCATGCGTCGAACTGCTCATGACCGGGATTACTTGTGTCGAAAGGCGTGTAATCGCCGAACGTGAGCGAGCCGTCGTTGTTCTGCTCATATTCATACTGGTAGTAGAAACCGTAAGTATTCGGTCCCAGCGAGCCGCCCTGGTAGAGCTGATACCCGATTTCCAGTATGCTGCCGTCCACGTACATGTGCAGGGCTACGTAGACGATATAATATTGAGTCTGAGTGAACTGGAAGAGATTGGATACAGCCGCCTTGTGCTTGTCGAAATACTCTGACGACCACTGGTTCTGCATGCTGTTATACACCACTAGTGTTTGGTGCAACACTCCCGGCGGCGCGTTGAACAGGGGGACGATGGGAGTGGTTCCTCCTTTTATTTCGAGCACATCGTTGCCTACTTGCGTGGTGTATCCTTTGGCGGTCTTGTTGAACTGGTAGATTTCGTATCCGTCCAGCAAGAGGGGCTTCATCATGACAATGTTTCCGTTGAGGTCTATCTTGGAACCTTCCGCCTGCAATTCCGGTTCGCCGTTGTAGGAAGAGAGGAATCCCGTCTTTCTGCCGTTGGATACGAAGTCGTAGGTTTTTCCTTTATACGAGAAGGTATAGTATTTGTTTTGGTAGACGGGCGCCTGGTCTTGGTTCTCCATGAGGGCGCCTTGGCGGATGGCTTCCTTCTCTTCGGCGGTGGCTTTGGTGAGGGTGGCGTCCATCTTGTTCTTACGGCCTTTCAGCACAAACTGGTCGTTCTTGTAGGACACGATTTCGTATTCGTAGTCTGCTCCCAGCCCTGTTCCGGCTTGCCCGGCGCCGTTCATCAACTGATTGGGGTCGGCAAAGATGGACAAGAAAGAATAGGTATCGAACGAAAGGGTGGGAGCCTGCAGGGGCTTTACCACGTAGCTGCTTTCGAAGGCACTGGTCTTCAGTTCGCGGTAGTATTCTACGTAATCAAACATCATCGACACGCGCTGGTCCGGGGTGAATTCCATCCACAGGGTGTGGATGCCTCCCAGTTCGGTGTTGATTTCTGCAATCCATCCGTAGGGAGCTTCAGTGAGTATGCTGGTGTATTCCTGCATCTTCTCCTGGATTCGCTTGTCGGGGTTCTCCATGTAGATGTCCATCTCGTTGGTGCACGACGACAGCCATTGGCATCCTATGGCGAGGCAGAAGAGCAGGTAGCAAGTATGTTTTATTTTCATGATTCTCAGGGTTTAGTGTTTTCTTTCACAATTTCGTTGATGGCGTCTTGCACCAGGGAGACGAGTCCTTTGTTTCCCATCGCGTCGTCATAGAACTGTACGTTCCACGTCTTCTTGAAGTAGTCGGTCACTATCTTCTCTTTTGCCAGCAGGCGGGTGAGGGCGGTTTGCGCCTGGGCGGCGAGTGCTACTCGTTGGGCTGCTTCGTCCGGTGTTTCATCCGGAGAGGGTTGGGCGGTGGAGACGCTTTGCAGCAGGTTGATACGGTAGTCGCGCCACTCTTTGCCGTAGACCATGATGAGGGAAGCCACTTCTACGAAGTCTTCGTCGGCTCCGGACATGGCATAAGCCGAGTAGAACCCGGCGAGCAGGGCGCTCACTTCCGTTTCCGAAGTCCAGCCTGTGGGGTTGTAGTCTCCGGCGGAGATGTCCTTGAAGCTGGCGTCATACATCTTGGTCTGGTGAAGGATGTGGGCAAACTCATGTTCGATGGTGTGCATGATGGAGCGTACCCATTCGGCATTGCCGGGGTCGTAGCTGTTGCCGTCGAAGAGAGTGATTTTGCGTGCGCCTTCGGCTTGTCCCAACACTAGGCTGCCGTCGGGGTTGTACTCGGGGCTGCCTACGAGGATTATCTTCTTGGGAGTCATCTCCTTGAGGAACCGCTCGCCTGCCAACCGGGCATAAGGCTCGAACCATACCCGCTGAATCATGCCCATGGAGGGTTTCACGAATTGTTCCATGATGGGAACGAGCTGCGCGGTGGTGTTGAGCTCGTGGCTGTCCCACTTGTATTTCACTGCTATGTTGTAGGGTTTGGTGTAGTGGTCGTATAGCCACTTGTCCAATTCGTTCTGTTGTTCGTCGGTGCCGCCCAGCCCATAGATGTCCTGGTCCAGGTTGAGGCTGTCCTCACTACAGGCGGTGAGGAGGACGGCGCTTAAGGCGGATAAGAGCAAGAGGCTTTTTCTTATCCATTTGTTTAAGTGATTCTTGGTGCTCATCTTTATTCCCATGAGTTGTTTACGTTAGTTCTTGGATTGAGTTCGATGCCCGAGAGAGTTGCCATCTCAGGTATTTGCAGCACCCGTCGGTCGTCGTCGGGCATCAGGGTAGCTTTTGTACCGTTTGCCTGGGTGTGGGTGACGGGGATGTTCCAGCGTACGATGTCATACCAGCGGAGTCCTTCGTTGTGGAATTCGATGGCGCGGAAGTCCAGGATGGCGAGCAGGATGCTTTTCTTCAGGTCGCTCCACCCGCCGGTCTGGTTGTACTTGTTGATGAAATGGTCTGTGTTTCTGGCTTTGCTTCCGTAGAAGTCGAGCAGCTTGTCGTGTGTGATACATAGTTCTTTTGAGTCGTAATAGCGCAGGGCGGCGGGGCTTCTTCCCATCACCAGGCGTTGGCTGGCGTAGAGGTTGAGGTCTGCAATTGCTTTGTCATATTGGTCGAGCATGAGGTAAGCTTCGGCGCGGTTGAGCAATACTTCTTCCATTCTCAACACCGGTATGTTGGCGTAGGGCAGGAAGTTGGAGGCGTCCAGTGATTCCTGCTTGGTGAACTGTGCAAACTTGGGTATGAAGTAGAAGTTGGACGTCCCGTAGAAAGGGATAGCCCACATGCCGCCCGTCACGTTGTCTGCATTGAAGGTGCGTCCTATGTCTGCAATCGACAGACCGTAGCGGGAATAGAAAGGCAACTCGCCCCAGGCGATGGAAGAAAGCGCTTCGGTAATCAGCAAGTTGGCATTGGTGGAAGAGCTACAGAAGTAGGACCTTATTTCAATATATCCGCTTGCGTTCAGATAGGTAGTGGCAAAGGGATGAAAGCTATTATTTACGAATGCTACTGCCGGGTCTTCGCGAGAGATGTTCTGTTGCGAAGTTACATCCTGGTTAGTAAGTGGGTTTCCTTCGTCGTCAGTAAGGTTATCAAATTGTGTAGGAACAGGTATCAGTGAGTTGGCGTATTCCAACACTTTGTCATACTGTTTCATTAATAGATAGAGCCTTGTGCCGAAGGCGGCAGCCGATGTTTTGTTAAAATGATACTTCGGAGCAGTGTAGATGCTTCCGTCTGTCATGAGCGGATAACTGTCTTCAAAGTCACGGGTGATTTTTCGGTAAGTATCTGCTACGGTTTCCCGTTCGTACTGTTCTACCGGCTTGGTTTCGGGTTTCTCCACGTAGGGTATGCCCGGGTAGAGAGAGGCGGTGGACTCGTCATACTGTTGGGCAAAGAGCGAGGCAAGGCAGAAGTGGGAGAAGGCGCGCGTCATGAGGGCTTCTCCTTTCTGGTTGATGAGGTCGGGGGATTCACCCAGTCCGTGGATGGCATCTAAGGCATGGTTGGACACGGCAATGGCGGCATAGCATCCAGTCCAGAAGCTTTCGAAAGAGTCGTTGCTGTCTTCTATCACATCTTTCCAGAGGAAGTTGTCGCCCATGAAGTTGAACAAAGGCATAGGCTGGGAACCGTAATAGGTGCTCCCGAAGTCGGTGATATTGTCGCACCGGCTGTTCACGATGGCGGCATAGGAGACTTTGGGGTAAGCGTTGACTAGCAGGGCGGATACTTTCTCGGGAGAGTCTATCTGGGTACGTTCGTCGGGCACTTGGTCCAGGAAGTCCGAGCAGCCGCAGCAGAGAAGGAGTACTCCTGTATATAGGTAGGTTTTTATTCTTTTCATTGTATCTCGGTGTGAGGGTTTAGAAACTAACATCTAAAGAGAAAATCACTTGTTTCTGTATCGGTTGGGCTACGCCTCCGGTGTTTACAAACTCCGGGTCTTGTCCGTTCAGCTTCTTGTCGGCATAGAGCAGCCACAGGTTTTTGCCCGTGACACGCAGGCGGATGTCGGAGAAGACTTTCCATGATTCGAAGAGTTTATGCGGAAGGGTGTATCCTACGGAGAGAGACTTCAGCCGGATAAAGTCGCCTTTAGCTACCCGTGCATCGGAGTAGTTGTAGGCGGAATAGGGATAGGTACCGTTCAGTTCCGATACCAAGTCTTTGTCGGCGATGGCGGGAATTTGTGTGCGCTTCTCGTCTCCGCTGAACTCCCAGCGGTTGAAGAACTCTTTGGGAGTGGCCTGCGAATCGCTGTAAGTGCTGCTGAATACGGGATTCAGGCGGATGACGTTTCCAGCTTGGAAGGTGAAGAAGACATCCAGCGAGATACCTTTCCATGTGAAGGAGTTGTTGAAGCCTCCGGTATACTTGGGGTCGGTGGGTCCTTCGTATTTCAGGTAGTCGGTAGAGGTACTCTGGAAGTTGATGTTGCTGGTAATCTCTCCGTTCTCGTTGTAGAACATCGGTACGCCGTTGTCGGGGTTCAGTCCCGCAAAGGGGATGGAGAAGAGCCCGTTGACGGGGTAACCGTTTTTGTTTCCTCCGGTGATTCCCACAAGGCTGTTCACTTGCGGTTGCTGCACGGAGTTGCGTATTTCGTTTTTAGAGTATCCCATGGTGAAGGAGGCAGACCAAAGGAAGTCTTTGGTCACTACCGGTTTGCCCGAGAGCGTGACGTCGAAGCCCGAAGCGTGCAAGTCGGCGCTGTTGGCCCACTTATATCTTTCTCCTCCTATGGCAGATACTTTGATAACGCTTAGCAGGTCGAAGCTGTTGCGGATGAAGTAGTCGAAGGAGAAGTCGAGCCTGCCTTTAAACAAAGTGGCGTCGAAGCCGAAGTTCGATTGGTAGCTCTTCTCCCACGTCAGTTCGGAGTTGCCCAGCGTGTAGAGTTCGATGCCCGATTCGATGTCCGTGCTGGGGCGGGTGGTGTTGGAGTTCACGAAGATAGGGGTGGAGTTGGAGAGGGGAGGCATGCTGGCGGTCAGCCCGATGCCTGCGCGCAGTGCCAGGGCATCCAGCCAGCGGACGTCCTTAAGGAACTTCTCGTTGCCCAGGTTCCACTTTCCGCTGACGTTCCAGGTGGGTAGCCAACGGGCGGACGAAGAGTTTGCCATGGTGTTGGACCCGTCATAGCGTACGGTAGCCGACATGGAGTAGCGGCGGTCATACGTATAGTCGGCATTGGCGTAGAAGGCGGCAAAGCGGTCGTAGGTCAGTGCACGGGAGTAGTAGTCGAAGTTCTGTTCAATCATTTGCTTCATGATGAGGTAGTTCATGCTCACCGTTCCTCCCATGTCATATTGGAAACCGTATCCGGTGTTGTTGTTCGTCTGCCGGTCGGAGTATTTAATCTGTTGTCCGAGGAGGGCGTTGAACTCGTGTTTCTCGTCCCATATCCGGCTGAAGCTGACGGAGTTTCTCACGTCGTAGTTGAGCAGCAGATTCTCCGCCGTGTTGTAGAAACCTCCTTTGGGGAGCACCACTATCGGCTCTGCCGAAGGGTCTAGCGGATTCTTGTAAAGATAGGGATTATTCTCGCGAATAGTAGAATTGCCTGCCGCCCGATAAGCATTCGCCATGTTAGAGCTTTCATGTATCTCGTGTTCTTGCTTGGAACGGACGTAGCGCACGGCTCCGGTGAAGTTGTATTTCAGCCCTTTGACAATCTCCCAGGTGAACTCCGCCTGGGCTTTCAAGTCCATCACGTTTAGTTTGATATAGTTGTTGTCCAGTTCTTCGAGTATGTTGAAGGGGGCGAAGTTGAGCGTATAATATTCCCTTTCCCCATTGGCTGCGTAGGGGCGCAAAGCCCGGCTCGTGTTGAGGGCATAGCTGAATGGGTTGATGTCGAAGCTTCGGGAGGCGATGCCGCTAACCACGTCGCTTGAACGGCTGAGCGAGCCGGGAGCATTTTGCAACCGCAGCGAGCCCACTGTCTGGAAGCCGAAACTGATTTTATCGTTCAGCCGGTAATCGTTGCGGAAGTTCAGGGTGAAGCGGTTCACTTTGTCGGCAATGGTCCACCCCGGGTCGTTGAGGAAACCGAGAGAGACGTATGACTTCGACTTCTCCGAGCCGCTGGAGACGCTCAGCGTGTGTTCGTTCATCAGCGAGTTGGTGAAGAGCAGGTCGAACCAGTCGGTGTTGGCTGCGGCATGTTCCATCAGGAAGCGGTGGCGTGCCTGGTAAGTGTTCTCGAGCAGGTATTGTTGCTTAGCTTCGTCCCAGGTATTGATTTGGTTGTACATGATGCCGTAGATGCCGGACGATTGGTTGTTTACGATGTCCGAGGTGAGCAATCCTTTGCGTTCCATTTCGGCGTAGACAGACATCTGGTCGGCGGAGTTCATGATGTTGAACTCGCTGTAGCGCGGTTTGGTGCGGATGGTGTAGTTGCCGTTGTAGTGGATGCTGGGCTTGCCTTCTTTACCCCGTTTAGTGGTGATGACCACTACGCCGTTCATGGCGCGGGCGCCGTAGAGCGCGGTGGCTGCGGCGTCTTTCAGCACGTCGATGGTTTCGATGTCATTGGTATTGATGCCTGCCACGGAAGAGCCGAGCAGGGTGGTGGGGTCGCCGCTTGCCAGTTGGTCGTTGGATACGTTCACCACGTCTTCCAGCACGATGCCGTCCACTACCCATAGCGGTTTGTTTTCTCCGTTGATGGACGTGGCGCCGCGCACACGTATCTTGGGTGCGCTGCCGAATGTGCCGGATACGTTCTGGATGGAGACTCCCGCCGCCTTACCTTCGAGCATGCGGCTGATGTCCGTCTCGCCGGGCAGGTTGATGTCTTCTGCTTTAATCTTGACCGAAGAGCCGGTGAAGGTTGTCTTCTTCAGGTTCTGGAAGCCGGTGACTACTACGGCATCCAGCAGCACGGCGGATTCGGACAGCAGGATGGTTATCTTCTTTTGGGAACCCACTTTCACTTCTTTCGTCTCGTAGCCGATGAAGCTGACACTGAGCACGTCGTTCTCGGAGACGCGCAGGGTGAAGTTGCCGTTGTTGTCGGTGGTGGTCCCGCTATTGGGGTTGTCTTTTAGGGCGATGCTTGCAAAAGGGATAGGCTCCCGGTTGCTTGCGTCGAGTACCTTGCCGTTTATAGTGTGCTGTGCACTAGCCTCGGTGAGGCTAATGCACAGTAGTATAAATAATAGGAGGAGGGGTTTGTTCATGAATCTTGTTTGCTTGGGGTGTGTGGTTTATTCTTTGACGCAGCGCAGGGTATATCCTGAGTCTCTTCCTTCTACCCTTATTTGGATAGGATAGAAAGTATAGTCATAATCAATGTTAGCGGCTGGGAAGATACGGCACCGGTAAGCATTGTAAGGATTATCGGGACAAGAACCTAGCCAGTTCATCTGTGCCTTTTCATATTCAAACAACTTGCCTCCGGGGTATGTCCCGTTTATAGGATTCAGGTAGCCGCTAAAGTGAAAATACATTCTGATGGAAGTAGGATACAGATAAATACCTTTTCCGGTTACGTCTTCTCCGTCACACTCTTTGAAAGTCGTGCTTTGGCGAGGTACGCGCCATCCCGGAGGACAGGGGTCATACAGTGTTTTCGTCTTTTCATCTGTCTTTTGATACCACAACTCGGGTCTGTTGCTATCCAGCCAGTTTCTCTCTTGCAAGACGCCGTTGGTATAGTACACGTCGGGATGTTGTACAGCTTCCACCAGAGAAACCGGACCATTCTGTGTCTTAATCTTTATATCATAAACATCTTCGCCAGAGGGACTTTTTCCTATCCTTTCCACTTCATCTTCCCAGTTTGCCATAAACGGGTCTTTGCGGCCGAACTGGTAGTAGTTTCCATTGGCTTTTGAGCCTGCCTCAGGTGTGCTTCCCAGGGCTCCCAGGTTGCGGTCCATCATAGCTTGGGATGAGCCGTCTTTGGTTATATTTCCGTCGATGCCTCCGAAGCGGTAGATGAATCCTCCGGTGACAATTGCCTTACCGGGGTTTTCTGCTACGGTAGGGATAGTTCCGTTGGTTCCTCCGCCCGGGTTGTAATCGGTTATCCAGATATGCCAGCTCCACAAGGGTTTGGCGTCTGCTGCCGGTTCCCCGTTGGTGGCGTCGTAGATGCCGATAAGGGCGTTACCTTCGTTTCCGGCGGCTTTGATGCCGATGTAGTCGTTGGCAGAAGTGCCTTCGCCGATAGTGAAAGTGAACAGTTCTTTAGAAGTGTCTTTACGAATGAGGCGGGCTACCCATTTGGTTACTTTTCCTTGGTTGTTGCCATCGTTTAGCATGTAGTCGGTGTTGTTTCCTCCATCGGTTCCTCCCCAGAAGGTGTTCACTCTTTTCACGGGAATCAATAAGTCGTGCGTTGCATTGGGGCTCATCATGTAGCAGTTGGCTTCTGTCTCGAGACCTTCCAGGGGCAAGGTTTCCACCGTCACCCGCTTGTCACTTGCGTCTGCCAGGTTCAGCTCGATGTCGTAATTATATGCATAATTCCTCTTTACATTGAAATCCTTTGCATTCTCTCCTATAAACATCTTGAACGTAGCTACCTGCTTGTTGCCTTCGCTCACCTTTTCGCCTACTATCTCGATGTAAGTAGCCGCCTTGTCTGTCACCTTTTCTTTGTCCGACGTGATAGCGGAATTGGTTCCCATCAGATTCTCGGCTATATAATAGGTATAAGAATCTTCTCCCACGGTGCAAGGAATTTCGGTGTAGTCTCCCACGTTGCTTTGGTTGTTTTCTCCCTGGCTGAGGTAATACATCTTATATACATTCTTTACTGCCATGTTGATAAGCTTGAAATCTGCGGATGCATTGGAGACGGTGAATTTCACTTCCGCTGCAATCCTTTCCAGGCGTATGGCATCCACCGTCTGGTTCTCTTGCGTGATGGAGACTGTCTGTTCACCTACCAGCGGGATGGAGTTGGCAGAGGTGATAGGTATGGTATAGATAGCCTTCTTCATTTCTTCGTAAGTCTGTTTTCCTAGCTGGAAGACAATACTTTTGTCCACATTGGCAAGCACCAGTAGTTTCATATTGGTTCCTGCCACCACTTCCGCCGTTTCGGGAGAATTGACATTGAAGCGTAGCTCCTTAACTACTGCCACGTTTCTGCCTTGTTGGTCAAACTCCAGTAGCCAGAAGTTCTCGATAGAAGTGCGGCTGTCGTCCGTAGAAGTCCCCATGTTGTTCACAGGAGCAATATTCAATGTTAGGGTTACGTTAGTCTTTTCCCCTTCCGGAATAGTAGGTTGCCCATCGTCGTCGCTGGAGCAAGAAGTGAAAATCGCGCTGATGATAAGACATGCGCTAAGCCAAAATACGTTTTTCATAATCTTGTTTTTATTAGTTAATATTGAGTTCTCTGGTTATATCCTATTTTTGGAGAATAGATTTCTTATTAAATCAAGATGTTATAAGAATGCGGTTTTTAGTTTACGTTTGATAAGGCAAATTTATGTGAAATACGGAAGGAATACAAAAAAAGCATTGGACATTAATTATTATATAAAGACTTGATTGATAAATAATTAATTATTTTGCAAGATAAGACAGCTTGGACAAATGGCACTAAAGGTAGCAAAATGTCAAGAGATACTAATTTAAGTTCCGTAAGCGCTGCGTGTAACTGGAGCGTTTCGAGAATTACCCTCCTCAGACATACTTATACTTAGCTTGCACGCAGGTTATTCATCTCCCTGTTACAGGCTATTCATCTCCCTGTTACAGGCTATTCATCCTCCGGTTGCAGGCTATTTATCTCCCGTTTCTCAGCTATTAACAGTTGAGTTGTCAGGTATTAACACCTATCACGACAGGTATTAATACCTGAGAAATCAACTATTAACACCTAACAAGCCACTTTTTAAGAGTCTATAAACCTTCGTTCGGGGACGTGGCAGAAGGCAATAATATCCGCCTTTCACAAGGCAATACTATCTCCATTCTCCTCCTTGGCAAGGAGGAGTCCCCGTAGGGGGAGGTGGTTTGTGAATTCACCAGTCTGTATATCGCTTGTTGTATTCATCAACCACCCCGTCCTTCGGACACCCCTCCTTTCCAAGCTACCCTTTATACATAAGTCTGAATATTATTTTTTATCTTTGTGGCATGTTTTT
>JAUUNK010000176.1 GCA_030844565.1 Bacteroides ovatus
TTAAGGACTATGCGCGGTGACTATGAAAAGTGAGGAACTTTTTCAGTGCCCTCTCTGTTCCGGGTGCTTTTTTTCATGGTAATTAGTCTTTTTAATGTTAGTACTTTTGTTTATTTGGATATGATGTAGCATTTATCCTCTTCTAGTTTGAAACTTAAGTTTCCCACTACATCGACAATGACGTCCATCACTTCGGACAGCGGTGCCTGGTCTTTAAATCGGAAGCTAAAACGGTCTTTACTTAAGCTATGCAGGCTATAGATGAACTGGTAGTTGTACTTGCGTTCCAGTATGGTTATAATATCCGTTACCGTCATCTGTTGGAAAACGAGTTCGCCTCTTTGCCATGCTGTTACATCTTCCATGAGGGGGTGAGTCACTATTCCATGCCGGCTTTCTTTGTTGTAGGAAAATTGTTCTTTGGGTTTCAGTAAGGTCCTTTTTTGCAGATTGTCGTACTCCACAAGAACACTGCCAGAGATCAGGGTAGCACTGATGTCCGGGTCTTCCGCATAGGTAGAAACATTGAATTCGGTGCCCAGTGCGGTAACTTGGAAATCGTTTGTTTTTACAATAAATGGATGTTTCTTATCGGGCTTTACTTTAAAATTGGCTTCTCCAATCAGGTAGACGCTACGGTTCTTTCCTGTAAATTGCTTGGGATACAACAGGGTGCTTTTTGAATTCATTTGTACCTTGCTTCCATCGGGTAAAACATACATTTTGGTGGATTGAGTAACCGATGAGAAGAGTTGTACCCACTCGGTTTCACTCTTATATATCTGAGTTGCCATGTAGATGGAGGAGACTGAAATGATAAGTAATATGGCTGCCGCCGACTGCCAAAATCGTAAGAAGTGTTTTGTCTTGCGCTTTTCTGGTAGCGGATTGGAAATTATTCCATTGTTTTGTTTCCAACGATTGAATGATTTTTCCAGATCCGGTATTTCTCCTTTGTTCTGTGCTTCTACCCACAGTTCCTGTAGTGCTTCGTCCTTTTCCTTCGCATGCTCTTCGTCCACCAGCCATCTATAAAAAAGCTGGTTAATGTGAGGTGGATACTCATATTTAGTGAATAGTGATACTATGTATCGAAAGACATTTTTCATATTTCGTGGTATTATAAATTAAGGGTCTTTATATATACCACAAACGAAACACTCCAACTACTTATAGAAAATAGAGGAAAAATAAAATAAAAGTGATTTTTTTTAATTCTTTGAGCGCACAGTAGATCTGATACTCTACTGTGCGTATTGAAATATGCAGTTTTGCAGCTATTTCCTGATGGGTCATATTCTGGAAACGACTCAGCTCAAAGATATTTCTACAAGCTTGGGGAAGCCGGGCAAGGGTTAGTTTAATGGCGACTAGCATCTCTTTATAATATAGGTGGGTCGATGGGTCATCGGATGTAGCCAATTCTTTGATCAGGTTTTCATGCATCTGTTCGTCTTGATAATTTGCTTCCAACTTTTTGCGATTGATAAAATTGATGGTCAGGTTTTTGGCAATAGTGAAAATATAACTTTTGATTTCCTTATCCTCATTCCATATCTCAGGTTTCATCCACAATTTGGTGAATACATCCTGAGCAAGATCTTCTGCGTCCTCTTCTGATTTGAGAAGTGCGAAGATAAAATGCTTCACTGATGAAAAGTGGGCTTTGAATATAGCTTCATAACGCAATGTCGAACTAGATTTTGGGGTCATAAAATTAAAGGTTGTCTTTAATGGGTTACAAATGTAGAGAAATAAATCAGAAAAAGAAAAATTTAAATAAGAATGTGGAACGTTAGTCGGTTGTGCATAGAAAGAATTTATAATGTTGAGCATTTCTATCGGAAATTCTGAGTTGGAAAAGATAGGGGGTATTTAGGGTCTTAATGCGTCAAATAACAGCGCTATATTGCAAGCACTTACCTGATTAGTCTATTTTGTCATACTGAACCGTTTGCGCAAGGTAGGTGCAGGTAGAGGATTGACTCCTTTCTTAATGGATGCGGATAGTCGTAACCATTCGTTGTCGTTTTCGTTGATGTTTTCTATCGGTGATATTCGGTATGAATATACCATTGAATTTGATAGTAAAAGTAGATTGCCTGCATTTGCAAAATCGTAGATAAGTTCACGGATATTTTAGCTTGACTTTAATGTACATATATACGAATACGGGGATAAAGTAAAGTCGTTTTTCTTTTGGTAAGCAAAACGAGTTTTCAATATGTTGCTGTATTTTGCCTATAATATATCATTAAATAAATAAAAATCGTTATCTTTGTATATTATATGATATGTTGAATATGGCAAAGAATACAATGGGGACTAAATTACCTCGAAAACTGGAACAGAAGATGCAGGTTGTGGGAGAGCAGATTAAATTGGCTCGCTTACGTAGAAATCTGAGTGTTGCTCAGGTGGCTGAACGTGCCACCTGTTCTCCGTTGACCGTATCCCGGATAGAGAAAGGTGCACCGACAGTAGCAATTGGAATCTACTTGCGTGTGCTGTATGCCTTACAACTTGATGATGATATTCTGTGGCTTGCCAAAGAAGACAAACTGGGGAAAGCTTTGCAGGATTTGAGTTTGAAAACAAGAGAACGTGCATCAAAAAAGGAATAGACGATGAAAAAATTATATGTATATGCTGATTTTGACTGGCTGAAAGAGGTTGAATTCATTGGCGAGTTGGGATACGAATCACTTCGAGGCTCGGACAGTTATTGCTTTACATTTTGCGATGAATGGTTGAAAAAACATGGTGATTTGTTTTTGAGTGATGATTTGAACAACTATCCGGGGCAACAATATACACAACCGGAGAAAGATATATTCGGATGTTTTTCTGATGACTTGCCCGATCGTTGGGGACGTACTCTGTTGTTGCGACGTGAGCAACTTACAGCAATGGAAGAAAAGCGACTTGTGCGACGATTGTCTTCCTTCGATTTTCTGATGGGTATTGATGACTTCTCCCGAATGGGGGCTTTCCGTTTCAAAGAAGGTCCCGATGGAGAGTTTATAAATGTGAGTGAGCCGTTGAAAATTCCACCTCTGACAGATCTTAGAGAATTGATTGTAGCCAGTGTAGAGGTTGAGAAAAGTGAAGAAGACAATATCCTTCCTGATAAAAAATGGATTACCCAACTTGTACAGCCGGGGTCATCGTTGGGCGGTGCAAGACCCAAGGCTAGTGTGACAGATGCAGATAAAACGCTATACATAGCTAAGTTCCCTTCACGTAAAGATGATTACGATGCTGGACTATGGGAGCATTTCAGCCATCTTCTTGCTATAAAAGCCGACATAAATGCAGCGAAAACAAAAGTTATTGCCACAGGCGAAAAATATCACACCTTGCTTTCAGAGCGTTTTGACAGAACCCAAGACGGAAAACGAATTCATTTTGCTTCCGCAATGACTTTGTTGGGGCTGAATGACGGAGATAATGCGGCTACGGGACATGGTTATCTGGATATAGTTGATTTTATTATTCAGAATTGTACAGATGTAGAGCGTAATTTGCAAGAACTCTATCGTCGTGTAGCTTTCAATATCTGCATTGGCAATAGCGATGACCATTTCCGTAATCACGGTTTTCTTTTGACTGCAAAGGGTTGGACGCTATCACCTGCATACGACATGAATCCCACTCTGAATGAATATCAAAGTCTGCTTATCTCATCTACATCCAACAAAGCAGACCTCAGCATTTTACTTGATGCTTGCGAAGATTATATGCTTAACCGGAAAACAGCAGACAAGATTATTTCAGAGGTGATTGAAACTGTAAAAGGATGGCGAGAATTGGCTGTACGGTTAGGCATTTCCAAGAGAGAGATGGATATGTTTGGTGGGGTGTTGGATGAGCGGTGTAGGGTGAAATGACTATTTATGTACGGTAAATTACCCAACGAAAATATGCCAAATTTCCAAGTGTTGTGATGTATTAATTTGATTCATAAGCAATCGTGTAAGAAGATGCCATCGGTGACTCTGTATTGAGGGTGCACTTCAGATGTGATTGTTGTTAATCGTGGACTACTTGCCAATGCAAAAATGCTGAAATATATTCTCAAGTACCATATCATTCGTTACTTCTCCTACTATATCAGAAATAAAGAAAATGCATTCCCGTATATCCTGCGAAAGAAAATCCCCTGACATTTGTGAATCAATACCTTTTTGCACCCGATGAATAGCATCTAAAGCTTTGCTTAAGGCTTCATAATGTCTTACGTTGGTTACGATAATATCATTTTGTGTTACTGTAGGTAAATGTGCTGCATCAATAAGCATTTTCTGCAATTCATTTGTATTTTCCCGTTGCTTTGCCGAAATGAAAATATGTCCGGTATAATTTTTTGGAAAATCTTTTAATGAAGACACTATAACCTTTTTTTGATTTTCTTCGATCAGATCAGCTTTATTGAATACCACAATCAGATGTTTTTCTTGGCAGCGAGGGATGATCTTTCCGGATAATTGTTTTATCTGAGAAGATGCGTCACATGAATCTATCATCCAAAGAACAATTTCTGCCTGCTCTAGCTTTTGAAAAGTACGTTCGATTCCGAGACTTTCAATTGTATCATTTGTTTCCCGGATTCCGGCGGTATCAATAAAGCGAAAAGTAATTCCTCCAATGTTGATTGTATCTTCAATTACATCACGTGTTGTTCCGTGAATATCACTGACAATAGCTTTATCCTCGTTCAATAAAACATTCAATAAAGTAGATTTTCCTGCATTTGTTTCACCGATGATGGCAACAGGAATGCCGTTCTTGATGGCATTACCCACGCTGAATGAATGAACCAGGCGGGAGATGACTTGTTCTATTTCATCTGCTAACTGCCGGAGGGCCGAACGGTCTGCAAATTCTACATCTTCTTCGCTAAAATCCAGTTCAAGCTCAATTAGGGAGGTGAAGTTTAATAGTTTATTACGTAGGTCGGTCAATTCTTTACTGAATCCTCCTCGCATTTGGCTCATTGCTAATCGATGGGTAGCGGCAGAAGAAGAGGCAATTAAATCTGCGACTGCTTCGGCTTGGCTTAAATCCATCTTGCCGTTGAGGAAAGCACGTTGAGTATATTCCCCTGGTTGGGCGAGACGACAGCCATTCTTAATCAGTAATTGCATTACTTGTTGGAGAATATAAGAAGAACCGTGGCACATGATTTCAGTACTGTCTTCACCAGTGTAAGAATGGGGGGCACGAAAAAGGCTTACGAGTACTTCATCTATAACTTCTTCCCCATTGGAGATTTGTCCGAAAGTTAAAGTATAAGGCTTTTGCTCACTCAGTACTTTATCTTTTTTTAATGGTTTAAAGATGCGGCTGGTGATAGAAATGGCTTCCGGACCGGAAACACGAATACTACCGATAGCTCCTCCCTGGGCAGTGGCTATGGCACAAATAGTATCTTGGTTCATTCTTTTTTCAATTTATCGAAGCAAAGATATGATTTTTTGTACAATAATGAATGGTTGGTGTTCTTCTTTTCTCAGTGTGGAGAAGCAACAATTTGAAAAAGAGGGTGTTATTTTAAGGATTACTTTAATAATAAAACGATATGAAGAAAGTTGTATTGATTGGTGCTAGCGGCTTTGTAGGAACGGCTTTGTTAAATGAAGCTTTGAACCGTGAAATTCCTGTTACGGCAGTAGTCCGTCATCCGGAGAAAATCAGAATCTTACATGAAAACTTAGAGGTAAAGAAAGTGGATGTTTCTTCATTGGAAGAGGTGTGTGAAGTATGTAGGGGTGCCGATGCGGTGGTTAGCGCTTTTAACCCCGGATGGGATAATCCAAGGATATATGAAGAAACCATTGATGTGTATCTAACTATTGTGGATGGGGTGAAGAAAGCTGGTGTATCTCGGTTTCTTATGGTAGGAGGGGCTGGTAGCTTGTTTGTCGCTCCAGGAGTTCGTTTAATGGATTCTGGTGAAATACCCGAAGCTTTATTACCGGGAGTAAAAGCATTGGGAGATTTTTACCTTAAATTTCTGAGAAAAGAAAAAGAGATAGATTGGGTGTTTTTTTCTCCTGCAGCAGATTTAGTGTCAGGAGTGAGAACAGGGAGGTATCGTCTGGGGAAAGATGATTTGATTGTGGATGCTGTAGGGCATAGTCACATTTCTGTAGAGGACTATGCAGCAGCTATGATTGATGAACTGGAATATCCTGCCCATCATTGCGAACGATTCACCATAGGGTATTGACTGGACGTTGGCTTTCGAGGTAGTTTAAATACAGTTTAGCGCATCCCCGGGCATCTGAGAGGGCTTCATGGTGTTTAAGTTCAATACCCTGTCGGGCACAACAAGCGCTGAGATTAGCAGGCTTATAACCTAAGGAACGATAGATGCGACATGTACATTCCCAGCGTTCGGGGAGTAGGAGCTCATCATAATCAAGCTGATACATCCGCATGGTTCGTTTGAGTACATTCCGATCGAATTGCTCGTTATGAGCTACTACCGTTTGTCCTTGTAGACGTTTACGAACTTCCGGATAGATGGCATGGAACCCCGGCAAAGATTCGGTCATTGCCGGGGTTATACCATGTATCCGAATGTTTCCACGCCAGTATTCATTGTCTGGAGGCTGGATAAGACTATAATATTCATCTGTGATGATACCGTTTGTTACTGTTACGATACCTACTGCACAGGCACTTTCAGGATATCCTGTTGCTGTTTCAAAGTCAATAGCGGCAAATGTAAAATTCATCAGATTCTATCCAATACTGTTTTAATCAGAAGGTCTATGTTATTTTTATATCCCGTGTCTGCCTTTTTAATCAATCGATTAGCAATCACCATACAAACTGTCATGGCTTTGTGTTCCATCAACTTACTTAAGCCGGCGAGGGCAGAACTTTCCATTTCAAAGTTAGTAATTTTATATCCCTTGTATTCAAACTGCTCGATTTTCTCATTTTGATGTGGGTCAGCAAGTGGAATACGCAATTCACGTCCTTGGGGACCGAAGAAACCGCCTGCTGCTATGGTTACTCCACGTACCATATCATTTTGAGCAATGCGGTCTATCAAGTCGGGGTCTGCTGCTATTACATAAGGTGCGGGAGCACAAAGATTGCCTGTCCATCCCATGTGATTTAAAAAAGCACGTTCAAAAGCGAGGTCGCACACTGCATTTCTTCCTGCATAAAAATTAAGTAATCCGTCAAATCCAATGGATTTTTCCGAGCATACAAATGTTCCTACGGGAGTATTGGGTTGCAAGCCGCCACATGTTCCTATGCGAACAAGTTCCAGCGAGCGTAAATTGTCTTTTTCTTGACGTGTCTCAAAGTCAATGTTGGCAAGTGCATCCAATTCGTTTACTACGATGTCGATATTGTCGCATCCTATACCTGTAGAAACAACAGTGAGACGTTTGCCTTTATAGGACCCCGTAACAGTCTTAAACTCGCGGCTTTCCACTTCGCATTCTTGTTCTTCAAAGTGAGAAGCTACCAGTGCTACGCGTCCCGGATCGCCAACTAAAATTACTTTGTCTGCCAACTGTTCGGGTTTCACGTGAAGATGAAATATGGAACCATCTTCGTTGATAATAAGTTCGGAGGAAGGATAATATTTCTTCATACTTTTGACGATAATTATTTGTTTTGAGAAAAAACGCCGGAGAAAGATATATGTTCAGCACACGTATCTTTCTCCGGCGCCTGATAATAAGAAAAGATTAATCGCTCAAGGGTTTATTTGTATTTCCTGAGATTGGTTTTGCTATATTTTCCCGCATAGAAGTATCTGCCTGGATATTTTTCATCTTATAATAATCCATAATACCCAGGTTACCATTACGGAAGGCTTCCGCCATAGCCTTAGGTACTTCTGCTTCTGCTTGAATCACGTTGGCACGGGCTTCTTCGGCTTTAGCTTTCATTTCTTGTTCAGAAGCTACAGCCATGGCGCGGCGTTCCTCTGCTTTAGCTTGGGCAATATTCTTATCAGCGTTGGCTTGATCAATCTGCAAGGCTGCTCCGATGTTTTTACCTATGTCAATATCGGCAATATCGATAGATAGAATTTCAAATGCTGTTCCTGCATCCAATCCTTTACGAAGCACTAACTTAGAAATAGAATCAGGATTTTCCAGTACAGACTTATGGTTTTCAGATGAACCGATAGAGGAAACGATACCTTCACCCACACGGGCAAGAATTGTATCTTCTCCAGCGCCTCCTACCAATTGGCGGATGTTGGCACGCACCGTTACTCTTGCTTTAGCAATGAGCTGGATACCGTCTTTTGCCACTGCTGCTACAGGTGGTGTGTCAATTACTTTGGGGTTTACTGACATCTGCACAGCTTCGAATACGTCACGTCCCGCCAGGTCGATAGCAGTAGCCATCTGGAAGGGAAGTTCGATATTTGCTTTAGAAGCAGAAACTAAGGCGTGCACTACTTTTTCTACATGGCCTCCGGCTAGATAATGAGCTTCCAGTTCGTCTCGAGTAATGTTGCTGAGCCCTGCTTTGTGGGCTTCAATCAATCCCGGTACAATGATGTAAGGTGGCACATTACGAATACGCATCAGAAAAAGTTGTACTAGCGAGATGTTAACTCCCGAAACCTTGGCGGACAGCCAAAGGAAAAATGGTACGTAATGAAAGAATAGAGCCAGAAAAATGATTCCACCAGCTATCAGGAAGATGGTAAGATACATAGGTTCAATGTTCATAATTGGTTACCGATTTAAGTGAATATTAATGTTTCAATTTCTCCACAAGAATAACTCCATCTGTGATACGGTTAACAATAATAGGAGTTTTTTCGTTCACTAGCCCGTCTGTAGATTTCACTTCTATAATGTTTCCATTAATTTCTGCATAACCGATTTGTGCCAAGCGGGTGGTGGTTACGCCGATGTCACCCACCTTCACTTTATCAGCTTCATGGCGATCTATTCGTGAAGTTATATTCTTTTTTAAGGCTATTTTATCCAATGTCTTAGAACGCATAAACCAGATAAGGGAACCTACGCAAGCTATGCCGGATATAAGTAAAGTAATAAATCCGCCAGTAGGACCCAGATGTACGAAAGCATAATAGTTGGCATACAAGATGCAAGCTAATGCCGAAATACCTGCCAGGCTGATGCCCGGGATGACGAACAGTTCTACCAAGAACAGGATGACTGCTGCAATAATCAATATGGTAATAATCAGTATGTCCATAGAGTCATATTATTTTAAGTTTGTTTTTTCTGCGTTGCGTATCTTTATAGCCAGTCCGTCTATTTCTGAGGACATTTCTTGTACTCGTTTCTCCAAGTCCAGAATGGCGGGTGCCATTTTATTTTTTTCCTCCTGACTAGCCCGGGTATACCATTGCCGTTGATTATCCAACTTATTTTCTTGTTGGTGATAATCCTTTGTGAGTTGTTGGTACTTAAGATACAGCTGCCGCGCTTTTGATGATTTAAAATTAGCGAGATGATAGTAAGTTGTGTTATCATCAATGATAAATTCGAAATCCACTGTACGTTGTTCCTGAGGTTTATGGTGAATTACAGCTTCCAAACGTTGTTTTGCCTGCGTTACCTCCTTTTTATCTTTCCAAGTTTCTTTTAAGGAATGAATTTGCGCTAACCGTACCATTTGTTTCGGGTCCATCGCTTCATAATTATAAATCTGCTTCGAACTATTGGGGATAAATACGTAGATACATACTTTTCCTTGGGGTTGATAGCGATCGGAAGCAAACCATCCCAAATCGTTATATTCATCCACCACATACATATAGTCATTATAAGGCGAATTAAAGGGCATTCCTACATTTTCCGGATTAAGATAAGTATCTGTATTCGTGTTGTAGCGAGTGACGAAAATATCATATCCTCCCATGGACCCTTCGCCGTCTGAAGCATAGTAGATAGTCACGCCGTCGGTGAGCATATAGGGGTAATTGGCATTTCCGTTTGCATTGATGCTACCGGGTAGTGAGTGACCTTTACTCCACTCATTCAACAGCTTATCTTTAGAAAGAATATTGAGGGTTTTATCTTTTCCTTCTTCACTATAATACATTTTATTGCCCAATTCAGTTTCATATACTGTTCCTGGCAGGTCCTTATCCGTTTCGAAGTATTCTTTGTAGGTAAAGAGCTTACCCGATTCTTCACTAATCTTATAAGCTTGGAGGAAATTGGCTTTATCTACCACAAAACTGTCAATGATGCACACCTCTTCTACACCTTTCAGCATGCGAAGATTATTTTTAGTTTTCTCCAAAAGTTTCTCCGCTGTTTCAGTAGATTTTTTCTTCTTGGACATCGTTTCGATATATTCTTCATAACAGCGGATGGCGTCGTCAAATCTATATACTTCGTTGTAAGCTTGACCAAGATGAAGCGGAGCATTCTGAATCCGTTTCTTTACAGCAAATTCTAATGGCTTGATAGCTTTCACGGCTTCACCGGTCTTCACACAACATACTCCATACCAATAGTTATAGTTTGCATTGGAAGGTTGCGATTTTACATATTTCTTAAATACGGGTTTAGCTTTGGCGTAGTC
>JAUUNK010000177.1 GCA_030844565.1 Bacteroides ovatus
ACCTTTTACCCTAATACGTGAAGGTGAGGAACAAGTCGAATAATTAAAAATAAATAAGTAATGAGCAAAGAAGAAGCTATACAAGCAATGAAAGAGGGTAAGAAGGTTACGCACCGTTTCTTTTCCTCTGACGAATGGATGACTATTGAAAACGGATTTCTTCTTTTAGAAGATGGTGTACGTATCTCTTTGGAAGATTTCTTCAATTTTCGCAGTGATAGTCTTTGGGATAATGGATATGAATTGTATAACCCCTCATAACAAAGGAAATATGAGCAAATTAAAAGATAAAATAGTGAATCATGCCAAGACTGAATACAATTCAAGTCCGCATAGGTTTGACGATGCACAGATACAGCTTATCATAGAGCATGATTGCGAATGCGACCATTGCGGAAAGTCCATATTTGAACTCGATGATTTTCCCGATGTATCAGTTGAACGTAAAGAAGTTCTCTGTGAAGAGTGCTATGATGAAGAATATCGGACTACATGCCCTATTTGCGAAGAATCTTGGGAGATTGACGAAATGACAGATTATTTTTTCATATCAAAGACAAATTCTAAAGAGGTAGGAAAATCACCCGGCATTTACAAAGTTCTGAAACGTCCATTTTACTACGGGAATTGTCTGACCGGCTTTGATGCTTTCTTTGATGACGCAATACAAAAAGTATCAGACATTGATATTGAAAAAGCTTATTCTATTCTTCATCCACGACTTAACAAAGAGAATATCACGCTTGATTGTATGTGTCCTCATTGTGCTGAAAAGTACCTGCGGAAAGATAATTTTATTAGAGCTGATTCCTTGTACTGCATACTACAGGAGAAACAAAGAAATCAGATATTTGCAGACTATTCAGATGAAAGAATACACCGTTTACGACAAGATATGATACACAGGCGTATTACATTCAGAGGACTTTTACAATTACATAACAAATAAATCAAAACAGAAAGTAACATTTATATGGATGATAAACAAGTATGTGGCGAATGCAAGCTATTCACCAATGAAGATTCATTCGGTAACGGATGGTGTGAATTCCATCAAAAAGAGGCATTCTGTGAGAATGTAGCTTGTGAAGATGGAATTGAAATAGAGGGAGACAATTCCTATGATATGGGTAATAATAATCAATAAAAATCAAAAAAGGAGAAATATAATGGGAGAAATAGCAGAAAGTTTAATAAATGGGGAATTTGATTACATAACAGGCGAATACTTGGGTGAAGGAGTTGGCTATCCAAGAACCCACGCTTATGGCAGACGCAACGCTCTACCTATTATAAAGAAGCCAACAAGCAAGGCGAATATATGTATCTCAAATATGTGCAAGGACAGAGGCTTTGATAACCATGAAAAGGTTGAACTTGTAGCCAAGTTCTTACATAGTAAGGGGTATAAGCAACTGCCTAATCTATCAAAGCAGTATAAAATCATTCATAGTCAATATAAGAATAATTTTAGAAAGTTCTTAATTGAACAAATGGAGTTGAAAAATAGGAATGAAGAAAAATAATAATCCTCAAAACATGAATTAAAATGAATGAAGCTGATAAATATGCTTTTGAACAGATAAAGCAACAATACAGTATGCCATTCCTACAAATCGGTATGAATGCGATTGTAAACAAAAACGCCGTGAAAGTTATCGGAGTATCCTCTGGTGGTCTAAAAGGAAAGTTAGTTAATTATAATAAGATAGTTCATTTTCACCCAACTTGGGAAACTGCTTACTATAACGAAAAGTGGGAATTTATTAAAGATTATAGGACAAAATAAATATGAACAAAAAAGAAATCATACAAGCCATTAAAACCTTTAAGAAAGCCCTAAAAAAAGGTAGTCCTAAAACAGTATGGAAATCCAGTTGCTGGGACATTCACAAAAAGCGATATACTGTTGATGAGATAGCTGCCCGTTTTTTGCGGAGGAAAGGTTATAATGTACAAATTGACATATCCGATAATACAGAATGTCCCTCTTATTCGTTCGGCTACATACGATTCTATCGTTATGTAAGAATCTGTTTTAACCAATATCAAAACTAAGACTAATTATGAAAGCAATAACAATAAAACAACCGTGGGCATCCTTAATAGTCCACGGTATTAAAAACATCGAGAACCGAACTTGGCCGTGTCCTAAGAAATACTTAGGACAGAGGGTACTGATTCATTCAAGCGGTAAACCTTTGAATTACGATAATTTCTATGATTCAATACTTACCAATGAGCAGTTATTGGCATTACCGGAAAACAAAGAGTGGAAAGATTTTAGTTTTTGTACAGGCTCCATTATCGGTAGCATTGAGATAGTGGATTGTGTACAGAATCATTCTTCTATCTGGGCCGAAAAAAAAGTTTATAACTGGGTGTTAGCTAATCCTATTATTTATGAAGAACCTATCGAAAATGTAAAAGGGAAACTATCTTTCTGGGACTATCCCGGTATCAAAGAAGTAAGTATTGAGTGTCCGGAATGTGGTAGTATAGAGATAGCAGTTGAAGATTATACAACAGCCCCTTTTCCAACTTATTTGCATAGGTGCAATAAGTGTGAACACGTAATTATGGAAAGTGAGTGGAATATAACAAGACAGAAATGAAAAAAATACTACTAGTATGTGTTATTCTTGCTCTAACAGGAGGATGTAGCACAAAGAAAGTCCCATATGTGACTTTTAAGAGAGAATATAAAGAAAACCGCTTTACAAAACAATTTCAGGAAGCGGATTCGATGTTTAAAGAACAATACAAATATAAGAAATAATGGATGCAAAAACACTCTTTACCAAAGTTGTCCAGATGCGCAAAGCACAAAAAGAATATTTCAAATGTCGTACTCAAGCTAATTTACGAATTTGCAAAGCACTCGAAGCCGAGATTGACCGGGAGATTGAACGTGTTAATAGTATCATCCCTCCTCCCAAACAACCGGAACAAAAGAATTTATTCACAGATTAAAACCAATAGATTATGAATTCAACAGTATTAAAAGAAATCATTGCGTTCCTCTTCGGACGCAAATATTATGCCAATATCGTAGCTACCAAAGGTACAACCAAACAAGAAATCTGTTCTTACATTTTTGCAACAAAAGAAGCCGCTAACCGGCATCGATTGGAAATCGAAACAACCTTATCGTTTACTTTTGTCGAAACAGTTACCTTTCGTTCTCGTCGAGTACATCTCAATGCGTCAGTAAAAAGTTAAACTACAAAAGCTAATCATTCATCATACTTTCGTACTATGATTATCAGTAAGTTAAAATTATGGTGGCAATCACTTCTGTATTATGTGATTGCCGACCCTGCCGACAACTCTATAACGCTTTCCAAACACTTGTTCTTGCATATCAAGAATAATGCCAGGAAGAGTGATGCAGCGCGTGTATTCGTTTTCCATATTTCTGGAGACGATACATTCGGATTCATAATCAATCCAGTTATTGAACAAGCAACCCAAATGTGCGATATTCAATACAACGACAAGTATAAATGTATAGGATTTGAAACGCTCTGTCCGTCAGTCGGCCGCATCCTTTATGAATATGGACTATCCGATAACTGTCGAGTAAAATTGTCCGTATCAATTCAGAAAACTCCACAAGGAAAAACTTATTATAAATTCGACAAGCCAAATGCAAAGTATATTAGGAAACACCCGAAAAGCTGATATCACCTTTTACGCATCAGGAAGGATAGATATTAGTGCTCGCGTCGCAAAACATCTCCAGCTCTCACGCGGAGATGTTTTGGACATAATGATTGACCAAGATGAATTTTACCTTTACGTTAGACTTCGTTCACCAAACGGGAGGCATGAAGCGATGGTATTCCCAACGAATAAGGCAGGAAATCATTTCAGAACTTCATCAAGCAGACTTTGTACAGCAATTCTCCAAGAATGTAAAGCAACAGCTAAAGCAAGATTATGTGTAGGAGAACCAACAGAAAACGAATACGGTAAACTATTACCAATTATCACTAAATACCTTTTGTAATATGATAAAAGAGATTAAGTACAATGGATATTCTGCCAATCCATCAGATTACGAATGTGCAGATGGTGACTTGTCAGTTGCAATGAATCTTATTCCTGAAGATGGAGTATTAAAAGGCATTCAAAAGCCTCAATGTTTATTCACTCTCCCACAAGGGAAAAAAGTGATATACATACACAACATCTCGGTATATAAACATTACATAATTTACGATACAGAATCCGCCGCCTTACAATGGTTATCCTCTAACGACACTGATAAGCAGCCCGAAGATATAGTATCTATTTCTGGAGAACTCTATCAGGTAACATCACTTGGAAACACATTAATCATACTCACTTCTGAGGGCATAATTTATGCCCTCTACAAGTCAGGAACATATGTACTCATGGGAAGTAACCCGGTATTTCCATCGCTCTCTTTCCGACTAAGAGCATCTATGGGAAACTCGGATATGTTATCTGCAAGTTTCCCCGGATTTACTCCGTCTATTATTCTTAATTCACTTATTCTCTCAATAGAAGCCAGCCAAGCTGTAAGAGATACTGTGTTGGCATTTACCAATAAATATACCGCCGATGCCAAAACAGCAGGATTATTCCAATACCCATTCATGATAAGATATGCCTACCGTATGTATGACGGAACCCTCAACTACATTTCATCTCCAGTAAAAGTCTACCCATCATATGGCATACCTTATCTCATACATTATACAGGTTATGAAGTTAACAATGGTCTATACACCAAATTCAATATGGTTGTATCGCATGTTGCATCAAAATTATATTACGAGATAACAAATTTCGATGAAGTGAAAGGATCTGTAGCCGAATGGGGGGAATTGGTTAAGAGTATTGATATATTTATCACTCCCCCACTCTATACTGTTGATCAGGACAGTATGTGCAAATCAATCTCCCCATATGCCTATTTGGGACCAATGGGTGGTTCGTCCGCATTTTTAAGTTATTGCGCTAACTCCGGTAATGAGAATATCAACGGTAAATTAATATATCGATGTCATAATGCAAGTGAATCAATCAATTCCAATCAACTTTTCTTTGGAATGTCAGGTAAATCACTTGTAGATGATGACTCTTCATTACCTTTCTACCTTATCTCTTCCATTGACGTAAAAAAAATACAATCGGGTGAGAACATTGTTTCTATTGAAAATGGTGCTCTCAATTCACTTGAGGCTAAAGAAGTAATGGAGGGTGACAGCAATTTAATGGGAACAATTGTCGCAAAACATGCATTTCCATACAACGCACGTCTAAATCTGACCGGAGTAACTATTATCCCTCCGACATTCCCACTTGAATCTTGTTTTCAATATGCTAATGGAGAGTATGATAACGAAACTAAAAAAGCCGTTGAGAAAACATATTCTTATAAAGCATACATCTTCATTGAAGCCGAGAAACGAAAAGTTATGGTACAGTTTCTTTCCGGTATACCAATGAATATCGTTGATTCATACTTCTTTTATCCCAACATCAATGCAAAAGAGCTTATTATTGAGCGTATAGATAACAATGGAGTAAAATCCTATTCATATAGCAAATTACATAAACATGAAACACTTAACGGAGTATACGGAAGTATCAACACGAGTTTCTCTAGTACCCCCGATATGAGCCTCATTACTGATACAGAAATCGGAATCCCATATCCAAATAAAATATATACTTCTGATGTAAACGATCCTTTTTCATTTCCCGCTCTCGGAGTCTGCACTGTTGGAACAGGTACAATCATTGGACTCAGTTCAGCCGCAAAGGCTTTATCACAAGGCCAATTTGGTCAATTTCCTCTTTACTGTTTCTCTACTGATGGAATTTGGGCCCTCGAGGTTTCTTCTACCGGTTCCTACTCTGCCCGCCAGCCTATCACACGTGATGTGTGTATTAATTCCGATAGTATAACCCAGATTGATAATGCTGTACTATTTGCGACTGACCGTGGTATTATGCTTATTAGCGGTTCTACAAGCCAATGTATTTCGGATATTTTGGACAGTGAATTGGCTTTCTCTATCAATTCTTTACCCCATTTGAATAAATTGGTTAATAATACAAGATTTAATTCAACAGAGTTTCAATTTCTAACTTTCCGCGAATTTCTAAAAACATGTAGGATGATTTACGACTATATACACCAACGTATCATCATTCACAACCCATCATGTACCTATGCCTACTTATATTCAATGGATAGTAAGCAATGGGGAATGATGCATAGTAACATCATGAGTGGTTTAAACTCCTATCCTGATGCACTCGCTATGACTTCAGATAATGATCTCGTTAATTTCTCACAGCCTGATAACACAATAGAACCTATTACTGCATTGGCTGTCACTCGTCCGTTCAAAATAGATGATCCAAACATGTTCAAAACAATAGACACCATCATACAACGCGGATATTTCAAGAGTAGCCATGTCTCACAAGTTCTGTATGGCTCAAATGATTTATTCAACTGGCATGCAGTATGGAGTAGTACCGATAAATATATGCGAGGTTTCCATGGCACACCATACAAAGCATTCCGACTTGTACTAATATGCAAACTAGACAAATCTGAAAGTTTGTTGGGGTTTACCGTCCAATTCACCCCCCGTATGCTTAATAAACCAAGATAACTTACATAGGTTAGTTTTTTCATATTAAGGTTAAGAAAGATTGTTAGCAAAAGAGCCGGAATGCGTGATGCACTCCGGCTCTTCCTTTTATCAGAAAGGTTTCAACTTTCGTTTTATTTTGCCTTTTCTCGACATTAGCGATGTCTGTATCTTAGCTCTGATACTCATTATCTTCTCCTCCCAATTAGCCTTACTACTTGGATTCGTTATACTCATCCAATCTGCAAGTACCTTACAGATAAGATACTCGTGTATCAGATGTTTTAGTAGCTTCACCGTAGATAAAGAAAAATCTTCCGGTAAAGTGAGTACAATATGATATTCTTCGGGAGCTACAAGAATATCATCAAGAGCTTCCTGTTCGTCCGAGATTTCCTCTTTGGTATATGGATATAGCATTTCCACACATTCTGCATGGGTAAGATTGAGTACACGTGTAACCCGGTTCACATTACCACTTTGTCCAATGTCAAACACCTGATGCCGGGCATGTTCATTCTCCGTTTCCATAATATCACCTTCCACAAAGGAGTAGTTCTCTACGTCATAGAGTAACTCTGAACGTTTGAATGTCAGCGTTACTGTTTTTGTCTGCTGGAGTTTCTTACAACAATATCCCATGAGAATACATTAAGAATAAGTCGGTCTTTCAGGTCGGCTACGTTTATAAAGCGCACGCTTTACATTCTCTAAACTTATCGCCGAATGCTGTACGTATGAAGCTGCATCTTCCGGGTTAGTAATGGCAAACCAATCTCCCAAAGCCATATCTACAAGGTAGGCATGAATACCATTGCCCAACGCATCAGCCGAAGAGTTGTTGTAGTTACTCGGCAACTCGAATGCAAGTTCTAGTACACCATTATCATCAATTTCTTTTGCGATCAGATTGTTGCTTGTACTTTTGTCTTCTGAAAGATACTCTCCAAGCAGACTCTTCAAAGATGAAAATGCATTTGCCAATGAACGACGGATTTGGTAACTGTTTTCCTCATCATCACTCGCTTGCATATTAGAGGCAGCTTCGTAATTCTTTTTACCCTCTGCTTCACGCGCCTGCCCGGTCAAGTATGCCTTGTTCTGAATATCATAAACAAGCTCTTTAACCTGTTGGGTCACTGTCAATATTTTCTTGTTTTCTGCCATAATAAATAAAGATTAAAAATAATTCAATTGTACGTAGGACGTATAGGACGTTTTTTAAAAAATGCCTTACGCATGACGTCCTCCATATAGGTAGCCGCTTCCGTTGCATATCCGGTTGCTTCTTCTTTATTGGTAAATGTGTACCACTTTGCCGTAATATTCATAACAAAAAACGAGAACAGACTACGTTCCATACTTTCTGTTAAAGCTTCATCAAACGAACTTGATAACCCCAACGAAAGCTGATATATCCCCTCTCTTTCGACTTCGTTAAGAAGTATTTTTTTCAAGCTATTACAAGCAGTGTTTTTGCTTTCATTCCAAAAACGCTCTAGCATACTCTTATCCTCATCCGTTGTGAAAATACGGTTGTATGCGAGTTCGTTGTCCATCTTAGCCCCGGTATAAGCTGTGGTCTGTGCCACTTCTTCATATACACTTTCTTTATTAACGGTTAAAGCAATATCTGTCATAATTAAAAATTGAATAGATTACATGATACACCAACTCCAATATATGGTGTAAATTCCGGCACCCCTCTTAATGCTATTCCATATCCAATTTGAACACCAACACTCCAACGTTTCTTCCTCGACCTAGGATAGCAGTCGTTAATGGTTACCACTTCATGTTGCGAATGTAATACCAAGCTGTCAAGTTTCGGGTTATATCCGCTTACGTATGCCGTATATAAACTATCCTTGTATACCTTTTTGGTAATAGGAACAATCACATCTACACTATCCTCTGATACAGATTCATGGAAATTTTTCACGCTTTTCGGAAATTCTGATACGCTTTCAGGCAATTTTTGTACGTTTTCCGGCAATTTCGAGACTGTAGGAAGACGTTCAGTAACATATCGAATAACAAAGCTGTCTTTAGGAATGGGCTTATAAAATGGTATTGTATCAACATAGGTTGTTCTTGTTGTATCTCTTGTTTTCTGTTGCCTACTTGCAAAATGTACTACATTCATAAACAACGAAGCAAGAAATACAATCATAAACAACACTACTGCAATATTCTTAAGTTTTCCCATACTTGGTGACGTATTTGATTATTGCATCTACATGCGTTTTAATGATGGCTTGCTTCCCCTTATCGGAATATAGGTAATCAACATCTTCCTTATTGTCTTGGAAGAAATTTTCCGTAAGAACAGCCGGACATTTGGTTTTCACCAAAATGTAGAAGTTCTCTTCCCAATCTGGATCTCCATCCGAATTATCCCTACGGATTTTTTGTCCGGCAAAATTCTGTTCGGCTTCCTCGTATAACATAGTGGCCAATTCATCCGATTTTGTTTTACCTTTTGAAGTATATGCCGACCAACCTCTTGCACTCATCCATTCGCCATTTCCCGCAGCATTGCAATGAATAGAAACAAGCAATACATTTGTTGCCCCATACCGTGCACAAATCTCATTCACACGTCTTGCTCGTTCTGCCAATGGCACATCTACTGTCTCATGCACAATACGCTCTACATCATATCCTTTCGCACGCAAGGCTCGTTCCACAGATTCTGCAATCTCGCGTGCATAAAGGTATTCTCGTAATTTCCCATCAGGAGAACGTTTGCCCGGTGTATTTTCCCCGTGTCCATTATCTATTAATATTTTCATAATTAACTATTTAAGCGTTGATAAAAGTCCGTTTTTATATTGTCGTATGCAAGTTTCACATTGGTATAGGCACGTGCATTATTTTCTCCATCCTCATTATAGATTTCACTTTCAACTACACTCACCACATCTTCCACCCAATTCTCATTACAATATTCCGACAGAGGTTTTCCATGATATATAAAAGGGTCAAAGCGGCTCTTTCGATCATCATGGATTACTTGAAGTGATTTCCGTATTTTGTTTACAGTTGCTTCACGATCAGCTATGTGATTCTCTATTCGAACCCGCTTTATCAACCTACAAACCTGTTCGATACTAAGGTCAAAAGCGAAACCCGTCAAATTCCGGATACGCAGTAAGGTTTCAGGTTGAAGTCTTTCCATTAAGTTTCGTTGCAAACTCACATTGTCTTGTACTGTATCAAGCAATTGATTCAAACACTCCTGTTGTTCCAGAAGGCGGTTTATCATACTCTTAAACCATTTGAATAGTGCTATCATCATAGCTGCTGAAAGCAAAAGAAAAAATGCAGCACTCACAGCCATCATGCCATAGTCACTAATGCCTTTAGCCACCTCCGTTACATGTTGCACTTCCGTCATACGATAGTTCTCACTAATTGTCCTACACACGTTCCGACCACTGTTAAGCCGAAATCTATCCAGTCCCAATTGCCACCATATGCCTTGTCTTTATACTCCAAAGCACCTGCAGTAAGTACACCTGCATAGGTTGCAGAAAACCAATCAAACGCACAAATACCGATACCAAATCCCCCAACAAGATGTTTCCACCTGTTGCTTTGCGCAAGCCATTCAATCAATTTTTTCTTCATTCTTGTCTATTTTATATTAAACACTGTCCAATCTACACTGTCTTTTTCTTTCCAACCATTTTGAACAGTTTCTATCACATACAGGCTCATTGCCTGGGAGAATGAGATAAATTCATCTACATTATCGAAGGTATAGTAGATGGGAGTACCATCTTCCTGTTCATTGATTTTTAGGGTAAGTGGATATGGAATATTTTTGTTACGTTCTATAGCAGCAAAATTCAATTGATTTTCAGC
>JAUUNK010000178.1 GCA_030844565.1 Bacteroides ovatus
CATATCTTCCAGTTGGTTATGTTTCACTTCCTGCGCTCCGAATATATCGAAGTCATGAAAGGTGATTAACTGGGTGAGTACCGGGCAACGCTGTTCCCAGCCGTTTCCGGCTTTGGCATCGTTCGGGTTACTGTTTCGTACATTGTAAGAAGCGACATTCAGTTGCTGCGCATTCAGTATTGACACACCGCAGAGCGCCAATACAATAAAAAGTTTTCTCATTGTTTCTTTATTGTTAGATGGTTATTAAGTATCCTTTTCTTCTGTCTGTCCGCTCCTGTATTCTTTGGGAGAAGTGTTGTATAACTTGGCAAACTCCCGGTAGAAATAAGACTTGTTTGAGAAGCCCGATTTATACATAATCTCGGTAACGGTAAGCTTGGTAGTCTTTAATAGGCCTGCTGCATATTCCAGGCGGATGGTACGGACAAATTCGCTTGGTGTCTTTTCCGTCAATTCTTTGAGTTTACGGTACAATCCCGCTTTGCTTACTCCTATAAAGTCTGCGAGAGAATCCGGATTCATGGATTCGTCGTCAATATTATCTTCGATGAATTTGATAATCTTGTCCAGTAACAGCTCATCCTCTTTATGCATGGTGATTCCATCCCTTACGATGAGAGAGGAACGGCTGGATTTGAAATACTCTTTCATCAGAGAGTATTTATTAATCATATTCTCTACCGCGCTCAATACATGCCTCGGGTGGAAAGGTTTGGGGATATATAAGTCTGTTCCATGTTTGTAAGCGTTAATCTGGTCTTCGATGGAGTTCTTGGCGGAGATATGGATAATCGGAATGTGGGCAGTCCGCTCGTTGGCTTTCAATATATCCGTCAGAGTGATGCCGTCCAGCCTGGGCATCAATACATCGCTGATAATAATATCCGGCTGTTTCTGTTCGATTTCTTTCAGCGCCTCTTCCCCATCGGCTGCTTCCCGAACCTGGTAGTAAGGAAGCAGGATATCTTTCAGAAGTTCGCGGATATTCTTTTCATCTTCTACAATCAATATACTAATTTCCTTTTGTTTTGGGACAAAAAGCATTTCACCGGCTTCTGCCTCTTCTTCTGCCGGCTGACTTTCTTTTCCGGAATTCACGTGCATGGACGGTAGAGACACATTGAATTCTACATACTCTCCCAATACACTTCCTACTGTGATTTCTCCGCCCAATAACTCCGTCAAGCTCTTGGTCAGATTCAGGCCGACTCCGGTGCTTCCCGCATGTTTCAGGTTACTGCTTTCGAAAATCTTGAACCGGCTGAATATCTCACTCATTTGTTTCTCTGTCAGTCCCTTGCCCGAGTTGCGGATTCGGAAATGCAATGTCCCGTCAGCGACATTCCCCCGTATTTCAGCACGGATATATCCGCCGGACGGCGTATATTTGAAGGCGTTGGAAAGCAAATTGAATATTATTTTTTCCAGTGCATTCCGGTCTGTTGTAAAGGATGATACCTCTTTGCTTTTGAAGCTGAAGTCTATCTTGTTTTCTTCGGCAATTTCGGTATAGTTGTCCGATACATAGTCGACGAGCAACTGAATATCCACTTTTTCAGCATAGATAGCTGTATGTCCCGCTTCTGCTTTCCGGAACTCCATCAGTTCGTTGATAAGCTTCTGCATCCGGTCGGCATTGTTCTTGATGATGTAGATATATCTTTTTGTATAACTGTCGAGGTCTGCCTTTTCCAACAAGTGCTGTGCCGGGCCGTATATCAGTGTCAACGGAGTGAAAAACTCGTGTGCCACATTCGTGAAGAAGTTCAACTTCGATTCATGGATACGTTGCTGATTCTGTTTCTCGATATGTTCCAGTAGAATCTGACGGTTCAGCCGGATTCGATTCTTGATGACGGATTGCGTGATATAGATAGCAATGGCAATCAGGATAAAATAAATAATAAAAGCTGTAGTACTGAGCCACCAGGGGTAAGCGATGTCCAAATTGAGGGAATAGATTTCGTTGCTCCATACCCGGTCGCCATTGGTGCATTTTACTTCCAGTTTATATTTTCCCGGCGGCAGTTTGGTGATAACGATATTCGGGTTATTCTCATTGTAAATCCATTCGTCGGCAAAGTCGATAATGCGGTAGCTGAACTCACAATTCTCATTGTTGATAAAATCATGTGCGGCAAATCCCAAAGTAATATAAGGCTCGTCATAGTCCAATCGGAGTGTATGGTTACGGATACGTTCGTAGATATTCTGGCTTGTATTGTTTATCTTCAGGCTGTTCAGGCTTAATGATGCGATATGTTCCCGTAAGCGTATCTTGTTCTCGTCGAAATAGTTCAACCCGCTGACTCCGCCGAAATACAGCCATCCGGCTTTGTCCTTAAAAATAGCCCCATCAGAAAATTCGTCGTTTTGCAGCCCGTTTCTTGAGGAATAATTGGTAATTTTTCCCGAGGGCAAGTCGATAAAGGAGATACCTTGATTGGTGCTTGCCCAAATATTCCCGTTCTCATCTTTCAGGATGCCGTGAATCGTATTATTGGGCAATCCGTTATTGTCCGTATATTCGGTGATGGAAGGCGGTGTGGCTGTCGGGAACAACCGGTTAAGACCATAACTGGTACCTATCCAGATACTGGCAGAATCTCCTTTAGTCAGATAAATCACGTCATTGTTAGTCAGGGACAAACCGGGGTCTATCTCATTCATCTGCCGGAAACGTTCGGACGCGATATCGAACTTATTAATTCCGCCCCCTCGCGTGCCTAGCCAAAGTTCATTCTCATCGTATCCGGCAATAACCGAATAAATAATATTATTGCTTGGCGAAGAAGGGCCGGGAGATTTATATTGTTTCATGTCCGTTACTCTATAACTTTTTCCTTCCCTTTGCAGGCTCAGCTTGATAAGTCCGTAGCCGGAAGTTCCCAACCATAAAAGTGAATCATTATGGGTGAAAAGGATACTGTAAACTGCCCTGAAAGCTGGAAATTCAGCGGGAATACCCAGTTTTTTCACCTGGTTGCCATTGAGTGGAATATAATTGATACCCGCCCCTTCGGTTCCGATGAATATATCCCCGGACATATTTTTGCGGATAGTATAAACGGAGTTGGAGATTAACCCGTTGCCTGTTGAAAGATAGGGGTTGACTCCCCGTTCCTGCTTGTCGAGCAGCAGGATACCTTCTCCTTTTGTTCCTACGAGTATATTGCCATTGTCTTCCTCACAAAAACAGCGGACAGGATAATTCGTTTTTACGGTATGGAAAGGCGAACTGTGTTCATAGACTTCCAATATCCCTTGTCCGTCCGTACCTACCCAAAGGATATTCTGCGAGCCGATATAAATAGTGAAAATGGAAGCTTTCTCCGGCAATTGGAGTAATTCCGTTGAAGTCCCATTTTCAAGATTATATCTGATGCATCCCCCCTCGATAAAGCTGATAAGGAGATATTCACCGTGGCAGATAGCTTGTGATACGGTTTTGTTCTCCGGAATATTTATACTGTCCAATATACGGTTATCTTGTGAAACAGTCAGCGTCCTGTCATCGTTAATGATGAGGCAGTCCTGGGAAAGATAAATATTGGAAACGGGGGCACAGTGCCTGATTTCTTCTTTGAACGAGAGTTCGGGACAGGAGTTGCGGACAGTCAGTTGATAATGCAATAATTGTCCATGTCCTGTGAGAAAGAATATCCGGTCTTTGGAATCAATGACGAAGTTCCTGATGTCATCGGGCAGGTCATTCTTCAAGGAAACAAACTCCTGTTTCCGGTCATCGAAACAGAATAGACCCTGCTCTTTCACATAACAGATAATATGCTTGCCGGAAGTGATATCCAGCAGAAATGACTTCTCCTGTTTCGGCGGATTATTCTGTGTACCTAAATAATAAGGAGTAAACTGTTGGGTAGAACGTTTCCACCGGTTCACCCCATAGTCCGTAGATACCCACAGGATAGAGTCGCTCTGCTCGATAATCTGCCAGATGACATTATTACTGATAGACCCTGCATCCTTTTTATTATAAGAATAGGTTTTGAAGCTACGACCGTTATATGCATTTAATCCGTCCCATGTCCCTACCCAAAGCGTATGTTCCGAATCTTCGAGGAAACAATTCACCGAATTATTGGATAATCCATCCGCATTGGAAATCTGTTTTACTACATTCTGCGAATGTAATAAAACAGGCATCAGGCATGAATAAATAAGGATGCAGATGTAACGGAAATATGAGTGTTTTCGTAGAATCATGTCGCAAAGATAGAGAGGAAAAATAAGAAAACAAAGATAAAAATATGCTGTACAACACGTGTATACCCTTTTGAGAATATAGTACACTCTTCCCGTCGCTGCGTGGGGTAGCTTTGCCACGAGAAATAAAAACAACACCTATTTAATGATTAGAAAATGGATATTGCAAAACGATTTCATCAGAACCCATTATTGAAACCATCTGATTTACAACCGGGAATAGAAGGTATGGAAATCACCTGTTTCCTGAATCCCGGCGTATTCCGCTTCGACGGAAAAACCTGGTTATTACTGCGGGTAGCCGAACGCCCCGTACAGAAACAGGGAGTGATTAGTTTCCCCGTATATAATAAGGAAGGGAAGATAGAAGTGCTTTCTTTCGACGAAAATGACCCGGAACTGGACGCTTCCGACCCTCGTGTGATAGGATATGCGGGACAGAATTATCTGACTACCATGTCTTATCTCCGGTTGGTATCGAGCGAGGACGGCATCCATTTTAAGGAAGAACCGGATTATCCGCCTATTTTCGGCAAAGGGGCATTAGAGGCTTTCGGCATCGAGGACTGCCGGGTGGCGACTACAGCCGACGGCTATTACCTGACGTTTACCGAAGTCTCTTCCGTTGCCGTCGGTGTAGGGCTGATTCATACCCGTGACTGGAAGAATTACACTCGTCACGGCATGATTTTTCCCCCTCATAATAAAGACTGTGCCTTGTTTGAAGAGAAGATAAACGGCAAATATTTCGCCTTGCATCGCCCGAGCAGTCCCGAACTGGGCGGCAACTATATCTGGCTTGCCGAATCACCCGACCGGTTGCACTGGGGTAACCACCGTTGCGTTGCGACCACTCGTCCCGATAGCTGGGACTGTGCCCGTGTGGGTGCGGGCGCCGCGCCTATCCGTACAGAGGAAGGCTGGCTGGAGATTTATCATGGTGCAGACTATCAGAACCGCTATTGCCTGGGAGCCCTTCTGCTTGATTTGAACGACCCCTCAAAGGTAATTGCCCGAAGCAAAGCTCCTATAATGGAACCGACTGCTCCCTACGAGCAGACCGGATTTTTCGGGAATGTGGTCTTCACGAACGGGCATCTGGTAGAAGGGGATAAGGTGACTGTTTACTACGGTGCGAGTGATGAAGTAATCTGCGGAGCGGAGTTCTCCATCGGGGAAATCCTTCGTTCATTAAAGTCATGACATATATTAAGGTAAGAAATGAATAAATTGAAAAGAGAATATCAATTCTTCAAGCAGCAGACTTCCAATGTACGTGTACTGTTGATGACTAACCTGCTCTATGCGTTCGTGCTTCCTGTGGTGGAGATATTTGTAGGTGCTTATGTGATGCGTCACACGAGCGAGCCTGTTTCCGTAGCTTTCTATCAACTTTTTATGTATATCGGCATCATTGCGACCTCTTTTGTCAACGGCTTCCTGTTGCGGCATGTCAGCGTGAAAGTACTGTATGCAGGCGGGATATTAGTTAGCGGGCTGTCGATGTTTGCCATGATGCTGGTGAAGTCATTGGGCTTTGTAGAGTTAGGCATAGCAGGTTTTGTTCTCGGAGCCGCATCGGGTTTCTTTTGGACCAACCGCTATCTATTGACTCTCAACAACACGACCGATAATAGCCGGAACTACTTTTTCGGACTGGAATCTTTCTTTTTCTCCATCACTTCGATAACTGTTCCTTTATTGATTGGCGCATTCATCAGCCAGATAGACGGCAAAGAAATCATGGGATGCCTGATTGATATAAATGGTGCCTATCGTTTGGTCACAGTCGGAGTCATAGTCGTGACCCTGTTTGCCGTAGCTGTCTTGTGGCGTGGTAAGTTTGCCAATCCGATACAGAAGAACTTTCTGTACTTCCGGTTCTGTACACTGTGGAAGAAAATGCTGTTGCTGGCTTCCCTGAAAGGAATGGTACAGGGATTCCTGGTGACTGCCCCCGCCATCCTGATTCTGAAACTGGTCGGTGATGAAGGGACATTAGGCTTGATACAGGGAATCAGCGGTACGCTGACGGCTATACTGGTCTATGTACTGGGGCGTATTGCCAAACCCGAAGACCGCCCGAAGATATTTATTGCCGGGTTACTCGTCTTTTTTATCGGTACTCTGTTCAACGGGGTCTTGTTTTCAGCCACCGGAGTGATTATCTTTGTCCTCTGTAAGGTAATCTTTCAGCCCTTGTTTGACTTGCCTTACTATCCCATTATGATGCAAACCATCGACGCAGTAGTTAAAATCGAGAAAAGAAATGAATACACTTATATTTTAAGCCACGAATTCGGACTATTCCTGGGGCGTGCTTTCGGGCTCATCCTTTTTATGGCGCTTGCCTTTGCCATATCACAGGATTTTGCATTGAAGTACGCATTGATACTGGTAGGAGCCTTGCAGTTGATAGCCTACCCGTTGACCCGGAACATCATCAAACAGAACCAAACGGTTCGTTAATATTTCAAAACCATTAAGCTGCCATTGCAAACGGATGAATTATTATGTTGTACAGCACCTATATACCCTTTTGAGAATATAGTACACTCTATTTTTTGCGGGGTACGATAGTTTTGCTGGCAGAAAAACGATGAACGACCGATTGGGAAAACTAAAAAAACGACGTATGATAAAACTAAAATCTGTAATCTATTTAATCAGTATGATGACACTAGCCGGATGCTCCGGACAAAAACAGGCATCCGTAGCTGTCGAAGAACAGAGCGGACAATGGATACTCGGCCCTTTTGTCCGCCCGGAAGGGGTGAACCCGGTGATTTCCCCGCAACCGACTACTTTCCAATGCCCGATGCGCAAGCAGCCGGTAAGATGGGAAGAGAGTGACACTTTCAATCCGGCGGCAACCGTCAAGGACGGGAAGATTGTGGTACTCTACCGTGCGGAAGACAACTCGGCGCAAGGCATCGGAAAGAGGACATCCCGCATCGGCTATGCGGAAAGTACGGACGGAGTGACGATGAGCCAAGCGGACGCACCGGTACTCTTTCCTTCCGAAGACGATTTTAAAGAAATAGAATGGGAAGGTGGTTGCGAAGACCCGCGTGTGGCAATGACGGAAGACGGATTGTACGTCATGCTTTATACAGCCTGGAACCGCAATCTTCCCCGCTTGGCGGTGGCTACTTCCAGAGACTTGAAAAACTGGACGAAACACGGACTCGCTTTTGCGAAAGCATACAACGGGCGTTTTGCCAATATAGCAAGCAAATCGGCTTCTATTGTCACCGGAGTGAAAGACGGCAGACTGGTCATTGAGAAAGTGGCTGGCAAATACTTTATGTATTGGGGGGAGAATGCGGTATGTGCCGCAACTTCCGATAACCTGACCGACTGGGCTCCGGTACTGAACGAAAACAACGAACTAAGGGAGATAGCCAAACCCCGCAGCGGGTATTTCGACAGCCGCCTGACTGAGTGCGGGCCACCGGCTATCAAAACCGTGAACGGTATTGTATTATTATACAATGGCAAGAACGGATACAAGGAAGAAAGGGACCCGGCATACCCCGCAGGCGCTTATTGTGCAGGGCAGTTCCTGTTTGACGCCAACGACCCTTATAAAGTACTCGACCGCTTGGATAAACCTTTCTTTGTGCCCGAAGCCGCTTTCGAGAAGAGCGGTCAGTACAAGGACGGAACAGTGTTTATCGAAGGATTGGCTTACTTTAAAAACAAATTATATCTCTATTATGGCTGTGCCGATTCGCAGGTTGCAGTAGCGATATGTGATGATAATATAGATTCGAAACTTAAAACACATAATTAATTTAATCTATGAAACATGTTTGTAAAATGAACACGGTTGTCTTAAAGTCGTTCAACGACCGGCTGAAGATAGCTACTGTTTCAGCTTTAATGGCAGGGACTTTCCTGTGCGTGCCGTTTACGGTATATGCGGAAAGCCCTTCGGTATCGGGTATCGAACAGACTGTTCGGAATATCACGGTGAAAGGTGTGGTTGTTGATGCCGGCGGAGAACCGGTTATCGGAGCTTCGGTGCAACTGAAAGGTGCTGCCGGTGTGGGGACGATTACCGATGTGGACGGTAAGTTTACCTTGCCGGTTCCCGCTAATGGAGTGTTACAGATTTCCTATATAGGATATAAAACAACAGAAGTGCGGGTGAACGGGCAAGCTGGACTGAAAGTAACTTTGCAGGAAGATACCGAGACGCTGGACGAGGTAGTGGTGGTAGGTTACGGTATTCAGAAAAAGGCTTCCGTGACCGGTTCGGTAGCTGCCATCTCTTCGGATAAGTTGATGGAAGTAAAAGCTCCCAGTGTGACGAATATGCTCGCCGGACGTTTGCCGGGTTTGCGTGCCGTACAGCGTAGCGGAAGCCCCGGTGATGATGGAGCTTCCGTCGATATTCGCGGATATGGAAGCATGCTGGTGATTGTAGACGGTATCGAGCGTGATTATACGCAGCTCGACCCGAATGATATCGAATCCATCTCTATCCTGAAAGATGCCGCCGCAGCTGTTTACGGTTTTAAAGGTTCAAACGGTGTTCTGCTGGTTACTACCAAGAAAGGGACGGAACAGAAGGTAAAGATAGAATATAACGGCTATGTAGGTTTTCAGAAAGTGACCCGCTATCCGGAGATGATGAATGCTTATGAGTACGCTTCTCTTTACAATGAAGCGATTCACAATGCCAACCCGTGGCGCGGAGCTTCCGCTTATTCACAAGAACAACTGGAAGCCTACCGGAACGGTACGGCAGGTACGGACTGGTGGAGTGAGACGATGCGTAGCACCGCTCCCCAGACTTCACACAACTTGAGCCTGACAGGCGGTACGGAGAAAGTGAAATATTACATGTCTATCGGATATATGGACCAGGGCGGTATCATCCGTTCGGGCGACTGGAATTACCAACGTTACAACGTCCGTTCCAACCTGAGCGTGGAAGTGGCTAAGGGACTGAACGTGGAACTGCGTTTGAGCGGACGCTTCGACAACCGCAAAAAGCCTTACAATGGTGACAACCTGTTCCGTTCGGCACAAATGGCCATCCCGACTTATTCCATGTATGCCAATGACAACCCGGATTATTGGGGAGCCGTAGGAGATATGGCGAACCCCGTGCATGTTTCCGATTCGGACGACAGTGGTTATGAAGACCGCCTGCGTCGTGAATTTAACAGCTCGTTGGCTATCACCTGGCAACTTCCCTGGGTGAAAGGACTGATGGCGAAAGCATTGGTTGCCTACGACTATACGAACAAGGAATGGAAAACGTGGCGGAAAGACCTCTCGGAATATACGTATGATTATGCGAATGAAGAGTATATAGAGAAAGTGGTTAACACCGCGCATCTGGAATCGAAGCTGGAAAACTATGACAAACCGACCTATCAGTTCTCTATGAACTACAACAATACGTTTGCTAAAAAGCATAATATCGGTGCCATGCTCGTATGGGAAATGTATAATGACAAGAAGAACTGGGTGACCGGGACACGTGATTTTGCTATCGGGCTGATTCCTGACCTGGACTATGGGGATAAAACGAATCAGGAAGCTTCCGGCAAGACACAGGAAACGGCTCACGCCGGCTTGGTGGGACGTCTGAACTATGATTTCTCTAACCGTTATCTGGTGGAATTCAATTTCCGCTATGACGGAACCTATAAATTCCGTGCAGGTAATCGTTGGGGATTCTTTCCGGGTGTTTCATTGGGATGGCGTGTTTCCGAAGAGGCTTTTTTCAAGAAACTGTTACCCGATATGGATAACCTGAAAATCCGTGCTTCGTACGCCAAAGTGGGCGATGAAGGAGATTTCGACGCGTTCCAGTATCTGGATGGATATACGTCTCACGGAAGCTATATCATGGGCAGCAACGGAGTGACTTCGGGCATGACTACGGTAGGTATGGCAAACCCGTGGCTGACTTGGTATGAATCGAAGATTATGAACATCGGCTTTGAGGCGTCTTACCACAGGGGACTGATTTCTGTGGAGTTCGACTGGTTCCGCAGAAACCGTTCCGGTCTGCCTGCCACCCGTGTAGGCTCATTGCCTACTATCTTCGGTGAATCAATGCCGCAGGAGAACCTGAATTCTGATATTAACACCGGATTCGAGATTGTAGTCGGGCATAAAAACCGGATTGGCAATTTTAATTATAATGTGTCGGCCAACTTCTCTACTACCCGGATTAAGTATGATTATGTGGAGCGGGC
>JAUUNK010000179.1 GCA_030844565.1 Bacteroides ovatus
AAAGCTGTTAAGGACCAGCATTCTAAAGTTTGGGAGCTTTTTAATCTGGAGAAAGACCGTACCGAACGTGTAAATTTGGCCCAAGAGAATCCTAAAATTCTAAAGAGATTGGTAGAAGAATGGAATAAATGGGCGAATACACATTACGTATATCCTAAAAAGAAATAGCCGCTGGAAAAGGGAATACATCCTCCAGAGATAGGAAAGACATGTTTGTCCTAGTGGCAAGCATGTCTTTCTACTATATTTTATTTGGAGGAATATTTAATTCAATTCAATAATCTCTTCGTTGCAAATAGTCAGCTTCTCTATACCTTCATTGGTAACTACCCATGAGTTTTCGATTCCCACGGGACCTACACCCGGAATTACAATCTTTGGCTCGAGGGCAAACACCATTCCCGGTTCCAGTTCCTGTTTCATGCGGGGAGCAAGTACAGGAGCTTCGTTAATTTCCAGCCCGATGCCGTGACCGATAAATTTGGCTTGCTGGCCGATGCCCATAAACTTATCGGCAAAGCCGGCTTTGGTAACCATTTCGATAGCTGTGTTATAGAGGTCTTCGCATACAGAGCCGGGTTTGGCTATGGAAGCAATTTTCTCTTGGATGTCCAGACACAATTGATGGGCGGTATATGCTTCATCGCTCAGTTTGCCGATAGAGAATACACGACTCATGTCTCCCATGTATCCGTTGAAGTTACCCCCCATGTCTATCATTACGCTTTGTCCTTCTTGTAGAGGAGTACGGTTGAGTCCTCCGGGAAGTGCGGCGTCCAGTCCTTCGCCTCCTAAAGCAAAGTCGTAAGGAGAAGGACTGGCTGCATTGTCTCCGGTGAGCACACTGCCCATGTGGATTTCCATGCTGCGACCGAATACTCGGAAAATACCTAGGCAGCCTTGCAGACGCATCAAGCGTTCTATTTCGGCAGAGAATTCAAGGTCGGTCATTCCCGGACGATATACAGAAGGAACTTGGTCGTAGGCTTTAGCATGAGCTACAGCAGAGCGACGGAACAATTCTATTTCTACTGCTGTCTTGGTGCTGCGTGCCTGGCGGATGAGCGGGGTTCCGTTTATTACTTCGGCATCAGAAAAGATGCTTGCCAGGCGGACATATTCGCTATAAGGCAATTCATCCCCTTCGAGCATCAGCTTGGTGGGCATAGGTAATCCTTGTTCTTTCAACAGGTCGATGATTTGTTCGGGTTTGCGAACGGAGAAAGAATGCTCTCCTATAATATTATTCGGGCGTTTGAAGAATAACAGTGCCGGTGAGTGGAGTGGCAAATAAAGATATCCGCTAACGACGCGACCGTAGGTATAGAGCAAATTTACATTACAAGTAATTAGAGCGGCGTCAATCCCCTGTGCTGACATGAGGCTGCGAATCTTATCGCGGCGTAGTTTTAATTCTGGTTGTAACATCTTGTTATAGATTTGATTTAAGATGCAAAGTTAAAGGATTTCACTAGAAAATGAAACCTTATTCCATAAAAATAGCGCTACCCACATCCTGTCCCAGGGGATGGGTAGCGCATACTTCAAATACAAATACAACTAAACAATTTCTAAATTAGATGATACCTTGTCCCATCATGGCATGTGCCACTTTCATGAACCCGGCTATATTAGCGCCTTTCACGTAGTTGATATATCCGTCGGGTTCAGTTCCGTATTTTGCGCATTGATCATGGATACCATGCATGATGGCTTGTAATTTTTCATCCACTTCGGAAGCACTCCAGCTCAGGTGCATGGCGTTCTGGGACATTTCCAATCCTGAAGTGGCTACACCGCCGGCATTCACTGCTTTGCCGGGTGCATACATGATGTGGTGTTCAATGAAAGTATCGATAGCTTCCGGTGTACAACCCATATTGGAGATTTCTCCTACACAGAGTATGCCGTTATTGATGAGGGCTATGGCATCCTCTCCATTCAGTTCGTTCTGTGTGGCGCATGGAAGGGCGATGTCTGCTTTTACTTCCCATGGGCGCTTACCGGCAACGAAGGTGGCACTCGGGAACTCGTCCGCATAAGGAGCTACAATGTCGTTGCCCGAAGCACGGAGCTCGAGCATATAGTCAATTTTTTCTCCGCTGATGCCTTCGGGGTCATATACATATCCGTCCGGTCCGGAGATGGTAATCACTTTCGCACCCAATTGGGTAGCTTTGGTAGCAGCTCCCCATGCCACGTTTCCAAAGCCGGAGATAGCCACTGTCTTTCCTTTTATATCTATTCCTTTGGATTCCAACATTTGGTTGACAAAATACAATCCGCCGAAACCGGTGGCTTCGGGGCGTATCAACGATCCTCCGAATTCCAGTCCCTTTCCAGTGAAAGTACCGGTGAATTCACGTGTCAACTTCTTATACATTCCGAACATATAGCCCACTTCGCGTCCACCTACGCCAATGTCTCCGGCAGGTACGTCCATATCCGGTCCCAGATGGCGCCAAAGCTCCAACATGAAGGCTTGGCAGAAACGCATGATTTCAGCATTGCTCTTTCCGCGCGGAGAGAAGTCTGAGCCACCTTTGCCTCCACCCATTGGAAGAGTAGTGAGGGCATTCTTGAAAGTTTGCTCGAATCCTAAGAACTTCAGGATAGAAAGATTCACCGAAGCATGAAAACGGATGCCACCTTTGTACGGACCGATAGCGTTGTTGAACTGAACACGATAACCGAGGTTGGTTTGTACTTCGCCTTTGTCATCTACCCATGTCACGCGGAATGTGAAAATGCGGTCGGGTTCTACCAGTCTTTCGATGATCTTAGCTTTTTCAAACTCAGGGTGTTGATTGTATATATCTTCAATGGAGAGAAGCACTTCTCTAACTGCCTGAAGATATTCGGATTCGCCGGGATGCTTTGCCTCGAGGGAGGCCATGATGTTCTGGATATTCATGATATTATATTTTAAAAGGTTGTTGCTGATAAAATGTCAACTAGTAACAGTGCAAATATAGAAAAAGTTTTCTAATTGTATCTTTTTTCTCCTTCTATTTTGATTAAATAATGATAAAATGATAGTTGGGAAGTTCTGTGCGCTTTTCCCCTTACTTAAATCCACTCTTTTATTTGTTTTTCACGGGAAAAACTGCGACTTTTGTTGATTGAACTATAAAGGATATGAAAGGCTTATGCTTAGCAAATTTAAATTAAACCAACTCTATTTCAAGGATACCCAGTTTGCCAACCTGATGACGCGACGGATTTTCAATATTCTCTTGATTGCCAATCCCTATGATGCCTTCATGCTTGAAGATGATGGGCGCATTGACGAAAAGATATTTAATGAATATACCTCTCTTTCACTTCGCTATCCTCCGCGTTTCTCGCAGGTGTCCACTGAGGCAGAAGCGCTGGCATTGCTCGAAAATATGTCTTTCGACCTGGTGATTTGCATGCCTAGTACGGGCGATAACGATAGCTTCGACATCGGACGCCACATCAAAGAGAAGTATGAGCATATCCCTATTGTTATCTTGACACCCTTTAGCCACGGTATTACTAAGCGGATTGCTAACGAGGATCTGAGCGCTTTTGACTATGTGTTCTGTTGGTTGGGTAACACAGACCTCTTGGTATCCATCATCAAGTTAATAGAGGATAAGATGAATCTTGAACATGATGTGCGCGAGGTAGGGGTACAGTTAATATTGTTGGTGGAAGACGGTATTCGCTTTTATTCCTCCATTTTACCCAATCTTTATAAATTCGTTCTTAAGCAGAGCCAGGAGTTCTCTACCGAAGCTCTCAACGCCCATCAACGCACACTCCGTATGCGGGGACGTCCCAAGATTGTGTTGGCGCGTACTTATGAGGAGGCGATGGATATATATAATAAATATAAAAATAATATTCTGGGTGTTATCACTGATGTTCGTTTCCCCCGGGTGGAGAAAGGGCCTAAAGATCCCATGGCCGGTATCAAGCTTTGTGCCGAGGTGCGTAAGTCCGATCCTTTTGTGCCGCTTATCATCCAGTCTGCCGAGTCGGAAAATGCTGCTTATGCCACAAAATACGGAGCCAGCTTTATTGATAAGAATTCCAAGAAAATGGATGTGGATTTGCGGCGTATCGTTTCCGATGATTTCGGTTTCGGCGATTTTATTTTTCGTAATCCCGAAACAGGAGAGGAGATTGCACGGGTACGTAATTTGAAAGAATTGCAAAATATCCTTTTTGCCGTACCTGCCGAATCTTTTCTTTATCATATCAGCCGCAACCATGTTTCTCGTTGGCTCTATTCGCGAGCCATGTTTCCGGTAGCGGAGTTTCTGAAACCAATCACTTGGAGCAGCCTACAGGATGTGGATGCCCATCGGCGTATTATCTTTGAAGCCATTGTGAAGTACAGGAAGATGAAGAATCAGGGAGTAGTGGCTGTTTTTAAACGTGATCGCTTTGATCGCTATTCTAACTTTGCACGTATCGGTGACGGTTCATTAGGCGGTAAAGGTCGTGGATTGGCTTTTATAGATAATATGGTGAAACGTCACCCGGAATTCGAAGACTTTGAAAATGCTCGGGTGGCTATTCCGAAGACGGTAGTACTCTGCACGGATGTATTCGATGAATTTATGGATACGAATAATCTTTATCAGGTGGCACTCTCGGATGCCGATGATGTTACCATTCTAAGATATTTCCTTAAAGCGAAGTTGCCGGACAGATTGGTGGAGGATTTCTTCACCTTCTTTGACGTGGTGAAATCGCCCATAGCTATTCGTTCTTCATCTTTGTTAGAAGATTCTCACTACCAGCCTTTTGCGGGTATCTATAATACGTATATGATTCCCTACCTGGATGATAAGTATGAGATGTTGCGGATGTTGTCTGATGCTATCAAAGGTGTGTATGCTTCTGTTTATTTCCGAGATAGCAAGGCTTATATGCAAGCCACTTCTAATGTTATCGACCAGGAAAAAATGGCTGTTATCCTGCAACAAGTGGTGGGTACACAATATGGTGACCGTTATTATCCTTCGATGTCTGGAGTGGCCCGTTCGCTCAACTATTATCCCATCGGAGATGAAAAGGCAGAAGAAGGAACAGTAAATCTTGCTTTGGGGTTGGGTAAGTATATTGTGGATGGCGGCGTTACGCTGAGGTTTTCGCCTTATCACCCCAACCAGATATTGCAGACTAGCGAGATGGATATTGCTTTAAAGGAAACACAAACCCGCTTTTATGCGCTTGACCTGAAAAATGCCGGAGAGAACTTCTCGATAGACGATGGTTTTAATTTGCTCAAATTGCATGTGAAGGATGCGGAGAAGGATGGTTCATTGCGTTACATTGCTTCAACTTATGACCCTTATGATCAAGTGATACGCGACGGATTATATCCCGGTGGAAGAAAGGTGATTACTTTTGCTAATATTCTCCAACACGATGTTTTCCCGCTTGCCCGTATCTTACGGTGGGTACTTCGTTATGGGCAGCAGGAGATGCGTCGTCCTGTGGAAATAGAATTCGCTGTAACGTTAAATCACGACCGGGACAAGATGGGTACCTTCTATCTGTTGCAAGTGCGTCCTATTGTCGACAGCAAAGATATGCTCGACGAAGACCTGACTGCTATTCCGGATGAAGACGTCATCTTGCGTTCTAACAATTCTCTGGGTCATGGCGTAATGAATGAGATTTATGACGTGGTCTATGTGAAGACTGATGGATATAGTGCTTCCAATAATCAGGCTATTGCCTGGGAAATTGAAAAAATCAACCAGCAATTCTTGAATGAAGGGAAAAACTACGTGTTAGTGGGACCTGGAAGATGGGGAAGTAGTGACACTTGGTTGGGTATTCCGGTGAAGTGGCCTCATATTTCTGCAGCCCGCGTCATTGTGGAAGCCGGATTGACCAATTATCGTGTCGACCCTAGTCAGGGTACTCATTTCTTTCAGAACCTGACTTCTTTTGGAGTAGGATATTTCACAATCAATGCTTTTATGAATGACGGTGTCTATGATCAGAGTTTCCTTAATGCGCAGCCTGCCGTAGAGGAAACCAAATTCTTGCGACATGTACGCTTTGAAAGACCGGTGATTGTCAAGATGGATGGAAAGAGGAAGCTTGGAGTAGTGATGAAGCCGGAAGACTCTCAGGCATAATATAAAAAAAACGGAAAATAAGGGGGAAACTTTTCCACTGAGTCCTCGATAAACAAAGTTAAGGAGGTGAACTTTATGTCTTTCTGATTGTCGTACTATTCGTAATTATTTAAAAAATGTAATAGTATGGACAGAGACAGGCAATTGAAAAGAGACCGGGAAAATCGCCAGCTTCATATTCATGAAGAATATGAGAAGAATAGGCAACAGCTTTCCGAAGACAAAGTAAAGGAAAAGGCTGCCGCTGCCGAATATGTCCGCGAGAACCGTCTGGTGAAAGAAGAGGCTGAAAGTGAATCCAAAGGTTAACTGAATGCCGGTACATAGGTAAATTACCATAAAAAATCCTGCCTTTCATCTGAAAGGCAGGATTTTTCTACTATGACATTATGATAATTTGCTGATTATAATACGCCTTGCGCCATCATAGCTTTTGCAACCTTCATGAATCCAGCTACATTTGCACCTTTCACGTAGTTTACGTATCCATCGGTTTCTTTACCATATTGAACGCATGCTTCGTGGATGTTCTTCATGATGCTCTTCAGTTTTTCGTCTACTTCTTCAGCGCTCCAGCTTAACTTGATAGAGTTCTGAGTCATTTCCAGACCGGATACCGACACACCACCGGCATTGGCTGCCTTACCCGGAGCATATAAAATTTTAGCTTCCTGGAACACGCGGATGGCTTCTGGAGTAGAAGGCATATTAGCACCTTCGGAGACGGCAATCACACCGTTAGCAATCAATTTGCGTGCATCGTCACCGTTGATTTCATTTTGAGTGGCAGAAGGCAAAGCTATATCTGCTTTTTCTCCCCAAGGACGGGCACCGGCTACATATTTGCAACCATATTTTTCTGCATATTCGCGTATACGTCCACGGTAGAGGTTCTTCAGTTCCATGATGTAATCCAGTTTTTCACGGTCAATACCATCCGGGTCGTAGATGTAACCGTCAGAATCGGACATAGTTAATACCTTACCTCCCATTTCTATTACTTTCTCTACAGTATATTGAGCTACGTTTCCTGAGCCGGATACCAGGCAAGTTTTACCTTTTAAGTCCATACCTTTGGTTTTCAGCATTTCCATAAGGAAATAGATGTTACCATAACCAGTTGCTTCGGGGCGTATCAGAGAGCCACCGAACTCACGACCTTTACCTGTCAGCGTACCACTGTATTCGTGAGTCAATTTCTTGTACATGCCGAACATAAAGCCTACTTCACGTCCGCCTACACCTATATCACCTGCGGGTACGTCGGTTTCGGGACCAATGTGGCGCCATAGTTCTAGCATAAAGGCCTGAACGAAACGCATAACTTCAGCAGTGGATTTGCCACGTGGAGAAAAGTCCGAACCACCTTTACCACCACCCATGGGCAATGTCGTCAAGGAGTTTTTGAATGTCTGCTCAAAGGCAAGGAACTTCAGGATAGAGAGGTTCACGGAAGCGTGGAAACGGATACCGCCTTTGTACGGGCCGATTGCATTATTATGCTGAACACGGTAGCCCATGTTGGTTTGTACGTTGCCTTTATCGTCTACCCATGTCACGCGGAACTGGTAAACTCTATCGGGAATACAAAGACGTTCGATCAGATTGGCTTTATCAAATTCCGGATGTTTATTGTATTCTTCTTCAATGGTAGAAAGTACCTCTTCTACTGCCTGATGATACTCCGGTTCGTTGGGGAACCTTCTCTTAAGATCGTCTAATACCTTAGCTGCATTCATAATCTTTTCCTTTTATTGATTGTTATAATTAATAATAATGTATACTAGCACATTGACTTTTTGATTTCGGTTGCAAAAGTAAATATAAAAATTAAACTTGCAAACAATTTATAAAGAAAAGCGCGATAAAATATCAAAAATGATATTTTATCGCGCTGAAAAGGAATAAAAAGATATTATTTATGCTTTTTGATAGACTTATAAACAGGAATGAATACTAATGCTGCCGAAATGATAAGCATTAGTAGAGTCATTCCGTCAATACGTTCGGCTTTAGTTAAAACAAGGTAGCAAAGCGCCAGCCAAAGCAGACTGATGCAAACTATTTGTGATTTTGATAGCGGACGTTTCATTTATTCTCCTTTTTTCTTTTTGTCAACTACAGCGTCGATGACAGCTACTGCCGTAATATTAACGATGTCACGTACGGAGCTTTCAAAATCGGTGAAATGAATAGGCTTATTCAATCCCATTTGTATAGGCCCGATAAACTCTGTATCAGGATCCATAGCTTGCAAAAGCTTATAGCCGGAATTGGCAGAGCTTAGATTGGGGAATATAAGTGTATTGACATCCAATCCCTTCAGGCGCGTGAATGGGTACTTGTTGTCACGCAGTTTACGGTTCATGGCAAAGTTTACTTGCATTTCACCGTCAATGGCAAGGTCAGGATATTCCTGCTGCATATATTCTACTGCTTCGTGTACTTTCAACGGGCTGCCGTCTTTATCCGAGCCAAAATTGGAGTAGGATAGCATAGCCATGATTGGAGTGTGGTTGAAGAAACGTACAGTATGTTGTGCCAGTTTGGCCACGTCTATTAGAGTATCCTTGTCCGGATGACGGTTGATAAGTGTATCGGCAAGAAAGTAGGTTCCCTTCTTGGAGTTAAGGATATGCATGGTGCCAAAATGTTTGTATTCGGAACGGATACCTATCACTTCTTTCGCTACTTTGATGGTATTACTATATTTGGTGTAAAGTCCGGTGATAAAAGCGTCGGCATCCCCTGTTTCCACCATCATCATACCAAAATAGTTGCGTTCGAACATCTTATCATTGGCTTCTTCAAAAGTGAAACCTTCACGAGCACGCTTCTCTGCCAGGATGTGGGCATAACGTTCGCGGCGTTCCGCTTCGTCGGGATGGCGCAGGTTTACAATTTCGATACCTTCGAGGCTCAGGTCGAGTTCTTGTGCCAGTTTGGTAATTGCTTCATCGTTGCCCAGCAAGATAGGATGGCAGATGCCTTCGGACTTAGCTTCTACAGCTGCTTTCAGCATGTTAGGGTGTATGCCCTCGGCGAATACTACTCGTTGTGGATTTTGGCGTGCCGTGTCATAAAGTTGGCGCGTTAGTTTGGATTCGTAACCCATTAGCTCACGTAGGTGTACGCAGTATCCTTCCCAGTCTTCAATAGGCTTGCGTGCTACACCGCTTTCCATAGCTGCTTTGGCTACAGCACAAGATACTTCTGTAATCAAGCGCGGGTCTACTGGTTTCGGAATGAAGTAAGTAGGACCGAAAGTGAAATTATTTACATGGTAAGCGGCATTTACTACATCCGGCACCGGTTGCTTTGCCAGGTTGGCAATGGCATGTACGGCGGCTATTTTCATTTCTTCATTGATGGCTTTGGCTTGTGTGTCCAGTGCACCACGGAAGATGTATGGGAAACCGATTACATTATTAATCTGGTTAGGATAGTCCGAACGTCCGGTCGCCATCAATACGTCCGGGCGTGCAGCCATAGCGTCTTCATACGAAATTTCCGGCGTCGGATTGGCCAGTGCGAAAACGATAGGCATGGGCGCCATGCTGCGAACCATATCTTGGGTTAGTACATTTCCTTTAGATAAGCCAAGGAATACGTCTGCGCCTTTGATGGCTTCTTCCAACGTATGTACATCGGTGCGGTCGGTTGCAAAATATTTTTTCTGTTCGTTGAGGTCGTTACGGGCTTTACTGATAACTCCTTTGCTATCCAGCATAACGATGTTTTCGAGGCGAGCGCCCAACGATACATATAATTTAGTACAGGAAACAGCCGAAGCACCTGCACCGTTAACAACGATTTTCACATCTTCTATTTTCTTTCCGGCTACTTGCAGGGCATTTACCAGTCCGGCGCTGGAGATGATGGCGGTTCCATGTTGGTCGTCGTGCATCACAGGGATGTCCAGTTCTTCTTTTAGACGGCGTTCGATTTCAAAACATTCCGGTGCTTTGATATCTTCGAGGTTGATTCCCCCAAAGGTGGGTGCAATAGCTTTTACAGCTTCAATAAACTTATCGGGGTCTTTTTCATTCACTTCAATATCGAAAACGTCGATACCTGCATAGATTTTGAAGAGCAAACCTTTGCCTTCCATTACCGGTTTTCCGCTTAGGGCACCTATATCTCCTAATCCCAGTACAGCCGTACCATTAGAGATAACAGCTACCAAGTTTCCTTTTGCTGTGTATTTATAAGCATCTTGTGGGTTTTTCTCTATTTCGAGACAAGGTTCTGCCACAC
>JAUUNK010000180.1 GCA_030844565.1 Bacteroides ovatus
AAAGGAGTAATCAGTGCTACCCCCATTCCTTTCAATTTAGTCTGTATCATGAGTTATAATAATAATCTCTAATTAATCTGGTCGCAAAAGTACGAATATTTTTCTTATCTTACGATATAAGTTTCAGAAATTCCTCTTCACTTAATATGGTTATTCCCAGTTTCTGTGCTTTTTCCAGCTTGGAAGGTCCCATATTTTCTCCTGCCAGAATAAAACTTGTCTTAGAAGAAATACTCCCTACGTTCTTTCCCCCGTTCTTTTCGATAAGTTCTTTATATTCGTCCCGGGAATGATGAAGGAAGACGCCACTGATAACAATTGACTTTCCTGCCAATTTATCCGTATACCCACTCAAATCTTCTTCTGTGCGGAACAGTTGTAATCCTGCGGCTTTCAGACGATTCACCAAAATGCGATTGGACTCAATGGAAAAGTAGGTAAGAATGCTTTGTGCTATCTTTTCTCCTATTTCATCTATATTGACCAATGTGTCAAGATCAGCTTGTTCCAATGCGTCTATATCTTTGAAGGCACGGGCAATTTTCTTGGCAACCGTTTCTCCCACAAAGCGGATACCTAAAGCAAAGATAACCCGTTCAAAAGGTACGTTTTTGCTTTGAGCTATTCCTTTGATAATGTTTTCGGCAGACTTTTCACCCATGCGGTCTAATCCTTTAATGTCATTAGCCGTGAGTTCATACAAATCTGCCGTGTTACGGATAAGTCCCAGCCGGTAGAACATATCTACTGTTTCAGGACCCAATCCGTCAATATTCATAGCGCGGCGGCTAATGAAATGTTCTATCTTTCCTTTAATCTGAGGGGGACATGATGCTTCATTGGGACAATAATGTGCTGCTTCTCCCTCATATCTCATCAACTTCGAACCACATTCGGGGCAATTGGCGATAAATTTCACCTTTTCTCCAAGCATAAAGCTGCGGGCATCTGTATCTACCCCAGTGATCTTAGGAATAATTTCTCCTCCTTTTTCTACATATACCATGTCTCCGATATGTAGGTCAAGTCCTTCGATGATGTCAGCGTTATGAAGAGATGCCCGTTTCACTATTGTTCCGGAAAGTTGTACGGGATCGAGATTTGCTACGGGGGTAACAGCACCTGTACGACCTACCTGGTAAGTCACTTTATTCAAACGCGTCAAGGCACGTTCTGCCTGGAATTTGTAGGCAATGGCCCAGCGTGGGGACTTGGCTGTATAGCCCAGATTTCTTTGTTGGCGCAAGCTATTTACTTTGAGCACAATACCATCAGTAGCTACCGGCAGATTTTTTCTTTCTACATCCCAGTAGTTGATAAAATCAAAAACTTCCTGTAAAGAGTGGCACTTGCGCATAACATCTGAGATTTTGAATCCCCATTTAGCTGCTTCTTGCAGATTCTCATAATGTCCGTCACATGGTAAATTGTCTCCCAGCAAATAATAAAGATACGCATCCAATTTCCGGGAAGCTACAACGGAAGAATTTTGTAGTTTCAATGTTCCCGAAGCGGCGTTTCGGGGATTGGCAAAAAGAGGTTCCTCACGTGCTTCTTTCTCTCGGTTCAGTTCTTCGAAGACTACCCATGGCATGAGAATTTCTCCTCTAATTTCAAACGATGCAGGATAATTGTTTCCGTGAAGAATTAAGGGAATCGACCGGATAGTTTTCACATTATCTGTCACGTCGTCTCCTTTCTCACCATCTCCACGGGTCACGGCACGGATTAATTTGCCGTTCTCATAGGTTAATGAGATAGACGTACCGTCATATTTCATCTCACAGCAAATCTCAAAATCTTCATTTAGGGCTTTTCGGACACGCTCATAGAACTCCGTGACTTCCGTTTCAGAATAAGTGTTTGCCAACGAAAGCATGGGATACTTATGAGCCACTTGCGTGAAGTTCTTATTAATATCGCTGCCTACCCGCATGGTAGGTGAGTTTTCATCTTTATATTCGGGATGTGCCTGCTCCAGCTCTTGCAGTTCGCGCATCAAATCGTCGAACTCTTTATCAGAAATTTCGGGAGCGTTCAGCACATAATAATTATAATTGTGCCGATGAAGTTCAGCTCTCAATTCTTCTATTTTTTCTTTTATACTCATATTATTCTTTTATTGTTTCGGACAAAAATACAGGTTTCTCTTTGAATATTCGTATTTTTGCGAAAAATTAAAAGTTTATGCGAATTGATATAATCACGGTTTTGCCGGAGATGATTGAAGGTTTCTTCAATTGTTCTATTATGAAACGGGCTCAAACTAAAGGGCTTGCAGAAATACATATTCACAACTTGCGCGACTATACAGAAGATAAGTATCGGCGTGTGGATGATTATCCTTTTGGTGGCTTTGCCGGAATGGTAATGAAGATAGAGCCTATCGAACGCTGCATTAATACTTTGAAAGCGGAACGCACATACGACGAAGTGATTTTCACTACGCCCGACGGGGAACAGTTTGACCAGAAGATGGCAAACAGTCTTTCGCTGGCGGGAAATCTTATTATTTTATGCGGACATTTTAAAGGCATCGACTATCGTATCCGGGAACATCTTATTACGAAAGAAATCAGTATCGGAGACTACGTATTGACGGGAGGTGAACTAGCAGCAGCTGTCATGGCAGATGCCATTGTCCGTATCATTCCCGGTGTCATCTCCGACGAGCAATCTGCTCTTTCAGATTCATTCCAAGACAATCTTCTTGCTGCTCCGGTATATACACGTCCAGCGGATTATAAAGGATGGAAGGTTCCTGACATTCTTCTCTCCGGACATGAAGCGAAGATAAAAGAGTGGGAACTCCAACAATCTTTGGAACGTACCCGAAGGCTTCGCCCGGACTTGTTAGACGAATAAAAAGAGGATAGAAAAGGGTGTAAATAAAAACGAGGAAGATAGAATGTAATTCAGTCTTCCTCGTTTTCGTTCTTAGAATCTTATAAAAAGCATTCTTCTATGTTACTTTATCTTCGGTCGCTGGCTTTACAAGAAGAAATCGTTGCCGCAATACATCTTCCATTCGCCATGTAGGGAAAAGTCTGTTCTGACACTTTCTTCCTTGATGGAGCGCGAAGGGTTATTGTCTGTTTTTCGTTATACCTCCAGTGCACCTATTATTTCCTTCACTGATTTATATCCGTGTCGATCCAGATAATTATTTATACCATCTATCACTTTTACAGTTATCGCCGGATCAATGAAATTTGCCGTACCAATCTGGATAGCTGAAGCCCCTGCAAGCATAAACTCAATAGCATCTTTCCAATTCATGATACCTCCTAAGCCTATGACTGGTATTTTTACTGCTTTAGCTACTTGCCATACCATACGTAAAGCGATAGGCTTTACTGCAGGGCCGGACATTCCGCCTGTTATGGTAGACAAGATGGGGCGTCTGCGTTCAGCATCGATAGCCATTCCTAGTAATGTATTAATTAGTGAAACGCTATCTGCACCTCCATCTTCAACTGCACGGGCAATTTCAGTGATGTCAGTCACATTAGGAGAGAGCTTCACGATAAGTGTCTTTTTATAAGCGGCACGTACGGCTTTCACTACTTCGTTTGCGCCTTTAGCAGTGACTCCAAATGCCATTCCTCCCTCTTTCACATTCGGGCAAGAGATGTTTAACTCTATGGCAGGAATTTTGTCAAGTTGGTTAATAATACTGGCTGTTTCCGCGTAGTCCTCTACAGTTGAACCGGAAACGTTCACAATCATATTGGTTTGAATGTTTTTTATACGGGGATAGATATGTTCTGCAAAGTAGTGTACACCCTTATTTTGCAGTCCCACAGCGTTTAACATACCGGAGGGAGTCTCTGCCATACGAGGATATGGATTCCCTTCACGTTTGTGAAGAGTAGTTCCTTTTACAATGATACCTCCTATTCGCGCAATATCTATAAAATCGGAGAACTCTTCACCGTATCCAAATGTGCCGGATGCCGTCATCACCGGATTTTTCATTTGTAACTCGCCTATATTTACACTTAAATCTGCCATAGTAGTTTATTTATATTAAAAACAGGACCTTCTTTGCATACACATAAATGACCTTCCGTCGTGTTCTCCACGCAGCACAGGCAAGCACCGACTCCACATGCCATAGTGTTCTCCAGTGAGACCTCACATTCTATCTGTTTACTTTTAGCATAGCGTGCCACTGCCATCATCATCGGCTTGGGGCCACAAGTATAAATCTTTTCAAAATGTATTTGATTGAGTAGAGAGTGCTGGGTGACATAACCTTTTTCTCCGTGGCTACCATCTTCTGTGGTAGTATACACTTCGCCATAGGCTGCAAACTTTTCCAATTGCAGAAGGTCTTTACTGCTTCGTGCCCCTAATAAAAAGGTTGGCTTATTTCCATTCTTAACCAGTTCTTCGCCCAGATATAATAAGGGGGCTGTACCCACGCCTCCTCCTACTAATAGTAGTTTCTCCGAAGGTGCAGAAGGCATAGTAAATCCATTTCCAAGTGGAAGCACGGTATTGATAATGTCTCCTTTCTTTGCCTCTGCCAGGCGCCTTGTTCCGTCTCCAACCAGTTGAATGAGGAACCATACTTCGTTCCGTCCTCTATCTACATAATTAATAGAAATGGGGCGGCGTAAAAAAGTGGTAGGTGAGCCATCTACCCGAAGTTCTGCAAATTGCCCCGGGAGCATTTCGGGTAGCGGAGACTGAGAAGTAAGTTTCACTAACACATAATTAGTATGCAATCTTACATTCTCAGTAACTGTCAGATCTAAAATAAATTTTTTCATGTATCTAAGTGTAAATTCGTATTGTAATGACAAAGATACAGGAAATTGCTCAAACTACCGTTTTTGCTACTTATTTTTCAGCTTTAAAAGTTTCGTAGGTATTATCATCGAAGAATATTCTTATTTCTGTGATTTTCCTGGAAGGCTTTTCTATATACCTAATCTCCTGTCTGACAATCTCTTTAGGTGCATTTTCCATGCTTTTTAAAGGCATTTCCTTGCGATTTTCAGAATTATCCGGGGAATTAGTCGAATTTATGGCATTCTCGTCAAATAAAGAAGGCTGGAATTCGCCTTCCTCACCTGAGGAAAGCATTCCTAAAGATGCGTCATTCATCATTTCACCTTTGCCATAAAGCAGCCATTCCAGATTCACATAATTGTAGGTCTGATGCACTTTCATGATGACTTCCAGGCTAGGTCTGTTCCGGTCATTAAGAATATGAGAGAGCGTGGACTGCTGTACACCGATGCTTTCTGCAAAGATTCGGGGAGTCATGTGCTCTTTTTCCATAATCATACGGATTCGGTCTTTAATTTCCATGTCATTTTCAATTACAAATGGATATATAGGCTCCTTTTCACAAAAATAATGCTTTTTGGATGCATTTACAAAGGTAAACAATGATATTCACAAAAGCAAATTACAATAGTAATATTTAAGATTTTACAAAAGTATAATGTGGTTTAGATTTATATTGATACGTTTGTAAATAGTAAGAGAAAAGTGCCTTAATACAAATGTATTTATACTTTAATATTTTTCTATAAAATATTGATTATATGCATAATAACTCCATTTATAAAGCTTTGTTTTCGAGCATTCACAAATATATACCATATAAATATTAATGATTTCTAGTAGTGATTGAATTTTAGTAGCTTATTACGCTGGATTATATTAGATTATAAGCACTTATATTAAATGTTAACCCTTCACATATTACAAGTACATAAGTATTATTATACTTGTAGTCCCCTACCCTTTACTTTTGTATATCCTAGATATATTACACAAATATTGACTGTTTACATCTGTAAATAGTATTATTGTGAATCATTTTCTTCACTTGAGTGAAGAAAATGCCCTAATTTTGTTAGGAAGCTGATATAATCTCTGTTTTATCTTCATGAAATATTATTACTCTCTTTTTATCCCCTTTTTCTCTTCTATCTTTAATGGTCATTTTTTGCTTTCTTTCCGTTCGTATGCCCAGGTGAATGCTTTTTTTTCACTGTAGGAAGCTTATTTTTACCCTAATAAATTGAATAATAGTAAATTATGCTATATTTTCTCTACTCAATTTAAGTGCAAACTAGAAAAATTAGTAGTTATATGAGGGGATTAAGCAGAAAAAGCATTAAAAAGAGGGAACATGCGATGAGTTATCTCTATCATCGGCAAAGAGGCAGATGACCTATTCGCGTAGGATATTCACATTTCATGGGATAGCTATTAATAATCGGTTTCTCAGATGTTAATAGCTATCGTGTCAGTTATTAATACTTAATATGACAGCTATTAATACCTGAGAAATGGCTTTTCCGTAACCTACAGATGAAAGTCCATCACTCGTGAAAATTATCCTATAAGGAGTTGAAAAGTACTCAAAAGAAGAAGTAAATGGATGGTTAAGGAGAATAATATGTATTCTTTTTTATTAGAAGAATGATAAAGAAAATCTATAAAGAAAGCCCTGCCCGGATGGAGAAAGGATACATATATCATCTATATAGATTTATATGGACTCTTTTTCCTTCCCGCAGGGCTTGTATTATTAATGAAGAATCTTGAATACTAGTTCGCGAAGAATATCTCTGTCAGTCATCGAAACGTTATTTACTCCTTTTGATTTAGCATCGGCATATCGTATTTCTCCGATAATTTGCATGGTCTTTACTCCACTATATTTGCGCATGGCAGCCACATAGTCGCGAGCCTGCCAAGGCGTCTTCAGTCCCAGCATGGAAGCCACTCCTTGCTCTGATTTATCGGGAGCATAGTATGCAAGCATAAGATTGGAATAAAAGCTGAAGAGCAAAGAAAGAGTCATTTGCAAAGGGTTTGTCTTAGGATTTTCTTCAAAGTATTTTATTATTTTGTTAGCTTTGAGCACGTCCTTTTCGATGAGTGCGCTTCGCAACTCAAAGTTATTATAATCTTTGCTGATGCCAATATTCTTTTCTACTTGCTCGGGTGTGATACGCTTTTGGGTAGGAGGGAGAGTGATAATCAATTTTTCCAATTCTCCACTTAGGCGGCTTAAATCAGAACCGACAAAGTCAGCTAACATAGCAGTTGCCTTTGGGTCTATATCGATGCCCTTTCGTTTCATGTAGGTAGATATAAATCCAGGAAGTTGGGCATCCTTAATTTTCTTTGCTTCGAAAAGAATACCCACTTTTTCAACCTCTGCCGCCAGTTTTTTTCTTCGGTCCAATGTGCCGTGTTTATGGCATATTACGAGGATGGTGGAAAGAAGAGGCTTTTGCAAATAATAGGACAGTTCTTCCATATTCCTCACAGCTTGGGCTTCCTTGACGATGACCACTTGATACTCCGACATCATCGGATAACGCTTGGCTGCGTTGATGATGGAAGCCACGTCTATATCAGCTCCATAGACCACTGTCAGGTTAAACTCCTTCTCCGTCTCGCTCAGCACATTTTCCATTATATAATCGGAGATTAAATCTATATAATAAGATTCTTCTCCCATGAGGTAGTAAATGGGACGATACTGTTTAGCCCTCAATTCCTTGAGTATATCGTCGCAGCTCATTTCTTGTTTTGCCATAGTTACGTTGGGGTTTACCAATCAAATTTCAGGTGTTTTACTGTCTTCTTTTCGTCTATAATCATGCGAAGGGAGGCGATACCAATCTCCACATGCTCTTCTACATAATTTTGGGTGACGAGATTGTCACTCTTATCCGTTTTCACTCCTTCGGGAATCATTGGCTGGTCGGACACAAGAAGCAAGGCTCCTGTAGGAATATGGTTGGCAAAGCCACAACTAAACAGGGTGGCTGTCTCCATATCCACTGCCATAGCCCGGGTCTTTTTGAGGTACTCCTTAAATACGTCGTCGTGTTCCCAAATGCGGCGGTTAGTGGTATAAACGGTTCCTGTCCAGTAGTCGCGTGCATAGTCACGGATGGCAGACGAAACGGCACGTTGCAACATGAAGGCGGGTAGTGAAGGTACCTCTGGTGGAAAGTAATCATTAGACGTTCCCTCGCCTCGAATAGCGGCGATAGGAAGGATTAAATCACCTATCTTATTCTTCTTATCGATACCTCCGCATTTGCCCAGAAAAAGGCAAGCTTTGGGGTGTATGGCTCCCAGCAGGTCCATGATAATGGCTGCATTGGGGCTTCCCATTCCAAAGTTGATGATGGTGATTCCTTCGGCGCTGGCAGACGTCATGTTGGCATCTCTTCCGAGGATAGGAACATTGAATTTCTCTGCAAAGATTTCGACGTATTTATTAAAGTTAGTCAGCAGGATGTATTCTGCAAAATCATCGAGATTACGTTTAGTATAACGTGGTAGCCAATTTGCTACGATTTCTTGCTTTGTTTTCATAAGAATCCATTAAATTTGCGTCCCCGGCAAAGGGAAACTATTATTTAACTGACAAAAATAGTAAATGTTATCATTAAATCTACCAGCATTCGATACTAAAATAAACGTGCGTAACGGAAAAAACGTAATTTTTGATGTTATTCGCAAGCGCTATGTTGCACTTACTCCGGAAGAGTGGGTACGTCAGCATTTCATTCACTTTCTGATTGATTACAAAGGATACCCGATGGCATTGATGGCTAATGAAGTCCTTTTGAGCCTGAATGGGACTAAAAAACGCTGTGATACGGTACTTTATAAAAGGGACCTTTCCGCGAGAATGATTATAGAATACAAGGCCCCTCAGATCGAGATTACGCAAGCCGTATTCAATCAGATTAGTCGGTATAATATGGTATTGAAAGTCGATTATCTGGTGGTGAGCAACGGGATGCAACATTATTGTTGCAAGATGGACTATGAGAATCAGAGTTATGTGTTTTTAGAAGATATTCCCGATTATGGAGGATTGTAAGGGGAAATAGGAGTTAGAGTCCAATAGCTTGTGAATAAACAAAGCATTGAACCTCTAACTCCCTTCCATTTTTAGCTCCTCTAACTTTTTTCTTCCCTCACTATGAGTGCCGTCTCTTTCTTTTCTTTTTTCTTCCCTTTTCTATCAAATCTTTCCTGCAATTTTTGCATCATTTCATAGAAGTTCGGAATGTAGATCGTGGCAAGCAATGTATTCAGTGCCATACCGAATACAACTGCGGCTCCCAATGCAATACGGCTTTGCGCTCCTGCTCCGGAAGCAAACAACAGAGGCATCACCCCCAGCACAAAAGCAAAAGATGTCATCAATATCGGGCGCAAACGGACATGTCCTGCCTGGAAAGCAGCTTCGCGGATAGAATTTCCTTCTGCCCGGAAATCACGGGCAAATTCGACGATTAAGATACCGTTTTTAGCCGATAATGCAATTAGTAGGATAATACCGATTTGCGTATAAATGCTTACCGGAGTATTCATGATGAGACATCCTAGCATGGCTCCTAAAAGGGCTACCGGCAATCCGATGACAGCGGCAAACGGGCTGGTCCAGCTTTCATATTGCGCAGCGAGCACCAAGAAGGCAACTACCAGTGCCATCACCAGCACTATCGTTGTTGTATTTCCCGCATGCGTCTCTTGATATGCCACAGATGTCCATTCATAGCCGAATTCGTTTCCAAGTTGTTCTTGGATAAGCTCTTCCATCTGCCGGATAGCTTGTCCGGAGCTGCTGCCTGGAGCAACATTACACGTCAATGCTGCGGTGGAATACATATTATAACGATTGATTTGGTCCTGTCCCAAGCGTTCTTCTATCTGGGTGAATGAAGAAAAAGGAACCATCTCTCCGGACGAATTAGGAACGCTTAGTTGCAACACGTCGTCAATGACTCGCTGAGACTGGTCGCGTGCCTCGATTTTGACCTGATAAATATGCCCAAACTGCACATAGTCATTAACATAAGCAGCTCCCATATAATAGCCTAATGTGGCAAACACGTCATTGAGCGCTATGCCCATGAATTGCACTTTATCTCTGTCGATATTCAGGAAGTATTGGGGAACATTGGCTTGATACTGGCTTGATATAGATGCCAGGGCAGGTTTCGTGCGATAAGTGGCAAGCAGGGTCCCTATTGCCTGTTGCATCTCGGTAGGTCCCAGATTCTTCCGGTCTTCGAGTTGCAACTGCAATCCTCCCGAAGCTCCCAAACCGGGAATGGGCGGAGGCACCATGGCAAAAATCATAGCCGATTGTATTCCGTAGACTTCTTCATTAAAATGGTTGACCACGGCGGAGGCTGTATGGTCCTTCCCTTTCCGGTCAGCC
>JAUUNK010000181.1 GCA_030844565.1 Bacteroides ovatus
GAGGAGTGACATTATAATTCCATGTTCCATATTGCTCGATTTGTACGTTATCCACCGGTTCGAAGAATCCCCACCATTCAAAGAAATCCGTTAGATTCTGGTTGGCGGCTTTACTTGCCATTTTAGCAAATAAGAGTTGTCCTGCGCCGGGGTCCGATTCAGTGATACGGTTTTCGCGAAGCAGCTTAAATAGCGTTTGCCAGAAATCTTTCTTGTATCCGCAACGGTGATAGTAGTTCCACAATTGCCAGTTCATGCGCATGTGTATTTCTGTATCTTCGTTTTGATGAGTGGCAGCTCCCATGTTATACCATGCTTGCTTGTTCACACACCGGGCAGTTGCCAATGCGCTAAGTTCACTTCCTCTTGAACAATACTTTCCTAACTTATAGAGAATGTAATTGGAGAAGAGGTTGTTGGACGATTCCGTACAGCCCGGCCAGTTGATAGCTTGCTGGTGGATGTGCCCTATTTCGTGGGCGGGGCCCCAGGCATTGTCTTTGGCTGCCATCACATTATCTTTCAGTAGGATATTGTCCAGATAAGTATATACAAATGCTATCCGGTAGTCCGAAGCCCACATATAACTGCCTTCGGGAGAAATGGCGAAAAGATGATTGTTCACTTGGCTGGGGCGTACATCCTCGATACCCATCAATTCTTGTTGCCATCCGATAATGTCGTCCCATAGCCCGATAGCGGAAAGTATGTCTTCGGGTACGGCTTTTTTCATCTTGTCCGTATGGAAGTAGAACATGATTTTTTCTCCTCGTACACAGAAGTATTTATAAGTTGCTTTGGCAATCAGTTCTTGATATTTAGCATTGGTCTTATGTTCCTTTACGTCGAAGAAGCCGTTTACCGTTCCGCTTTCCAGAGGTATATGTACTTTGATAGGTTGGGGTTGAGTACTTATATCAGTGTTATACATAATGAACAGCATGCCACCTTGGTTAAAGGTGATTTTGTTAATACCTTCTTTTAAAAAATGGCTTTCTCCACTGGCGGCTGTTTGCTTGAAGGTGGTTCCGTCGGAGGACGTTTCTTCTTCACCGATGCTTTGGATGCTGATGGATTGGCCGTGAGTGTCGCCCACCAATATGATGACTTCTTCACCGTTTGCCACATAAATACCTGTCGGATTGTCTAAGTCACTATATTTTTTTGTCATCAGCTTATCTGCCCATTCCGCTACATTGCTGTAGGCTTCGTATTCGCGCATACGGAATTCTTTTTCCCATGCGTCGTAAGTATTGTTTTTTAATTGAGTGGCGATATTGGCAAAATAACCGGGCAGATTGTTAATTTGTTCCATAGTCGCGCCATCTTTCAATTCGCAACAGGTTAAGTCTTCGAATACTTCCAGCAGTTGGGATTCCAGTTCGTTGGCTCCTTCCCGCTTTTTGAAGAATTCCATTTCGTCGCAACTTACGAAATCACCCAGTCCACTGTGCACCATAAATTTAATCTTTGTTATTCCCAGAAGGCTTTGTGGGAATGAGATTTTGCTGGCAGCATTCTGCTCTTTGAAATCATAAGAACCATAGAGGGTATATTCCGGAGCACTCTCGGTAGCTACATAGAGGTCGAATTTGCCAAAGTTTCCATTGCCGCTACGGGTATGATAGATAATATAGTCGATGTTTCTTTCTACGGTGGCGTCTTCAAAGAAATATTCGAGTCTGACGGGGAAGGCTGCCTTTTGCTGCCAGGTGGAATGATAGGGATAGGAGTTATTCATTTCTCCATCAAAGGTGCGTTCTATTCCATAGCCTTCTTGGTGGTCGTTATCCTCGCCGCGAGTGGGAACCACTTTGGTATCTCCTTCTACTTCCACATCGTCCTTGTTCACTTCCCTGGCTTTTTGTTGTACAGTACATTGTGCGGTCAAGGACGCTTCATCATGGACATAGGTATAGGTAAAGATACAAGTACGTGCTGAATATTGTGTATTTGCTGTGGCGGTATAGGTGTATTCGCGGTCGGTCAGTGCACGAGTTTGGGGAGATTCGGTAATCCAGTCTGTATCTTCTGATTTAGTGATGGTGTATTCTACGTTGGAGGTCACAGTGATGTTTACTGTTCCTCCGCCGGGTTCTACGGACAGGTTGGCGTTCTTTACCAGAATGGCAGGGCCATATCCCAGTTGACGTACGGTAATAGTATAGTTCTGAATCTTTGATTTTACGTTTATGGTTGCTGTACGTATTTCCGGCTCTTCGCTTTCGTATACAAAAATGGTGATGCCTTTCGTATTATAAGCTTGCGAAGCAAGACACCATTCGGGAGCAGATGAGGTGACGCTCCATTCGTCGTTAGAGAGTTGGGTGGTAACCGGAATGGTTATCGTACCTTTCTCTTTTGTAAAATCCTGATTGAGGTCATTTTCATTGATTAAGAAATCTGTAGCCAATGCCGGGTCATCGGATGAATCATCGCTACAAGCAAGGGCGACGGTGGAGAATAATCCGATAGACAGGATTAAAAGAAGATGATAGAATTTCATGGTTTTAATTTCTAAGGTGGTGAAAAAAAGAACCCTGCCCGGCTGGGCAGGGGCTCTTACAATTACAAGTCAAAGAAGTCGTATTATTGTCCGTATAGACTGAGTTCGTGCAAGTTGAAGTATGCCGAACTTCCGGCTCCTTCGGTGGTCAAACTACCGGCAGCGCTCTGAACCACTGCAAAGCGGAAGTAAGTGAAGGGGGATTGAGCTTTGAATATATTAGAAATATATTCTTGGTTTCCTTCTGTCGGCAATCCGTTGCTTACGGTAGACAGCTTAGTCCACTCGGTTCCGTTATTACTTGTATATAAGTCGATTACTTTGGGAGCTCCGTTTCCATTAGAAACTCTTGTCCAATAATCGAACATAATAAAGGTAACAGGAGTATTAAGGTGGACGTCAATGTAATGTCCGTAGACCGGATCATATTTTCCTTCTGCATAATCACTGTGATAGTATCCGCCGCCTGTAAGGTCTCCGTCAATAAGCCCGGCAAGTCCGGCTCCATCTCCGTATGCGTCGCTGACAGTTGCATTCGCAGAAAGCATGCTTACTGTCAGTTCCAGTTGAGGCGGCATATAGCTAACTCCTGCCAGATATACGTTTTTCGTCTGGTCGATTTCAAAGCCATTTTGGCTGCATTCTGCCAGTTCAATAGGTAGGATATAATCTCCCATATCCAGTGCAGACCGATTGATGGTCAACACTGCGTTCACGGTGTTGGTTCCGGCGGCAAAACTATAAGTGTCTTCCAGTGTGTAGCTACCCACGGGTAACAGGCTGTAATTGGTTTCGTTTTTCTTGTTATATTCGTCGAGCAAACTTTGGTTTACAGCAATCTTACAATCAAAATTCCATTTATTGCTAAGAGGCATGGTGATGGGGATGTTGACAGTAATCTGGTCGGGGCTACTGGCGGAAAGCTGTGTCAGCACGTACCCCGTCTGGGCGAAATAGATAGTAGGAGTAACGATGTTCGGTTTCACGAAAACCACGTTCTTCTTCTCATTGACTGTTTTAGAAGAAGTGAGCACCAAGGGGACTACGTATTCAGCCGGCGAAAGAGCATTGATTTTATCGGCATCCATGTTCACCGTGAGAGTTTTGTACAGTTCGTTTCCAGAAAAACTCATATTCAGGTCGCCTTCCAACGCGTAGCAGGTGGAGGGAAGTTGTGTATATTTCGTGCCGTTTTCTCCGTTATAGATTTGCAATTGGCTCTCGTCCATTACAGATACTACGGCATCGGACGCTGCCGAATTTTCATTTCCTGCTTTGTACACATACACATTGTATGCGGTTAAATCTCCTGTTTTATAGCAGGTGACTGCTTGTTCTCCGCTGTTGGTGAAGTACATGAAGGTGGAGTATTCGTCCAGGAATTCCTCTTTGCCATCATCCAGGCATCCACTCAGCACGAAAGAGCTGCAAAATAATGCTGTTAAGATTCTATTTAATTTCATATAAATGCAATTTAAAGGTTGTATTTTCATGTGTTACCATCCGTAGTTCTGTGTCAACAGTTTGTTACGGTCAAGTTCTCTTTGAGAGAATGGATAGAGATAATGATTGGGTTTGAATATGCGTGTTTCGAATACTGTTCTTTTCCAGAATCCTTCCGGTGTCTGGCTAGCGTTGGTAGTCGTCAATTCGGCGTTCATACCATACATAGGACCTGCATCGGTCTTTTCGGCAATCATCCACGTACGTGTGTCAAAGTAACGGTGATTTTCGTAACCCAGTTCCACGCGGCGCTCTTTACGGCACAGTTCGATGAGTTCTTCAATGGTGGCTGTAGGATATACTTCTGTGATAGAGGGAAGACCTACTCGTGCACGCAATTCGTCCCAATATGTCATGGCAGCCGTATAATATTCACTTGTAACTCCCGTACGGCGACATTCGAGTGCAGCTTCAATGAAATTGAGATAGATTTCTCCCAAACGGAAAGTCGGGAAAGTGATGTTACCCCAGTATCCACCCGGAGAACTCAGTGCATGGTTATAGTAACGAGTGATGATATAACCAGATTTCGGATAGTCATGAGACTTGTTCGAGTTACCGTTCTTGGCAAAACAAATCAGTGTGCAGTCAGCATTGCTTGTTCCGTGCTGCCAGTAACTGTCGCTCCAGAATACACTCATGTAGAAGCGGGGCTCACGGTCTTTGTACATGGTAGGCCATTTGTATTCGCTTGCAGCCGGAGCATAGTTCTGCCACTTCTCTTGATAATCCAACTTATTGGATTCCAGTACCCATGTTGTATACGGGTTGTCAAACATCTCTTTTCCTTCTTCCGTATATCCGGAAGTGGCGTCGATGATAGGATCACCATCGTTGTCATATCCGGTGATGGGATATTTACCGTTGCTCATGGCGTAAGCATCTACTTGTTGTTGAGTGGGTCCTACACCTCCGTAGGCAGTTCCTGATAATCCGGTGGGAGCTGCGTGCACATTCATCCAATAGCCGCTTTTATAGCCTGACGACCAGATGATTTCATCATTCCACGTGACGTGCATTACTCCGCTCCAGCTTGCATAAGGGTCGATGGTTCCGTCTTCCTTTTTCACGGTATACAATTTATAAACGCCCATGTCTATAACGTCTTTGGCAGCTTTGGCAGCCTCTTTCCATTTGTTGTTGTCTTTGGTCTGAGGGAAAAGGTTAACGCCTGACAATTCGGGGAATTTATCGGTAACAGGGTTCTTTACAGAAGAATACAGTGTGTTGCCGTTGAACAGGTCGCGGGCGGAATATAGTTTTAGACGGGAAATAACCGCTAAAGCTGCCCCTTTGGTGGGCAATCCTTTTTCGTTATCGTTTCTCCACGTATCGGGCAAATTGTCTGCACAATATTGCATTTCGCTGGTTACGTAGTTCACACATTCTTCCCATGTGTTCCGGGGACGGTCGAACGAAGATGCAGTGAAGTCTACCAGTTCGTCTCCCAACAGATATACCGGTCCATATTGGCGCATCATCAGGAAATAATAATAAGCACGTGCCCAACGGGTATACAGTTTCCAGTTGTTTAGCTCATTGGCGTTGGTCAGCGGGTCGGTGCATCTGTCTGCATTTTGCATAAAGATGGTGCAGGCGCGTATGCCATTATAGAAACTGCCCATCACTTCCCAACCGGAATCGCTCGGAGTCCATGTGCCGAAGTTTAGGTATCTATAACTACTTTCGTTGTAGGTGACGCTTGCTTCGTCCGAAGCACCTAACCACGGGTTGGCACGCCATTCATCTGCATCGCTAGGGATATAACTCATGGCATTTAAGAAGTATCGCTGGGTATAGGAACGTTTTTCCCAGATACCGTCGAAGGTCAGTGCCTCATCTTCTTGCCGGTCGAGAAAACTATCACAGGAAGAGGCAAGCATCGCAATTGCTCCGCAGAACAATATCAAATATTTGTTTATTGAGATTTTCATAATATGCACGTTTTTTGAATTAGAAGTTTGCATTAAGACCAATGACTACTGTTGCATTGTTCGGATACTTGGAACCGTCGCTGGTATCCAGAAGTTCCGGGTCCCACAATTTAAATTTGCTGAATGTTAGCAGGTTTGTTCCGCTTACATAGAAACGCAATGATTTAATAAACGTTTTATTGAGTATGTTTTTAGGTAGGGCGTATCCTATTTCCACATTCTTCAGGCGCAGGAAATTGCGGTCACGTAGCCACCAAGTGGATGTTTGCCCGTTGTTTGTGCTACCGGCTTCGGCGCCATAGCTAAGACGGGGATAAATAGCGGAAGCATTCTGCGCTGCTGTATTGGTGCTTTTCCATACCTTATTATATATGTCTTTATATATCGCCGCACGGTCCATATTGCTGCTGGAGAACGGACGCAAAGCTGTACCATCCAGGTAAAGGGAAGTACGTGCTACTCCATTGAACAGAACGTTAACATCAAAACCTTTCCAATTGGCAGTAATACCAAATCCGTATACCATCTCCGGAAGGTCGGTATAACCGATGGCAATCCGGTCATACGTGTTGATTACGCCGTCGCCATTTACGTCTTTATATTTAATGTCTCCCACACGGTATTCTCCGAATTCCTGTACCGGGCTGGCATCAATTTCTTCCTGACTCTGGAATAAACCTAGGGCAACGAGACCTTTACGTTGAGTGGCTCCGTATCTTCCGAAAGGTTTCCCGATGGAGTTCTGATATTTATAAACCCAATCCGGTTCATCATTATTGAGCATCTTGTTTCTCGAGAAGGTTGCGTTAGCCCGTGCGGTGAGGAGTACTTTTCCCACTTGTTGTTCATATTCAATGTTACCGTCGATACCTGATAATTCGGCTTTACCTACGTTTACATTAGGAACGGTGGTGAGCCCTACATAAGCAGGCAGGCTGGCGCGTGTCAGATACATACCCTCTCTTTTTTCGTAGAAGTAGTCAGCCTGAATCCGGATTCTATCGAACAGGCGCATTTCCAGACCGATGTTTGTTTTATAAGCTTTTTCCCAACTTGCCTCAAGGTTTTCCACATCTCCTATGCTTAAACCTGTACCACCGATATTGCCGCTAGCACCGTAGTTCCATGAACCGCCGTCAACGATGGTTGGCATATAAATCCATCTCTTGTAAGCACCAATGTCATCGTTACCTACCATACCGTAGGAAGCTTTCAGTTTGAGTTCGTTCACTACGTTTCGTATGGGATTCCAGAATTTTTCGTTAGAAATCATCCAACCTAAGCTATAGGCAGGGAAGAAACCGAAACGGTGACCCGGAGCAAAGTTCTCGGAACCGGTGTATCCTACGTTGACTTCGGCAAAATAAGTATCATTGTAGGCATAAGTGATACGACCTGCTAATCCTTGATTCTTATAAGGCAGGGATGCAGTTTGGTTGTTGGCATGCGTATCTTTTTTAATCTTATGATTATAAAGGAACAAGGCTCCGATACGGTGTTTCTCTCCAATCAGGCGGGTATAGTTCAAGGATGCTTCCATATAAGTGGTGATAGTTCCTTCACTGGTACGGTTGTAAGATAAAGTTCCGTCTCCAGAGTAAATGGGATCGCCAAATATCAGGTTACCGTCTTCATCTCTTCCTTTAGCATGATATTGGGTGATTTCTTTAGAACGTATTTGTTGGGTAATGTTAGATGCATCCCAAGAGAATTTGACATTGGCAGTCAGTCCTTCTAATGGCTTCCATATTGCACCCATGTCCTGAGTCAATCCGATTAAAGATTGGGAAGAGTTCCAGTTCTTTTCCCTGTAACCGGAATGAGCCAGCAAGTTCCAGGGGTTGTATCCGGATGCGGCAGAAGGAGCCGAAATCGTTCCGTCCGAGTATTCTTTCGGGAATGAGTTCGGAGAAGTGAGGAAAGTGTACATCCATATATTGTCCGTATCAGCACCCGGTCCCCAATAGCTTTCGTATATATTAGCCAGGCTAATGTTGAAAGTAGTGGACGGTGTAAGTGAAAAGTCCATGTTGGCACGGAAATTAAATTTGTTGTAATGGATGGAAGAGTCGTAGTCGTATAAATTATCTGCTTCCTTGAAGATAGAACCTTCGTTATAGAAACCACCGGAGACGTAGTACTTACAGATATCGCCACCACCCGAGACATTCAATGTCACACGCTGATTGGTTGCCATATTTTTATAAAGTTCATCGATCCAATTCACGTTAGGATAAAGGTCCGGGTCGCTACCATTGCGGTATTTGTCTATTTCTTCCTGGGTGTAGTATTGCGTTCCCTTGGCTTCATTCAGCATCTCAGCCCATTCGGTAGCATTTGCCATTTTCGGCATACGGGTCGGCATCGTTATACCGGCTTCGGTACGTACAGTGATGACCGGTTTACCGGTGGTCCCCTTTTTAGTAGTAATCAGAATAACGCCGTTTGCACCGCGTGAACCGTATACGGCAGAAGCTGAAGCATCTTTCAGAATAGAGAAGGAGGCGATGTCATCTACGTCTACCAGGTCGAGCTCACGTTCCACACCGTCTACCAATACAAGTGGTGTATTGTTTCCGGTGAAAGACGCAATACCCCGGATGTAGAAGTCGGATGCACTTGCTCTACCCGGTTCGCCGGAACCTGTCATAGAGATGACACCTGCCAATTGTCCTGCTAAAGCGTTGGATACCGAGGCACTGGATACTTTCAACTTGGCTGCATCAATGTTGGTGATGGCGCCGATGACACTGGCTTTCTTCTGTGTGCCATATCCTACAACTACTACTTCGTCCAATGTTTCCGTATCGGGCTCGAGTACTACGTTGATAACGCTATTGTCTGAAATGGCTACTTCTACTTTTTTATAGCCTAGATAGCTAAATTCGAGTACACCACCAATGCCTTCTATGTTGATAGAATATTTACCGTCAATATCTGTGATAGTACCGGTAGAACTATTTTTCAGCCAGATATTTGCACCGATAATCGGCTCTTTGATGTCTGAAGCGGTCACCGTACCGGTAATAATCCGTTTCTTTTTTTGTTGCTGTGTACTTTCAGTCTTTTCCACTTTAAGGATCACTTCTTTATCCTTAATAATGTAACTGATTCCACTCCCTGCGAAAACTTCCTTGAGGATTTGATCGATAGATCCGCTGCAATTAATGTTTTTACGTTGTGTGTTTTTCAGGTCTGCCGCATTGTAGAAAAAAGTGTATTCACTGTTTTTTTCAATAAGCTGAATAGCCTGTTTGATGGTAATAGATTGCCCTTTCACGGATATATGTCCTTGTGCTCCGAGGACAGATAACGGGTAAAAAAGCAAAGCAAGTGCGATATACTTCAGACATCGCCTGCTGTTGGAAAAGAGTAATTTTCTCATGCTTCAACTAATTAGATTAGACATTTGATTAATTATGGGTAGATTGTTATTTTGTCGTTTCTTTTATCCATATTCAGGTTCAGAGTATAGCATATTTTGTCGAGTACGTCGTCGATAGACTCGTCATAACGTATGCTTCCGGTAAAAGCAGATTCTTTTTTGATGTTTTCTTTAAGGATAATATTAGAATTATACATTTGGTTGATTACCTGAATCAAGTGAGTTAATGGCATTCCGATAAAATTATATTTTCCATTTTCCCAGCTGATATTTGCGATGTTTTCGAGTTTCGTACAAGCTTTCTCTGCATTATAGATAATCTTTTGCATCGGTCTCATGCTTATTGTCTCTTTTTGCGTTTCTACCGTGAAATCAATGCTACCTTTAAATAAGGTAATCTCATTTTGTGTAGCATCATCTTGTTTCACCGAAAAACATGTCCCTTTTACTTCAATGAATGCCTTATTTAGGTATACCCGAAAGGCACTCCCTTGGTGGCTGTACACCTCAAAGAGGGCATTTCCTTCCAGCCAAACTTTTCTATTTTTGTTGAAGTCGTGAACATAACGGATGGAGCTACCCGGTTGCATCCAAACCTTGGAACTATCGGGTAGAACATACATTTGACTGCTTTTGGCAGCTACTTTTATATACTCTTCTATCGTTGTGTTGGTGGTATTTGATATGAACCAAGAGCTTCCTACAATTAGGAGGATAGCAACAGAGGCGGCAAGGAAGTACCATAGTTCTCTATGAACTTGGTAGCCTTGTTTCCCATTGCATTTTCGCTGGATTCT
>JAUUNK010000182.1 GCA_030844565.1 Bacteroides ovatus
TTCCTAATCTCTTGCCAAAGAGATATTTACGATGCAACCTTTACGGGCGCACATAAAAACTTTATATAGTCAGCCATGCCTTCACGTGCGATTGCCTTCCAAGCCTCCTCTACAACTATCATCTTTCGCACCCCATGCAAACGTCTCATTTTGTTTATGAAAGCCTCCATAATGATGACAGTGACTACCGGAAAAAGAATTTTATGCTCCTTAATTTCGTCAATTTCAAATACCACAAAACGCTTGTTCAAGAGGTCGAGCTGCTCGTCGGAGTTCAGCAGATAATCGTACTCTCCACCACGATAATAAGGAGCCAATACATTCAGAAAGTTAGTGAGATCGAAATCCTTCTCGCGGTAATGCTTCTCCTCCAGTATTCCACGGAACTCTCCCTGTACGAACTCGTAGAAAGTATTAAAGGAAGGAACCAGCTCATTGTCCTCCTTTATCTTTTCAAGGAACAGGTTAACCGCCATTGAGAGTGCTACTTCCTCGGCACGGGTAATGACTTCCGTATCCCTTTTCCAGAGCGACATGATCAGCGTTTTAATGGACTCTTTCTTTTCCAGGTCAAAGACCTTGTCTTCGGTGAAAAATGGATTAAAAGCTATCGGATGTTTTTCACTATACGTATAATATATGCCATCCCCACCGTTTGTGCGCTGGTGAATCAGGTCACATAATCCCTTGTAACTGTTACCGATGTCGATCAATATAATGTGGGTATTCTGTTCCCAATACTGTCTCACAAGATGGTTCATAAAAAATGACTTGCCCGAACCGGAAGGCCCGATGACCAGCTTGTTACGGTTGGTTGTAATACCACGACGCATCGGTTCGTCCGAAATATCCAGATGCAGGGGCTTCCCGTTTGTCCGGTCTGCCATCTTGATACCGAATGGCGACAGGGAATCCGCATAGTTCGTCTCTTCCGTAAAGAAGCAGACTCCCTGTTCGACGAAAGTGAAAAAGGACTCCTCGGAAGGGAAATCGCCCTCGCCTCCCGGAATACCTGCCCAATACAAGGCAGGTGCGTCAATGGTATTATAACGGGGCTTGCATCCCATCAGGGCCAGAGCAGAACCGGTATCGTTCTTTATCACCTTGAGCTTCTCCCGGCTGTCCGACCATGCCATGACATTGCAATGGCAACGGATGGCGGTCAGCCCGAAGGAATGCGCCTCGTCCAGGTAGGCATCAATCCACTGCTTGTTAAGTTGGTTGGCTCGGCTGTATTTGGAAAGCGAGTGCATGTTGCGTGCCGTCTTCTCAAAGCGTTGCAGGATTTCTGCCGAATCATCGATGAACAGGAACTGGTTGTAAATATGGTTACAGGAGAGCATTAGCCCCACCGGAGCGGCAAAACTTAGACGGCAGTCGCTGCGGTCGGTGGAGTATTTCTCATACCGGGTATCCGTCTGGACGGAACCGGGAAGATCATCCACATCGGAAAGCGTATGTACGCAGAGGATATCATCCCCGATGCGCATCTCCGACGCGCTCATCTGTATATCCTTCAGTGTGGTCGTGTCCTGCTGCGAAAGAGAAAAATACTTTTCAATCAATCCGGCCTGCTGCGGTGTGCCGACTATCTCATCGGTGGTCAACCGCTCCAGACGGATAAAGGCCGAGTCATTCAGGATGCGCTCGAACTGGTCGACACTCTCCAAAAACAGGCTGACCGTTTCTTTGTCCCGGACTTCCTTCGGAATTATATTCCCCCGGCAGAGGATGGAGAAATTGCTCTGGCTGCGGCTGCGTTCCTTAGTCGTCTTGGTGATAAACAGGTAAGAGAAATGATTTAGGAAAGGCCGTTCATTAAAATGAAGTTCGAAAGAACGGTCCAAAAAACTCATCCCGTCTTTCTGCGTGTCGGCCTTGTAATTTTCTTTCAGAAACCAGTCCTGGCGGTGTACTATCGTATAATTCGGCAGTACCTTGACTGCCTTTGTTCATGTGCCGTGCATGGATGCATAATCTGCGGAAGTGACCGTGAACAGCTCCGGAAGAAAGACCTTGAAGCCGATGGTCACGTCCGCGTCTTTGGAGAGAATGCACCCTTCCTCCACGGACAGGATTGGAAACTTACTTTCCAGCGTTGCGGCTTTTAATATATTTCTCATGAATGCGTTTTTTAAATAAGGAAGATATACGTTTGCGATTGATGATATAGGACGGGTGGTACTTGACTGCGGCCAGCTTCATCAAGCCGTTGGGACCATACTTCTTGTTCAGGTGGAACACCCCGAAGAGCAGAGAGAAAGCGGAGAGGACACCGAAACCGATACAGAACCACCGGTCAATACCTATCATATAGAAGATGACGAACAGCAGGAAAATGGCCAGCAAGCCCCCGACAAAAAAGTACAGGTATTGTGCCTGCAAGCCGTTGAATTCCACGTTGCGTCCGATTCCCTTGTTGATATTGTATTCCATAGCCTGCTATATTACAGGAAGAAGGAACGAAGGACTGTCGCCGCGACGATGAGGAAGACGCAGGCTCCAAACCAGCTCCCGGCGGTTTTACCGGTGTCGGGGTCGCCGCTACTGAACTTCGAATATACCTTAATGGCACCTATCAGCCCCACAATAGCCCCTGCCGCATATATCAACTTGGTGGCGGGGTCAAAATAACCGGTAAGCATGGATGTGGCCTTTGTTATACCGGCACTTCCGTCCCCTTCGGCATAGGCACTCAGGGTGGAAACAGCTATTCATGCGATAAGAGCAACCGTCTTTTTAAAATGTCTTTTCATATACAATCTAATTTTTTAATGTGAATAAAAACCTTGTTTCAAACAAACCGCAGGAAGTTTCCTGCCTGCGGATTTGTCCTTGCAACCACGATGTCTTTTTAGGATCAACCTGAGTCATAGTAACCAATCATAGATACCTCCGTTTTTAAGGGGTTAATCACTCTTTTAATGTTCGCTCCGGTAAAGGGTAAGGATCAACCGGAATCATAGAAGCCTCTCATATATCTATATCTTCCTTTTAACAGGTTATACACTACGTTTCAAGAACCCGTCCTGCCCGGATCAACCGGAGTCAAAGAAATCTATCATGCTTTTTCGTCTTTTTAGGTTATACATTCTGTTTTAAAACTCGCTGCACCCGGATCAACCGGAATCATAATACTGTCTCATATTCCTTACTTGTTCTATTTTATTGGGGCACATGCTCCGTAATATCAAATTCCCGGAGAATGTCGTCCCTATTCTTTCCAGTCAATAAATGGGGTTCACCCCGGTCTACATACAAACGCATATAGCGTTTCAGTTTATCGCTGCTTCCCAAGACGCTCGCCTGCAGTACCCTTTCCATGTTCGTGCCTTCCAGCTTTTGGAAAGTCTGCCGGGCCTGTTCCTGTTCCGCTTCCGTAAGTTCGTCCGATGCCATTGCTTTCTCAATCATATCCATATCGTCAAAGGTGACACCGGTTGCCCGGTGGGGATTGCTCCGCTGTACGTATCCCGTAATCTCGTAGCGTTCGGGAATCTCCTCTTTTTCTTCACCGGAAGAAGGAGAGGGCTCCTGCATATAATCAATTTCAGGATAATTCAGTTTTTGAAAAAGAGCCGGAACTTCCGGGAATTTCGTATTCTTATCAAGGGGTTCGTGTACTCGGAGAACCGGCTCTGTTTTCTTTTCGGGAGTAAAGGTATCACTCTTTTCTATGCCTGATTCAGGCTGTCCGCTATTGTCATCTATTGTCAGTGAATGTCGCATTTGGTATCGGCTTTTGCCTATTATTCCCGCCTGAGACGGAGCAATTGCCGGATGGATGGCGGCAGGTGCAGTCCGACGTTCCTTCTTGTCCTTTCTGCCTCTCCATGTGAAAATGCTGCCTGTATGCACATACTTTTCAATGCTCAGGTAAGAGGCATAGATGAACAGGATAATAAAAAGGTATTCCATGTCCTTATGATTTTAGTGATTGGTAATACTTCTCCAGCACAGCGTTTATCAATCCGCCGTTCTCTTCGAAATGATGTGCCAGCACCTGGTTTACAAAACCGGCTACGGTCACCTCGCCACGTCCCACCGCCCATACCAAGGAAGAGATGCGGCGATGCAGGTCGGCATCGATATGCAATGATTTACGGGATTTGGTCCTGACCGTATTCAGGAAGGATGCCCTGTAAGCGTCGATTTCCCCGGTGGTAAAGACCGGAGCTTCGCTACTCCCGGCAATCTCCTCTGCCGTATCCTCCGGCTTAGGGGATACACTCGTTGCAGGGGAGTCCGGTCGTATCGTCCCTTTCCTGGCGACAATATCCAATATGGCCTTCTCATCAATGCTCCGAGGGTCAAATTTCTTTTTTCCGCTGTCCATAATTCCTTTTATTATAAGGTATGGGAGGCATCCAGATGTGTTACGGCACATAACTCCTCTATCAGTTCACAGAGACCCGAACCTTTTATCTGGCGGTTGTCGGGAGGGAACAGTGTGGAACGGAAGATACTGTTCTTCAGGGAGCTCAACTCCTTGTTATAGCGTTTGGTATCCGGTATCCGTGACTCCAGCAGGTGTAACTCCGCTTTTTGTATGACACGGTTCCAGGACTCGTAGCTTTCTGTCCGTTCACGCTTGTCGACCATGTTCCAGAAAAGATAGATGCCTTTCAGGTTACAGTTGTGCCTGGCAATCAGTTCTTCCTCCACCACCTCGGCAAACTGGAGGGAACTCTGCATGACGACATTATCGGCCTTTAGGGGGATGAAAATGTAATCTATTGCGGAAATGGTATGGACAACCCCTTCGCTGCGGAGGGTTCCCGGAAGGTCGAACAGTACGACATCAAAGACGGCATCCTGCTCTTCGATGTAGCGGTACAGGTCTTCTATCGCTTTCTCCGGATTGCTTTTGATTACCGGATAGGAACGTTTCCGGATTTGTTCATGCTGCCGGTAGAGGACCACTTTGAGAAAATCACTTTCCTGCACGCTTTCTATGTCCCGGTCACGCATCCGGGAGATGCTGTGCTGGGGGGAGTCGCAATCCACGACACCCACCTTCAAACCTTTCTGGTAGTGAAGGATACTGGCCACCAGAACTGTGAAGGCAGACTTTCCGACTCCTCCTTTCTGGCTGGCAAAGGCAATTAATAACGGTTCTTTTTTCATACGCTTTCTTTATATAATCAGATAAAAATATAATGCTGTAAAACTGTAATGCTTATAATTGTATATCGTTCTACACTGCAAAAGAAAGGAATGCCGGGAAAAGATGAAATACCCTGTCACGGATAGTCATGGATAGTCAGGAATTGACAGGAGGAAACGCCGTCAGGCAGACAGGAAAGGTTGCAATGAAAAAAGAAAAATCCCTGCCTCATCTTTGAAGCAGGGACTAATAATAAAGGAGCGATACCGGTTACCGGACGTAACCGGCGGCTTGCAAGTCCGTCAGGAAATGTTCAGGGGTATCGGTGGCAACTGACACGCCATGCAGCTCCCCGTAACGCCGGGCAAAGTTCTCCATATACTCCTGATCCGTGCAATCATAGTCGAACCGGCTCCCCTCACGGAGCAGCCGGACGAACTCTTCCGGGCTGGCGGCGGTTATCTGACCGCCATCCAGCAAATGATAAGTCTGTATCATACCGCTAACTTTTTAGTTCTAAGTTTAAAAAATAATTTCTGTTTCCCGTCCAGGAAGGGTAACTCCTCCAATGTCATCCGGCTGGGAAGGCTGGATCTTTTCGCAAAGGTAATTAATCCGTTCAAGAACCGGATCCAATTCTCCATCTTTGTGAAATTGGTCGTACCGGAATGCTGGCGGAACTCAACGGTCCGGTGCCTAGAATAAGCCTCAAAATTGACCTTGTGGTATCGGTCATTATTAAAGACCTCCCGCAGGCCGTCTATCGTCCTTACCGATTTGATTCTCTCGTCGGAAACACCGGAGAGGGTTTTGCAGTAGGTATTGTTCCGGCGTGTCCTTGGCATAAAGGCATCAATCAGGTGTTCGAGATGCTTGTAGGTCAAAGTCAGATTCTTCCAGGTGTCCAGATTGAAACCAGCCGCATCCATATGGACATGGAACCCGCAACTGTCATTCACTTTTGCATTACAGATGTCAAGCACCCAGCATACCGTTTCCAGCTCTTTCAGGCCATTCTCACCCACCAGTATCGGGCTGACCAGCTCGAAAGTATTATTTCCCTGCAGGCTGCTGTCCGTCACCAGCTTCCAATGATCCCTGGTCGTGTGGTTATAACCCTCAACGGCAACATGGATACCGGCCTCCCTCAATTCGCGTGCCAGTCTTTCCATATTACAGTTATAGGCTTCAATCTCAATACCGAACTTGTGGGTGAAGGTGTAATCCATCAGGGTGGTTGCTGCCCTGTTCAGCAAGACTCCACCTTCTCTTTCAAGCATTTTCTTCTCAACATTATATACAAAACCATAGTTGCCACGTGTCACCAAATCGGCAATTTCCCTGCGCATCAGGCCCAGACGGAGCAGCTGCTCAATCTTGCTCGTCTTGGTGGTACTCTGTTCTAAGATATTTCTAACTTGTTCGTTCATAGCTTTTTATCCTTTATTATTATACCACTAAGGTAGCATAATAAACCCACATGTCATAGTATTAGAAGCCTTATTGTCAGACTGTTAGCTTAGTTTAGCTAAGGCTAAATACCCTTATTTTATGTATCCGATTATAACATTGCAGCAATCTACAAGGACAGCAATACAGCAATCTACAGTTCAGGGAACCTGTCTTTTTTTCTCATCGTTTCCCCGGTTAGGGAGATTAGATAATTATGCTTATTTTTGTGCATTGAAAACTTAACCCGTAACGAATAGATTATGATGAAATACCTGATTGTGTCCGACATACATGGCTCGTTACCGGCACTGGAACAAGTGCTGGCATTTTACAGGGAGCAGCAATGCGGAATGCTTTGTATTTTGGGAGATATCCTGAATTATGGTCCCCGGAACGGGATACCTCAAGGACTTGACCCGAAAGGGATCGCAGAACGTCTCAATGCGATGGCCGGTGAGATTGTCGCCATCCGTGGAAACTGTGATTCGGAGGTGGACCAGATGCTGCTGGACTTTCCCATCCTGTCCGATTACACCCTGTTGGTGGATAATGGAAAACGTTTCTTTCTCACCCACGGACATATCTACAATGAGGACAGACTGCCGAAGGGAAGGTTCGATTGTCTTTTTTATGGTCACACCCACCGGTGGAAACTTGAACGGACTGAGCATACAGCGGTCTGCAATACCGGCTCCATCACTTTCCCGAAGGACGGGAACATGCCAACATTCGCTATTTACTGTGACGATACGGTATCCGTTCACCGGCTGGACGGCAGCAGGCTCAAGGAACTTTCTCTCTGATGGGGAATGTATAATAACAGCCTATTATAATTGTAGCCTTTTATAATTGCTTATCCATTATACAAATATAGCAATATCCAAAACGCCAATTATTCAGTTGTCACTGTGTAACATTCCAAGAGACTACAGATATAATAGTATTCGGATTATCCGATTATCAAAATATTCAGTTCTCTGAATATTCAATTATCACGAAAAAGAAGCCATCTGATGTGTCGGATAATCGTAGAATGCTCTACTATTACAGGAAGCTACAGCCTATTCCGCCTCCGGAATATTGGTAAAAAACGCCAACTTTCCTGAAGAAGCAGACCGAAATCGGGAGAGGTTGCCATCGGGAGGGAGGCACCAGTCGGGGCAATCTACAGTTCTACTTAAAAACGTTGTCCCCGTAGAGGGGACAGCAAGTTGTGTTTTCGTTTAACGAAAACCGGACGGTTTAACGGCATATTCCGCCGCCAAACCGTTCCTCAGAATATAGCTCCAGAGTCGCAAATTCAGCCAGAAAGAAACTGCATGTTGCAAGAGTTATTTATTGATATCTTCCTTTAAAGACTTGATTCTTTTATTATTAATCATTCTTCCCGGCTTGATTGAACTAAAAATAAAAAATAACTGTTACCCCAATTCCAATTGCAATGAATTTGGTTTTGGCATTTATCATCTTTAGTAGCTGTAATACATCCTTCTAAACTCTTCCCCTTGGTCTTGTTGGTCTGGTAACATGTTTGGATGGTCCCTACCAGAACTTATAGTTAAAGTAAAAACGGAATTGTTTTTTGTAATATCCCTTACAAAAAATAGGAAGTCCCAAATTAGATTCTGAATAATTAATTTTAAAGGCATTCTTTATGTCATCTAAAGAATTAAAAAATAGATTGCCATCTCCTTTTGTATCATCAGAAATAAGATATAATGTGATAATTGATTTTTGTAATATTTCTGTGTCTTTAGGGGAAAAACTTTGAAGACTTGACTATATCCTGTATTTTACAGGAAAGTATAAATTTGGACTGTGAACTAGAAATAAATTAGGGGATCTTTTTATTGGGGAGAACGTATGAACTGGTATATATTGGTATTGATAATTGACGTACCAGCTGTGCATCTGTCCATTTTCTATCTCGGTAGCGATATACAAGGTTGGAAGATGAATACAGAAGGGGTTGCACAAATGAGAAGAATTTAGTGGCTATACTGTTTTCGCTGTGCTGTATGCTGGCGGGAAGGATACTCCTTTTGGGAAAGTAGAAAGATAAAAGGCAGTCGGGCACTAGAGATAAAAAGTGAGAGGAGCTCCATAGAACGGAAGCTCTCCTCTTTTATTTTTTTATTTTGTACTAAGTTATAAGATTCCGGCTTGTCACAAGCAAGAATAATATAAGCAGATTCCTGTTTCACAACAGATATCTATGCCGCAAAGATACATGAAATATATATTAACACAATGATTTAACGGGTTTTGTTGGGGAAGCTGTCTGTGACGGGGGAATGGACGCTAAGGTGCTTGACATACTGGAGAACTGCTTCGAGTGGAACAGGGACAGGAAACTGATACGGAAAATAAGGAAAGAGGTGGAGGACTTCGAGCGTTGGACGGAAATGAAGGCGGCAGAAATGCTGCGTGCCAAGAGGCAGCAAAAATAAATCTCATTTATATCATATTATGCAATATACAAAGCTGATAAAATATTCAAAAAAAAATATTTTATCAGCTTTCAAATAATGAATTACTACATAACCTACATTAAGAAGTGCATTAGTATATAGAAAGTAGTGAATATACACTAGTTACGATAAGCCGAGTTTTTTTTACTAAAGATGGTGGCGAAGATTCTTGTTTCATTACTTCTCTGTCATCGAAATATGAAGTTAAAAACATAATTGTCAAAATCAACAAACGTGTATACTGTTTTATAATTAATATAATTAAGGTTAATACTGAATACGTTAAAAGTCAAAAGTGCCATGTTTATAAGAGGACCGGGAAGGTTTATAATAATCCTCACCCGGGGTCTGGGGTTGTATAAAATCTTGTCTGAATATTTCTGTAGGATTATCTGTAATTAAATCTGCATCATGGGTATATATGTTAAAATAGCACTCTGGATCTGTTTTTTGGTTATATGGTCCTTCTCCCACAAAAGAAAATTTGTAAAAACCAATTTTTTCTCCGTCTTTTCTGACTGTAAGGAACCAGACATTACCACTACTTATCGTTTTAAATCTCAATCCGTTTAATGATGAATAAGTTTCCTCTATAAACTGGCCATTCAAATATGTCTGTTTTTTACAAGTAAAAGGTGACTCAAATCTACCACCTTCAGCTGGTAGAATAAAAGGATTCTGTTCCGAATGGATTTTATACACAAATGTCAACTTTCCTTTATCTATAATTAGTGGAATTTTTTCTACTTTTATGCCATTAATAGTAGAGTAAGAAATCTGTAAATCAGCATTCAAAATTTTATCTTCTTTATTAATATTTGAGGTTATATTTAATACTACCTGATCGCCCTCCACTTTTGTTTCTATATCAGAAAAAAGAGTTTTATCAAATTCTACCGAAACATCCCTGGGAATAATCGGAACCTCTGAACTTAAAACATCATCTATTAATGTTTTTTTTATAATCGTAATCGTAATAATACGTTTCTCTCCAAGACAGCTAAACGGTTTGGATGCGTCCTTACTTGTTAATACTTGATACTCTGTTTTTCTATTGTTTTCCTCTTTTTGACAGGATAACAAT
>JAUUNK010000183.1 GCA_030844565.1 Bacteroides ovatus
AATTTCAAATATTTCAAAGAACTATTTTAGATTTTAATGGGACAGCAATGATAGCCAAGATGAAATGAAAGAAAATTCAATCACTAAAATCAGATATATAATAGAAACAGATATTCCTAATGAAATATTTAAATGCCATATTCCCCAGAATATACCTATCAAAAGGCTGCTAATAAATAGAGAATATTTTTTTAAAAGTTGTGGAAGCATAAAACCTCTCCAACCTAATTCCTCACAGTAACTTCCCAGCAACATTAATAAAATCAATGCAGCGTAATCACGTAAGGAATGATTAAACTCTAAGTTTACTAATTTTTCATATTCTATAAAAGAAATTACAACATAAGATAGACCACAAAATAGAATAGGGAACATCAATGCAGCTAAATACCATTTTAAGTTGATACACTTAAACAATGTGCTTCTCATTAGTTGGTAAACATCCGCTTTTCCTTTTATGAATAAAATAATCAAAATAGCAAATAGTCCCGGAGACCATTGCGGTGTGCTATTAAAAGAATTTGATAACAAGCTAATTAGTAGAGAAACTATAATATTTAATATACAGAAAAGAATAATAGGGTGTTTTGTTATAATAGTTTTCACAACACAGAAATTAAAAATTAATTTCTACACTTGCTGATAAATAGGGTGATATTTGAAAACATGGGTCATATTCCCTACTCATGGATCGAAAGAGGGCTTTTATACTTCTGTTATCATAATAAGCTGCTCGCATGGCATTGAATCCAATTGTTATTGGAATAGATATTTTATCGCTAATACTTATTGAAGGTCTAAGCCCAATAACAATATATTGATGGGTGAATATTTTTTCTTTGCCGTCTTTTTCTGTCAATGCCATTTGTCCATTCATTTCTGTAATAAAGTTTAAACTTGTAAAGTCATTTAGTTTATATCCTAACAATAAGTTTAATCCGTCTAAGGCAGCAACCTTGCAAATAAATTGTTTATTATACTCCCAACTAAAATAAAGTGCAGGAAAAAGCATAGGATACCCGAAAGTATTATTGAATGCTAAACCACCGCCAATTTCTATAGTAGGTTGGAAATGACGAATGAAAATTAGTCCAACATTTCCTAAAATATTTCTCATTCTAATTTTTGAGAATTTTGTATCAGGAGTATATATACCTGCGCCAATATTTACCATAATCGACCATTTTTCACTAATTGGTCTTATATGAAATAAGGCTAATTGCAAATTCATTATTTGTGGTAACACTAAATCATCAGTAAAATTGTGATTGTTAAGTTCTACATAAGCACCCGAAATGCCAACTCCCCATATTGTAGGTTGGCTCCTGTCATTCACTTTTTGTACAAATGGTACATTTATGCTCCCTTGATATACGACTGCTGAACCTTTGCTATCGGCTACTTTTTGGTTATTTTCATCTCGATAGCTTGATTTTCCGAAATATTCGGTTTTTAGTAATACTTGGGCTTTTCCAATTATGCAAGCCAATAGAAGCAAAACAGTTAGAAACATCTTTGTTTTCATACTTTTACAAAATAAGATTGAATGTTTGAAGTTATTTTGGGCAAATATCCTGATTTGCAGGATGAACTAAAAATCTTTTTGACAACAGGGCGTTAGCTTATGATGACTGGATAAGTGCTTATGAATTAATTGTTATATCTTTGCCCCATGAAAAATAACTATTCAAAAAGATACGACCGCTTTATTCTTCTTATATGGGTCGTGATTGCTTTCTTGGTATGGATAAAGCTTTTGAATAAAGCCCCATTCTTAGAAGTATTGGCTATAACGGTGTGTTATATTACACCTATGCTGATTATAAATATCTTCCTAAGCGTATATTTATTGCCAAGAGCAATAGAAAGGAAAAAAATGGATGGTTTTGCATTAAAATTTATACTTTTGTCTTTCGTTTCGGCATCTATATCGACTTTTGTTTTTGGGATATTTAGATACTTTGAACAGATAGGTATATTTCTTCCGTCTAATTTAATATCTACTGATGATACATTGCTATCTGATTTTATAGACCAACTATTGACTGTATTTGTTGTAAATACAGCTTTTTGTGGTATGCGTTTTTACTATGAACACAACAAATTGGAAAAAAATCATTTGGAATCACAGTTGCACACTCTCCAAGCACAAATAAATCCCCATTTCATGTTTAATGTACTCAACCATATCTATTATTATGTTAATAAAAAGGATGATTTGGCAGCTATTCTATTACTAAAATACACAGATATACTTCGTTACCAGTTATATAGTGGTAAAAAAGAATGTGTATGCATTGAAGAAGAGGTTGGGTTCTTGAAAAATTTTATAGATATTGAAAAGATAAGATGGGAAGATAAATTAGATGTAAATTGCTCATGGACAATACAGAATTTAAAAACCAAATTCCCCCCATTATTGCTAATTCCTCTAATAGAAAATGCTTTTAAGCACGTTTCTCGAAGTTCCAACGTCAAAGGTTATATCAATATTCTCTTTGAAGAAAGAGCAGAAACGATTTCCCTTGAAGTCGAAAATTCCAAATCAGCATTGCCCGTTGAAAAAGGGAAAAATTCAGGTTTAGGATTAGAAAATTTAAGAAATCGGTTAGATATATTATATGGTGAGAAATATCGGCTCACCATACAAAACTCAGATAATGTATATAATTCTAAACTCATAATTTTGAAATGATTGTGGCAAATTCAAATACCTTGAAATCAGGCAAGAATCCTTTGAAATGCTTGATTGTTGATGATGAATTAGTTGCTATTAAGATTATAGCGGGTAATATAGAAAAATTAGATTTTCTTATTGTTGAAGATACTTGTTCTTCAGCTATTGAAGCAGCAGATATTCTTAAAAGAAAAGAGATAGATTTGATGTTTCTTGATATTAATATGCCTTATCTTTCAGGACTTGACTTTTTAGAATCTTTGGATAAAGTGCCATTGACAATCATAACAACTGCATATTCAGAATATGCTTTAGATGGTTTCCGGTTACATGTCGTGGATTATTTACTAAAACCCTTTTCTTTCCAACGCTTTTTCCAAGCTGTACAAATAGCATTGGATTTATTTAATTCCCATATATTATTGCAAAATAGCACAGATGATAAATCAGATGTTATGTACATTAGGCAAGGAGATACATTTCAAAAAATAAAATGGGAAGATATATTGTTTGTAGAAACGATGCAGAATTATTTGAAATTGCACTTTAAAGAAAAAATATTCGTAATTCATCAAACAATGGCATCATTAGAAGAAATGCTACCTAAAGACACTTTCTTTAGAATACACAAGTCTTATCTTGTTAATATCTCTCACATAGAAACTGTTGCTGGTGGACGACTTTTCATTGAAGGAAAAGAAATACCAATATCAAAACATAGGAGAGAAGATTTTTTAAATGCTGTAGTATATAAGAAATTGGCGAGCAAATGATAGTCGTGAAGGATACCCAAGTAGTGCTTATTAGCTTATGATGGCATTTGAGTACTATGCGTCTTTGCCACCTTCTTTATATATATCATCAAGCTAAGAACCGCCGTGACAAAAGCTAGTGCGTCGGATACCGGCATGCTGATCCATATTCCATTCAGCCCATACCATGTGGGGAAAAGAAGCAAACAAGGCAGCAGGTATACCAACTGGCGGGAAAGGGAAAGGAAAATGCTGATCTTTGCTTTTCCAATGCTCTGAAAGAAGTTGGAGATAACAATCTGGGCACCTACTAAAGGGAACATCGCTACACAGATGCGTATGCCGGAAGCCGCCATGTCGATGAGTTGTTGATGGTCCGTAAAGATGGAAGAAACGAAATGAGGGAAAAGCTCACAGATAATAAAACCACTGCTGGTGATGAGCACGCCCACCATTATGCCGAGACGTAGTGTATGCTTCACGCGATCAATCTTCTGGGCACCGTAGTTGTAACCGATGATGGGCTGCATACCCATAGTGAGCCCCATCACAATCATTACATAGAGCATCAGCAAACGATTGATGATGCCGTAAGCACCGATAGCGAGGTCGCCACCATATTTTTGCAAACTATTATTGATGAAGATGACAATAGCGCAAGCACATACATTCATCGAGAAAGGAGACATGCCGATAGAGAAAATGCTGGCAACAATATGTTTATTCATCTTCCAGAATCCCGGGCGAAAGTGAACCACGTTTTCTGGATTGCGGAAGTGGTTGACTACCCACACCATGCCTATGAATTGGGATAAGACCGTAGCAAGAGCCGCTCCCCGGATGCCCCACTGGAAATGAAAAATGAAGATGGGAGCTATAATGACATTCGCTATCACTGTTACCATGGAGGTGAGCATTGCCTTCTTGGGGTATCCCGTGGCACGCATCACGTTGTTAAGCCCAATCATAGTATAAGTAATGGGTGTGCCTAAAAGAACGATTTGCATAAAGTCGTGAGCATAGGGAAGGGTGGAGGAACTAGCTCCGAAGAAAGTAAGTATCTCGTCGAGAAAGAGATAGGAAAGTCCACCGAAAAGGATGGCATTGATGAGGCAGAGCATTGTTGTGTTACCCAACACGGCAGTGGCGCCTTCGATGTCTTTCTGCCCTAAACGAATGGAGGAGATAGTGGCGCCTCCGGCAGAGATAAGTACACAGAACGCCACAACCAGATTCATCAAGGGGAAAGTGATGGCGAGTCCGGAGATAGCCATGGCACCCACCCCGTGGCCGATGAAGATGCTGTCGATGATATTATAGAGGGAGGTAACGGTCATTCCTATGATAGCAGGAATGGAATATTGCAACAGGAGCTTTCCTATCTTCTCGGTTCCTAATATACGGGGATCAGTCTTTTGTGCCATGTTTCAGGGGATTATTCTTTTTTAGTGGCGCAAAGGTACAAATTATTTGCCTTATTCAATGATTATTCGGAAATTTGCGGCGAAGAAAGCTTTATTATTAAACCGAAGAATATGAAAGAAAAGAAAGAAAATGTAGCGGCATTGTTTGATTTTGACGGAGTGATTATGGATACGGAACCCCAATACACTATCTTCTGGGACGAACAGGGTAGAAAGTATCTGGATGAAAAAGATTTCGGACGACGCATCAAGGGGCAAACTCTCAAACAGATTTATGATAAATACTTCGCGGGAATGGCGGAAGTGCAGCAACAGATTCGTACGGACCTCACTCGCTATGAGGAAGAGATGACTTACGAATACCTTCCGGGAGTGGAGGATTTTCTGGCAGACTTGCGACGGAATGGAGTAAAGATGGCAGTGGTGACTAGTTCGGACGAAAAGAAGATGTCCAACGTCTATCGCGCCCATCCCGAAATGAAAGAAAAGTTCGATCGTATTCTCACCGCTGACATGTTCGCCCGGTCAAAACCGGCTCCGGATTGTTTTCTTCTTGGCATGGAAGTTTTCGGCACAAGCCCGGAGAACACATTTGTTTTTGAAGACTCCTTCCACGGATTGCAAGCGGGAATGAGCTCCGGTGCTACGGTAACCGGGCTGGCTACAACTAACTCACGCAAAGACATTGAAAGCAAGGCACACTATGTGTTAGACGATTTCACCGGTATGACGTTTGAGAAACTAATCAGCCTCCATCGTTGATTTTCGAATTAATTGTTATACCTTTGCACCCAATTTTTAATTAAATATTCAAAAAGATATGGCTGGTTATATATCAGATGACACAAGAAAAGTGACGACGCATCGCCTCGTAGAAATGAAGCAAAGAGGCGAGAAAATATCTATGCTTACTTCCTACGACTATACGATGGCACAGATTGTGGACGGAGCCGGTATGGACGTGATTTTGGTGGGAGACTCCGCGTCGAACGTGATGGCGGGAAATGTAACAACACTTCCTATCACACTGGATCAAATGATTTATCATGCAAAGTCTGTAGTGCGTGGTGTGAAGCGTGCTATGGTGGTAGTCGATATGCCTTTCGGCTCTTACCAGGGAAATGAGATGGAAGGACTCGCTTCTGCTATCCGTATCATGAAGGAAAGCCATGCCGATGCATTGAAACTCGAAGGTGGAGAAGAAGTAATCGATACGGTAAAGCGTATTCTCAGTGCAGGTATACCTGTAATGGGACATCTGGGATTGATGCCTCAATCTATCAATAAATATGGCACTTATACCGTGCGTGCTAAAGACGAGGCGGAAGCGGAGAAATTGGTGCGTGATGCACATCTGCTCGAGGAGGCCGGGTGTTTTGCACTGGTGCTCGAAAAGATTCCTGCTACGCTGGCGGCAAGGGTGGCTGGCGAACTGACCATTCCTGTCATCGGCATTGGTGCAGGAGGCGATGTAGACGGTCAGGTGCTGGTAGTACAGGATATGCTGGGAATGAACAACGGTTTCCGTCCCCGTTTCCTCCGTCGCTATGCCGATTTATATACGGTGATGACAGACGCCATCAGTCGGTATGTATCCGACGTGAAGAATTGCGACTTCCCCAATGAGAAGGAACAATATTAAGATTGTATGACAACTGACAAATTGTGGACACGACATTTTAGGAGGATATGCATAGCAAACTTATTGCTATTCATATCCTTATATTCATTATTCCCGGCTCTTGCCCCGGCAGAGGCAAAGCGATTGGAACTACCTGTGGCACAGATAGGGGTAACGTATCTGTTTCTTACGCTTGGTATGTTTCTCATCGGTCCTTTTCATGCTTATCTGGTGGATGCATATAAACGTAAACGTGTGTATATCTTCTCCGGCGCAATGATGGCAGCTGCTACGGTGGGGTATGGGATGGTGGATGATTTTCTCCAACTATTATTGCTTTGCCTTGCGCAAGGAGTAGCGTTCGGTATGGCGGCTACGGCAGGCATCACTTTGGCAATTGACATGACAGGGTCTGCCCTTCGGAGTGCAGGAAATGTAGCTTTTGCATGGACAGGTTGCCTGGGGATGATTATAGGCGCTGCTTTAGGGTCAGAGTTATATGCAGTATACGAGTTTTCCACCTTGTTATATGTGTCGGTGGGGACAGGAGTGACGGGGATTTTGTTTATGGCAGGGGTATATGTCCCTTTTCGTGCACCTATCGTAACACGACTCTATTCTTTTGACCGTTTTTTCCTTTTTCGTGGTTGGGTTCCTGCCCTTAACCTGATATTGATAGCTTTTGTTCCGGGCCTGCTTATTCCCATGGTACATTCTTATTTGGAAGAATACCTGCGATGGCAAACGGATGTATACCTTCCTTTCTTTGTTCCGGTAGGGGTGGGATTTTTGCTTTCCCTTGCAATTGCCAAGTGGTCTTTTCTTAGAGAAAAGGCTTTTCGTCGGATTCTATCGGGAACGGGGCTGGTGCTGACGACAATGATATTGGTGACTGTTTCTATCCCGGTGTGGTTTTATGCTCTGATACTGGGAGTGGGGCTAGGATTGATAGCTCCCGAGTTTCTACTCCTTTTTGTCAAATTGTCCCACCATTGTCAACGCGGTACAGCCAATACTACTCATCTGCTGGCATGGCAGACGGGAATAGCTTTGGGGATGGCAACTACCTGTTATTTTTCAATGATAGAGATGTCTTTCGCCGGAAGAATTGCAGCTGTGTGGGCAGTGATATTTTTTGTATTGGCCACCTTTCCTTATTTTCGTAAGAAAAAGGTCAGGTGAAAAATACGTAGGGTATAAAAATTATGCATCCAATGATAGTTGCAGCGATGGCGCAAATGAGGACTGCGCCCGCTGCAATATCTTTCACTTCACCCGCCAGAGGATGGCAATCCGGGGAAACGAGATTTACCAGCCGTTCAATGGCGGTGTTGAATGCTTCGGCTGCCAACACCATTCCGATACATACTACAAGAGCTATCCATTCGTACCTATTGATGTCGAATACCCAGCCTGCTATCACCACTGCAAAGGCGGCTCCCAAATGAATCCAAGCATTATGTTCACGTGGGATAAAGCTTCGGATGCCTTGCCAGGCGTATCCGAAACTTTGAATTCTTTTTTTTATACTAAATTTCTCCATTGGATGGGATGTGTGTATGTGTTTCTAATTTCTACTTACTTGTTTTACTCCTTTTACCGTACGTAACTTTTTGATAAGTGCTTCTAGCCGTCCTGTGTCACCTACCATAATGGTAAGGGTTCCCGAGAAAAGTCCGTCATTTGAATCTATGCCAATAGAACGCAAGGTAATGCCGCTTTCTTTAGAGATGATAGAAGTGATGTTGGTGACTATTCCTATGTCATCATGTCCTACTACGCGCAATGTAATGGGGTATTGAGTCCCTTGTGACTTACCTGCCCAACGGGCTTTCACGATACGATAGCCGAAGCGCTCTCTCATTTGGGTAGCATTGGGGCAGTCAGCGCGGTGTATCTTGATGCCTCCCGACACTGTGACGAAGCCGAATACATCATCTCCGTAGATAGGATTACAACATTTTGCCAGCTTAAACTCCAATCCTTTGAGATTTTGGTCAATAACCAGCACGTCTTCTTTGGCGGTAGTTTCCTCAGCCGCAGTCTGTAGGTTATAGCCTTCGGCACTGCGATAGATGATGTCGTCGTGCAGATCGCTATCACGTCGTTGTAATTCTACATATTTGTCTAATAAATCATTTACATCCAGTGCCTCGTCAGCAATGCTTTGGTAGAAGTCAGTAACCGTCTTAAACCCCAATCGTTTGATAAGGCGCATCATGACTGGTTCATCATATTCTATCTTGCGGTTCTTGAATTTACGCTCTAATGTTTCTTTAGCAAAGTCATGTTGGCGTGCCGCCATTTCTTTCAGGGCTTGGCGTATTTTGGTACGTGCCTTGGAAGTAGTGACAATGTTGAGCCAGTCTTGCTTGGGGGTCTGAGTGTTGGAAGTCATGATTTCCACCTGGTCGCCGCTGTTAAGCTTTTGTTTCAATTGGACGTTTTTTCCATTCACTTTGGCACCGATACATTTACATCCCAGCATGCTGTGGATGTGAAAAGCGAAGTCGAGCACAGTGGCTCCCTTAGGAAGTTTGAAGAGGTCGCCTCGGGGAGTAAAGACAAAGACTTCGTCTTCGTAGAGATCCATCTTGAATTGGTCCATTACCTGGAGGGAGTCGTTGTCGCAGTTTTCAAGAGCTTCGCGTACAGAAGTAAGCCATTCATCCAGACCGCTTTCTCCTTTGATGCCTTTGTAGCGCCAATGTGCGGCAAGTCCGCGTTCAGCTATTTCATCCATACGGCGGGTACGTATCTGTACTTCCACCCATTTGCCCTCAGGTCCCATCACTGTGATATGAAGAGACTCATATCCATTGCTTTTGGGGATGGAGAGCCAGTCACGCAACCGTTTTGGGTTGGGTTGGTACATATCCGTCACGATAGAGTAAACATGCCAGCATGCCTGTCTTTCTTTTGCAGGCTCCGGTTCGGAGTCGAGGATAATTCGAATGGCGAACAAATCGTAGATGCCCTCAAAGGCAGTCTTTTGCTTCTGCATCTTGTTCCAGATAGAGTGGATAGACTTTGTACGTCCTTTAATGTCGAACTTTAACCCGGCTTCCTCCACCTTTTTCTTTATAGGCTCAATGAAGGCGGCTATGTATTTGTCACGTGCAGCCTTAGTAGCGTTCAACTTTTCTTTGATAAAATAATAGGTCTCTTTTTCTGTATATTTGAGTGAGAGGTCTTCAAGTTCGGACTTAAGCTTGTACAACCCCAGCTTGTGCGCCAGTGGAGCATAGAGGTAAGCAGCTTCGTTAGCAACCTTAAGGCGGTCCTCCTCATTGAATGTATCTTTAATTTGTCTCATGATGTTGACCCGGTCAGCAATCATGATGAGGATTACCCGCATGTCTTCAGCAAAAGAGAGAAGAAGATTACGGAAGTTTTCCGACTGGATGGCCGGGCTCTTGGTGTAGAGCTCGTTCGTCTTTACAAGTCCCTTGATGATACTGGCAACATCTTCTCCGAACTGAAAAGAAACTTCTGCAATGCTGAGAATGTTATTCTTTACTATTTCATGGAGCATAATACCCAGAAGGCAAGAGCCTTTCATA
>JAUUNK010000184.1 GCA_030844565.1 Bacteroides ovatus
AAGGTAATATAAAATAGAGTTTTCATCCAGCAAAGAGTGTTATTTTTTCCCTTTTTTTGCACTATCTTTGCCGCATGAAAACTCTATATATTGTTTTAGGTAGTATTTCCCTTGCGCTCGGTATTCTCGGCATCTTTCTGCCGCTACTGCCCACTACCCCTTTTCTATTACTCACCGCCGCCCTTTATTTCAAAGGGTCACCCCGATTATATAACTGGCTGCTCAATCATCGGCACTTCGGTCCTTATATCCGCAATTTCCGCGAAAACAAGGCGATTCCTCTCCGTGCCAAAATAATTTCTCTCGTATTAATGTGGGGAACGATGCTTTATTGCATTTTCTTCCTGATTCCTTTTATATGGGTAAAGATTCTCCTGGGATTGATAGCCGCAGGAGTCACTTATCATATTCTTTCTTTCAAGACATTGAAATAGTGTGATAGTCCCTGCCGTGCATCGGCAAGTTTATCTTCCCAATGTTTCACGGAGTTCTGGCCAATAATGTCAGTCACGTACTTCACGGAAATAAACGGTATTTCTTTTGAACGGCAGACAAATGCCTGTGCGTAGGCTTCCATATCCACGACGTCTCCGCTAACATGGGTCAACTCGGTGAGGAAGCCATCTCCTGTATTGCAGATTCCATCTTCCGTCCAATGCGTGCAATATCCTTTTTCTTCGAGCAAAGCCGATGAATTGATTTCACACTCCAACCCGAATTCTGCCATCTTCTGCATATCACGGTCTACGAACTTACGGCATACAAAGATGTCTCCTACCTGATGGTTGACTGTTCCGGCACTTCCGATATTGAGCACCAAGTCCGGTTGTACCTGACGGATTGCCTCTGCCAGATGAAAAGCTGATTTAACTTTACCAATGCCTGTACGAACGTAGTAAGGTTCTATATCCGGCCATTTAAGTTCTACAAATTCGCCTTGTACGGCGTAGGTTACTAATATTTTCAACATGGGTTCCTTTATTTCGTAAAAATTACTATTCAAATCCAATTGTACTCAACCGCTCCACGAGATAGACTATAGCCCTATTTATCCAGGCTATTTCACCTGACAAACTTTTGATGTTCCATCTGAATGAACTCCAATTTTCTATTTCATGGATAAACATACCATCAGTTATTTCTGCAAAAATAACTATTTAACTGGAGTTATCTATAAAATGCAGCCAAAAGAGGTATGCTAAGCCGCAAATTCTGCGGTTAACTAACGGAATTAAACTGCAATCAACAAGAACAAGGCATATCCACCACGCTTGGTTTGAAGAATCATTCAAACCAAGTACGAAACTTCCTTATGTGAAGTACCCAATATTACTTTTTACTATCCGGCAACGGATTAATAGCTCCCCTTTGTGTACAAGTATATGCCGATACATCTACCGCTTTGCGGTGTGATTCAGCGACCGACGCCCCTCTAAGTATGTTCACAACAAAAGTAGCAGTAAACGAGTCGCCTGCACCTACAGTATCGGCCACCTCGACTTTAGGTGTATCTATGGATGAAATTTCCCCACTGTCATCGTATATGCCACTACGTACTGCGCCCTGTGTGAATATAACATATTTGAGCGAAAAACGAGCAATGAGTTCTGCGATAGCTTCCACACAATCAGTCGAAAGGGAAAGAAGAGAGATCAATAACGGCAATTCGTCTTCATTCAATTTGAGTACATTTGCTTTTTGCAAGGATTCCACAATCAAGTCTGTCGAATAAAAATGTTGCCTGATATTAATATCAAACACCTTCAAAGAGGTATCCGGCACAGCATCTATGAGCCTTAAGATTGCAGCACGTGACTTTTCGCTTCGCTGTGCCAAAGAGCCCCAACAAACAGCATCTGCATCGCCGACAAGTTTCATGGTCGCAGGACTACACTCGATAGCATCCCATGCAACATTCTCAACAATGTCATATTGCGGTACACCGGCTTCATTCAACGACACAAGCACTTTACCTGTCGGCAAAATATTACGGGAAATATATCCTAAATCAAGTCCGGTCTCTTTAAGCACTGTAAACGTTTCATCACCGAGTTCGTCGTCACCTATTGCCGTAACGGGATATGATTCTGCTCCCAACTCCTTTGCAAAAAAACAGAAATTGATAGGCGCTCCGCCAAGTCTCTTACCTTCCGGGAAGCAATCCCAAACAACTTCTCCTATACCTATTATTTTCATGGTTTTATAGTTTAATAATTATTTTCATGGATGTTGCACCATTCTCGTCTATAAATTTATATGCCTCGTCATACTGCTCGAACGGAAAATGATTTGAAATAAGCGGTTCGAGACGGATAGCTCCCGAACTTACCTGATCGATAGCCGTAAGATAATCTTCATGGCGATACATCATCGTTCCGTTCACCTTCAGTTCGTGCTCTCCCAAATAGAACATATTAAGCGACGGATCCTTGCCAAATACCGCCACTACAACGATGGTACTCCCTTTTCCGATACACTCCATAAGCGAACGAATACTCGACTCAACTCCGGCAACCTCAAACGCAGCTTGAAAATCTTCATCCCCGAAAAGCCTCTTCGCTCCTTCTTTGAGCGGCGTCTTAGCTACATTGAGCGTATCTACTATACCACATTTACGAGCTATTTCAAGCCTGAAATCACTCACATCGGTAATAAGAACCCGTTTGGCTCCTCTTGCCTTAGCGAACTGCGCCACGAGGTTACCGATTGTTCCGGCACCCGATACAACCACATTCTTACCTTTCAAGTCCCCGCCACGCATAGTTGCATGCGCAGCCACTGCCACCGGTTCTATCATAGCCCCATAATCAAGTGACATACCTTCAGGCAACACCGCAATCCTGTCATCATCAACCACAAAAAAGTCTTGCGCAGCTCCATTTGCCTGAAAAGCCTGCACTCTTAGCTCTTCACAAATATTATACTCTCCCCGCTGACAAGGCTTGCACTTCCCACACGCAAGTTGCGGACGTGCGGTGACAACGTCACCCGCCTTGCAGATCGTAACCGCCATCCCCGTAGCGACTACCACTGCCGAATATTCATGCCCCTGAACTACCGGATAGAAAGTTGCCGGATGACATCCGTGATAAGAATGTATCTCACTTCCACAAATACCTATTCTCTTAATATTCAGAAGCACCTGATGTTCTTTCAGGTCCGACGCCTTAGGCGCCTCAACTTCACGAAATTCAATATGTTTTGGTTCTACTAATACCGCTTGTCTCATTTTATACCATATTTACTTAAAATTTCTATTACCGGAGTCTCTATTGACTTCGCCCAAAGTGCATATCCATAACTACTTGGATGAGTTCCGTCGACCGATGTCTCATGCGCATCGGAAGCATCAGGCGTAATCAGATAAACGTCTTTATATTTCGGGTTCGTGAGGATTTTCGCAAACAACTCCTCTACGGTTGCCGCCTTAGCCCGTTCTTTCGCATCAAGAACTGTATCGAATGAACGTCGTTCACGATAGATAGTACGCTGAAATATCAACGGAGTAGCCGGATGTGCCGCTATAAGCCGATCGATAAACGGCATCAGGCGCTCTTTTATCAGTTCTGCGTCAGGATTTGAAAAAGTATCGAATATAAAGGCATCAGCCTTGACTTCCGCAAGAACATCGAGCATGTAAGGCTGCATCAGGCAACGTCCGCTTGTTGCGAGCGACACGACTTGAAGACCCGTATTACGCATAAATTGCATGGGATAACTCATACCGGATCGATCCGTGCTCACTCCCTGCGTAAACGAAGAGCCATATACCGCTATCCTGTGACGAAAATCGGACTTCAACGGTTCGATAACAGCATTGTCATCTATCCCTATCTTACAAGAAATGACCTCCGAATACATCGGCATATACATCATACATTCGTGCATCGTACCATCCATATTCTCAATGAGCGTGAATGTCTCGGTTTTCTCGCCCTTATACGCTTTCAATGAACCGCTTGCCGCATACTGCCATTTACCGTTTGCATTTTTGATATAAAGATCATATCCTTTATAAGAGATCGGCATGGTTGAATGGCTCGAATATACATATCCCCACCTTGTCGTAATCTGTATATTACGCGTGTTCGTTTTAAACAACACAGCCATACCGGCAGAACAACGGAGTTGTCGATTCTCCGTCCTGTTAAAACCTTTATAAACCAATGTATCGACTCTATGATACGGATTGGGAGTCGATTCAAACGGCTTACCTATCAGGTTAAGCGTTGACGCCTCCGTCTGTTTTTGTGCCGAAACCGACAATACGCACGAAAGCGACAGAACAACCGTTATGAAAAACTTCTTCATTGCCTTGTATTTTTTAGTTGTTTACTGTAATAAGACCTTCAACCCTTCTGCTACCTGCATAGCATAAAACTGCTCATACTTTTCCATAAACACAGGGTATTTGTCCAGTCCCAATGACACAAAAGGTGATATCTTCAAGAACTCGGCCGGCGATCCTCCTGAAATCAACTTCCTGTCCGCCGGGGTGATGTGAGGTTCGGAGATAGCTATATTTTCACCGGACTCGGTGCGCGCACCTATCAGGTATTTGCAATAAACAGCTATCAGGAAAGCCTCTATCGAAATATCCTTCCCATCCTGCAACATCTGTTTGAGTATGGGTACCACATAAACCGCAAACTTAGCAATGCCATCGCCGCAAAGCCGTGATACCTGATCGCTGATCGCCTTGTTTGAAAATCGTTCAATAAGCTGGTCTTTATACGCTTCAAGGTCAACGCCCTCGGGAACCGGAACATAAGGAGTAACATCCCTGTTCATAAACAGCTTTATCATTGCACGATACCTCTCGTCTGCCATTACAGCATCGACCTTCCTGAATCCTTCCATATAGGCAGGATAAGAAAGAAGAGTATGTGACGCATTGAGAAGACTTAATTTCATGATTTCATACGGGGTCACATCATGGGTGAATGTAACTCCCACCTTCTCCCATGCAGGACGGCCTGCAATGAAATTATCTTCAATCACCCATTGTATAAAGTCTTCACAACACACATCTGTAACCTTACCCGGTTTTGTTACGGGAGTGATTCTATCCACCATCGAATTCGGGAACGTCACTTTCTTTTTCGCCCACGCTGCCACCTCGGGATATTTCGCTTCGAAGTATGACATAAACGCACATCTGGCGGCATTGCCGTTCATCTGCATGTTGTCGCACGAAAGAATCGTAATCGGCAAATCTTTCTCCATCCGGCGTTTGAGTCCTTCGGCTACATACCAGAACACACTGCGCGATTGGTTAAAATCGACCTTATATCCCCCTTCGGTAATGGTGAGAGAGATGATTTTTATCTCCTCCGATGCAAGTTTAGCGATGATAGGCTCACTATCTATTTCCCCCCATGCCAGTTCTACAAGCGAACCAATCAGCATACTATCCTGTTCGCCGGAAGGGCTGCATGTCGTCAACTGATATATGCCGTCGTCTTTCTTGAGGGCGTTGAACAAGACCCCGTCCGTAGGCATAATCATGGCTCCAAATACCCCCCAGCATCTTTGTGACGGATCTTCAAGTAATAGATTTGTGTAAGCTTCGAGATGTGCACGATGGAAGTTTCCAACGCCGAAATGTACTATTCCGGCCTTTATTTCAGCACGATTATAATTAAAAGTCTTCATACGATAATTTCAATGTTTCGGCAAGTGATTTTTCCACCTTGTCGCAATGTTCTATATAGAATTTATAAACCTCATTCCATTTGTAATAAGATGCTTCAACCGCTTCCAACGGCAACCGGAGGTCTTTTTCATTCAGCATAAACTTAACTAAAACGTCCGGATTGCCTTCTGATTGGTAAAAGATCATCTGAAGGTTCGCACCCATCGGAATATCCCAGTACTTCCAACTCCGCAACGCTTCTTTGGAATTACCAGCCTCCCGCGCCCACGTTCCGGCTTGCAGATTTGTCAAGATGGCCATCAGAACGCCATCGTGTCCGAAGTTGAGATTGATGCCATGACGCTTGCGAACCAGATCTTCGGCAGATTCGTCTAACAAATGGCGTAACGTGCGGGACGCAAGTCCCCAACTACGCCCGTGAGATACCGGTTCAGGACCTTTCTGCGCAAAATACTTATAGTTCTCGATTTCCGCCCAAGCCAATATTTCCTCTTCTGTAAAAATATCCCATATAGGCACTTGGCGGTCGAGGCATTGCATCAGTGATGCCATTAACCAGAAACGATGGATCAGGTCGTACTTGTCATACTCACTTTCTACTTGTGTAACATCTATAAACAGTCTTCTAAAAAAAGCATCCACATCCAACTTTTCATCTATATATGAACGATATTTTTTATACCAACTGTTTTCCTTACCAAGTATATATTTATCAAGCGGACTCCTGCCGGGACATACGTTACCGTATGGATTCAGTGTGGTAAGGAACGAACGGGAGTTGTCTATCTCCGCCCATTCAAGCCCGGGACGCAGCGACAAAATGCCCGAATTTACAGATTGCATGGTGGCCGCCACCCGAAGCACATTCGTTGCGTTAGTCTTCAAATAGGGATGGCCTTCAAATACTTCCGGATAATTTTGTACCATCCTCCGGCCTATCTCCCTTGTCTGACGATAACCGATTTGTGTCAGATCGCCTTCTTTGTAAAACACATTCTTCTTGAACGGTTCAAGACGTTCGTACAGGGCTTTTCCAAAATCGGTAAGGTTGTTTGTGGCATGAGCTTTCTCCAATACGCCGTATATGGCAGGATAAGTCACCTCATCGTCTATCTGACGCGCTCCGTGACGAAAATAGCCGTTTATATAGAAAGGCGTATATCCTTTGGGCGCCGGCGTAACCGGATGTGAAAGATCGGTCACATAATACACGCCGCCCGCACGTTCCGGATCCCTGCGTATCTCGTCGAGAGGATTTTCGGTCACCGGCTTTTCTTTCGGAAGAGAGAGTTTGAATATGCAAGGAAGATCAGACGTCTTTTTCGCATTCGTATTGGTATTGACATACATAACCCCGTCTTTAACCACAATATCTTCCGGTTCGTAAATAACCTGTTCCTGCACATTGTACCGGGCAGTAATTGTCCGCCTATCCGTATCGTACACCCGGATGCAGGAAGGACGGCTGTCATCCTGTTTCCCAACTCCGAAGCAGAAATAGATTTTACCATCATGCATACAGCCCGCTTGCGTGAACCAGACCTCATAGGGGAACACCACCTGATCGAGAATGTCATTTTCGTCGAGGCGCACCTTTGCGCCCTCACTCAACGACGGTATGCGGAATTTGGTGGCGACATACTGGTTTTCCCATGCATGCTTTGTCACCTTCGCCACAGTACGTTTACGCGCCGAGAATATCCATATAAAGCCCCGTTCCCGATCGACCAGCCAGCTTGGTGCACCAAAGATGGAGACATACCCTTTCTCCGCCCACTTCGAGCCATCGAGTTCAATTGTCTGTACGATTTCGCTGCTAAAACGTTTTCCACGACGGGTGATGCTCTCCACAAAACACAACCATTCCAACTCGCTTCCTACCTTCCCGTTTGTGATATACAAGAGAGGAAACGATGCTCCGCGTTTTGTCTCGACGCCAAAGCATACATTATTTACATGGTTGTCCGGATGGGAGGACGCCAACTCAAAGCCTGCCACAGGTTTCGGATCGGCACTTTTGAAATCATAGATATTCACGTGCCCTCCATCCTCGCACGAGAATATGTAATCATCCCATATTTCAAGTCCTTGCTGTGCCCGCCCCCGTCCTTCCTTTGCCAGGAAGACAGAGCACTCTACCTCTTTCTCCGGCTCTACATACAACTGGGCGATAAGGGGAATAGAGATCAGTAAGCACACGACAGACAAATAGATCTTTTTCATAAGTATGCTCTATAAATTTAAAGTATGATTATGTTCTACGTTAATCGAACAGCTCTATGCCTAACGACTCAAGCCGTTTCTGCAACTCTCCTACATCGAGAGCCCGCGGAGTACAATGCTGCGACGCACTCATGGCAGCGGCAATGCCAACAGCCTCTCCCATCGCCATGCAAATACTCATGACACGATAGGAAGCGTGAGCTCTGTGAGTACCCGATATGCATCGTCCCGCCACCAAAAGCCCTTCCAAGCCCAACGGGAGAAAACAACGATACGGCAAATCGTATGGTTTGCAATATTGGATGGTTGGTTCCGCCTGTCCGGCTCCGTCAGGATTATGTATATCGACAATGAACAATGCTTTATGTACCACCACATCGGCAAAACGGCAGCCTTCTGCCATCTCATCGGCATCGATCACATAGTCGCCCATCACCCTGCGGCTTTCGCGCACTCCGGTTGTTGTACCACTTCCGATCACTCTACAGTTTTCGTAACCCGGCAAATTTTCTTTCAAGAATTGAGTCAGGAGGCGTATCTGTTGCCTAAGTTCAAGATCGGCGGTGAAAATAGAGCTTACCGAAGTTATATCCACCCTATTGACTTGTGTCGTATTTACCTGACGGCAACCCGGTCTGACCGATGGATGCAAACGCACGGCAGCAAGCATCCGGGGAAGTTTGCCCTCATCGGCTTTCTTTTTACACCAATCAAGAAAACACTCGCCATTCAATTGGACATTGTCTACATCTCCAATACAGATAATTCCTTTCGATTCATCTACGCCGTCAATGGTGTATTCAAGGGTTACAGGCTGCATGAGTCCGTCAGCACGTCCTTTTTCTATTTTTGCACCGGCAAGAAAAGATACTATGGCATCACCGGTACAGTCAATCGTAACCGCGGCTTCAAAACAGAGTGTCCCCTCGTTACTTGCACACTTAATGCCTTTTACCACCTTTCCGTCACGAATAACATCCGACACGCAACATTGCAAAAAGACATCGACATTCTTTTCCCTGGCGACAAATTCTGCCAATGTAAGTTTTGCCTCTTCGAAATCGTGAGCATTTCCATGCTCGCCAATCCAGTCATTGTCTTTAACACCAAGAATAGCACAAACCTCATCGCGCATCGTGTTCTTGCTTACACTACCGAGAATAGGGCCGACATACCCGGCGGTCAGGTTACCTCCGATGACTCCGTATCTTTCGATAAGAGCAACACGTGCTCCTTGCCGGGCGGCGGCTACAGCCGCACATATCCCGGCAGGACCTGCACCTGCTACTATTACATCATAATATTTTGTATTCATTATCTGCTTGTATATGGACCGGAAATAGTCTTAACAGTCATTGCCCCGTCAGAATCTGTGATTGTCACAACTCTATATTTGTTTCCTCCGTCGGTCACACGAACTACAATATGTCCATCATATCCCTTTACTCTCGCAGCCTCTTCCGCCGTAACCCGGTCGTCTACTCCGCTGGGGCGATCGCCTTGCCAGAAGTTAGTGATAAACATGTCACACGCAGGGAGTGTTGTCTCCATCGAATTCAGTATATCGGTACGGGGATGACAATCTACCCACGAATTGACAACAATCGTTTGTGGATTGAGTGCTTTCAGAGCATCTACCTGATTGGTGTTGGTTACACCGTGATGGTTAGCTTTCAATAGTTCCACCTGACCTACTGCTTTTGCACAGGGCAGTTCGGCATCTTTCCACGCATGACTCGAACGTCCGTTATACTGAAGGTCACCACCGGCAAAGAAATCAAAGTTGCCATACGAGACTTTCATCACACAACTGGTAATATTCTCCGGCGGACAATTGTCACTGGAGGTAATGTTCTTACTGTTTTCGTATGAAATCTCCGAGAGTTCAGGGAATGTCTTCTTTGTGGTAGTGCCCGAACCTGTCCAGATCTCTCCATTTACTGCCACGTTTTGCACCTTTGCAGTAGGGTACTTTGCAGGATTATACTTCTGAACGATCTGATTATTCACCCCTGCTTTGAATATCGCAGCATCGAACTTTTGATTGGCGACATGCCATTTCACTGCATTGATATAGTTATTACAACTTGGAGCATTGTCTGCCATTGTCGCCATATTGAACGGATAGTTATAATCGGGAT
>JAUUNK010000185.1 GCA_030844565.1 Bacteroides ovatus
CTGCTTGTTCTGCGGTATTCAGGGACTGAGGATACAAATTTTCTCAAATGAGTCAGGATGCTGCCACGAAGACAGTCAAGGTGTTTCTTCTTTAGTAATATTATGCGTAAAAAGTTGTATATCAGTGAAATAAATCGTATTTTTGCTATTGCAAAAAACAAAGGCGGAAGACAATATTAACATCGTATCACTATTGAATTCCGCCTACAAAAAAATAAAAATGAACGATAAGAAGAAACACCTAAGGCGGTGCTTCAGCATCGCTGTGCGCGAATATAAGGGTTTTTACTACAATAACAAGCGATGAACAATATTTCTTAAATGAAAAAGCCGTGGGGTGTATGTGAGGTTTTACGGGTGGGGTTATGGCTGTTCGGAAGAAATGTATTATCTTCGTGGAAACCAAAGATAAATATATGCTGCGCTGATATGAAAACAAATAAGGCTGAAATATATAAAAATGCGTTCCGGCTGTTCTTGCAGGACAATTACGAGAAGGTGACGGTGGTAAAACTGGAGAAAGCTATCGGGTTGTCGTGCCGGGGTATCTATCATCATACGAAGGATAAGTTAGGACTGTTCAAGGCGGTTGTAGATACCTATATCTTTGAACCGCACAAGGTGGAAAACAAGTTCGTGTTTGCGGAAGATATTTCACTGCGGGACTTCCTGCAAACCTATATCGAAGGGGTGGAAAGGACAATGGACTATCTAAGCAATGAATTAGGAGTAGATAGAAAGGAATGTGCCAAATGCTATTTTCAGTTCTTGTTCCAAGCGTACAAGTATTATCCGAACTTTGTGGAGAGAATGGATGCTATCTTTGAGAAAGACCATCAGATGTGGCAGAAGATTATTAACCGGGCAATTGCAACGGGGGAAATCAGAAATGATATTGCCACGGAAGAGGTCGTCGATATGTTCCGAATGACACATCTGGGAATGTCATACGTGTTAGCTTTTACCACGGGACTTGATACCGAACGACTGAAACGGCAATTTGACGCTGTATATAAACTACTGAAATGATTCTTTTGAACGGAAATTGAACATCATTCAATCTTTTATGTGATATGTGAAGCACCTTTCGGGGTGCTTTTTTTGTGTCTGCACGAAATAAAATACAGTGAATACTGTATTTTCTGAAAGTTTGTGCTATATTTGGAAAAACAATAATGATGAAATAATATGAAACTTAAAATAGTATTGATAATGGGATTACTGAGTTTAGGATTAAATACCAATGCACAACAAGAGGATTACGGTGAAACAGAAAAGAAGCACTTCCTATACGATTTTATCGGAGATTCTGATTCATTGGGCTTGATTGATAAAAGGTATGTGGACGCATGGTGGAGCGTTTCGGATTCTGCTTCGATAATCCCTTTAACCCGAAAGGAAACACGAGATATTATTAAAGCCTTTAAAAGCGGAGCGTTTTATGATGCAAGTGTGATAAAACATGATGATGTTAAAAATGAAGCCGGGGAAATAATAGAATATGGCATGATAGAAAACATATCAGTACAAGCAAATCTTCCTCCAAAGACCTATTACATATTTGTTGGAAAGACCAAAGAACTTCCTTATGAGAATGGTAATTTTTACATAACAGACATTACAAGTGTTTCACTCTCTAATAAATGGAAAAAGAAAGTGGATGCCATTATTAAGAAATATTGCTCTAATGAGTAGTTATCGAAAAAGAATGGATAGGAAGCGAAAAAGGATATGTGAGGTAACGGGGTATCTTTGTCGCCATTGGAATATAAAATATATGAGCCATGAAAATACTGTTTATCATTATAGGAATATTGGGGATATTCTCTTCCTGTACAAGTAGAAAGGAAAGGCTTGCAGAAGGAGAAGAATCAATTCTAAATGGGTATGAAGTAGAAAGAAACAAATTTCGTCCCGATTCTTTTCCATTAAAAGGGGAAACACTGTACCTGATATTAAGGGAATATAATTTTAACAATGACGGTACAAAGAGTGCAGACGCAGAAGCCATTACCTTAGCACCGAAAGAAAGGGAAATGATTATACATGCCTATATGGGCGGACAAGGAGAAAGGCAGAAAAGGGTTGATATTGCAGATAAGAAAGATGTAAAGACGGAGAATGAGGAACAAAGACCTACTTACCCTATTTTCGGTTATTGGTTGTTTACCGACCAAAAAGACGGAACGGAAGATAAGAAGATGTTGCCATATATGAACAATGTTTTTGATTACGGCTCTACTGATACAAAAGCAAAGTATGCATTGTTTGGTGATGAATTTTACGAAAAGGTAATTTTGACTAAAGAGGATCAGCGGAAAGTAGATTCGATTATAGCAAAATATGATTTAGGACGAAGATATGATAAAATATATCCTGTGGATAAAACCAGCCAAAGAATGTTTGCCAAAACTGTTGAATATGAAGTACTTGATACCGCTACTTTTAACAAGAAGGCTATGGAAGAAACAAGCTACCCTACCCCGGAATATAAAGTACGGGGATATTGCGATACTTTGCCTGACAAGGCTATCAAATTGTGCCAATATTATTATGACCGGAAGGATAAACAAGATGCTTTTTATCGAATAGAAGTAATCAGACCGGATTACATAATGGCAGGAAAGATTTACAGTGAAACAGGATTGATAAAGGAACAATATTGGGCTATAAATGATAACCGCCTTCTTAGAATTGGTAACACTTACCATTATGACTGTACAGGAAAACTGATAAAAACAGTTTGTGAAGATGAAGGATTTAAAATCAGCTTTCTACAATTTCAGGAGATACTTTGGAAAAATGGGTACTATATGCCGAATCATATGCAAAACGGAACAGTACACAAAGAGCGCACTATCAGTTTTGGAAAAGAAGTTGTAAAAAGAGAGGGAGAAATCCCCTGTTATATATATAGTTACATAGACTTTAATAAAGAGGTGACAATCACAGTAAACGGAGTAACCGGACAAATCATATCAAAAGAAATAAATCTGGTAGTGGACTGATAGTGAAATTGATTTAATATCGGAAAATTATAAAACATACAGACTATGAACATGAGAGATTTAGAAATTATGATACAAGAAATTAGAGATGCTTTTGGCGATATGCCTTATCCGGGTACGGAGTATATAACGAACGACTTGGAAGGGAATGATCTGGAACGAAAGCAGATACGGGAAGGGTTCAGCCGTTATGAGAACTGGCAGGATGTGCCCCGTGAATTGCTCCTGCAAGAACGGGATGCGTTGCCTTTATTTGAGCCACAGGGGTTCAGGTTCTACCTTCCGGCGTATATGTTGTTCGCACTGGAAGATTATGAGAGTGCGGACATGATACCCGAAAGCATTGTTCATTCGCTGACATTACCGGATGCCGGAACAGAACTATACGAGTTTGTACGGGAAAGGCTGGTGCTGTTCAGTGAGGAACAGAGAAAGGCTGTACTACACTTTTTGGAATATCTGGAACGATGCCATGCGGAAGATTTTACGGATATATGTGTGGGCGATTGGTGTTCGGCTACTCCACGCAGGGCGATTGAAAGATGGTGCAGACTTGTTACTGACGAAATATAAAATATATGAACCATGAAAATACTGTTTATCGTTATGGGAATATTGAGTTTGTTTAGTTCCTGCTCCGGCAAAAAGGAGAAGCAACAGGAGAAGGAAAAGTTATATTCGTGGTATCCGAGTGAAAGCGCACCTTATCTTTATCCTACGACTATTCATGTTGGGTATTTCGGTATGCCGGACAGAAGTACGGTTTATATACCGAGTAAATCATTAGTTGGCAATGTGTGGGGAGTGGGACAATCACTGCACGTTGTGGGTGAAGAATACAAACCTTTACCGGAAGCAATAGAGATCGTATGGTTGTCATTTACTGAAAACAAATTCTATTTTGTTTCGGAGTGGTTGCCAAAAAACAGATTACAATCGTTATTTGACACGGTTTGGATGAATGTACGGAAAATAGAGAAGCGATATAACGGACTTGTTGTTGGCATGGCTCCCTATGGAATGATACAAATATGGGCTGTTGGTGATGGTAGAAGGACAGAAGTCTGTTGTCTGCATGGGGTGGAAGTGCCTGTGAAAATGTCTGAATTTCGCCCTCGTGCTATTATTAGCCGAGATGAATATGTCAAGTCCACTATTGAAGATGAACCAAGAGTATATGAGAACTTAAAGAAAAATGGTTTGCCTGACAGTTTGTTGTTTGAAAATTACCGTAAACGTTTTAATTATCATATAGTTCCTGAAATAGAAATGGAAGATGTGGATTTAACACAAATTGCAGTACATTATTTCAACGGAGAATATGATGTGATTTTATGGGAAAGACTGAAAGAGAATCTATATTCTTTACAGGCTCGTCCCCGTAATATATATATAAGTTGGACGGCAGGTAAGGATCAATATGAAGTTAGATTCGTATTTGATGAGCAAATGATTCTTTCTGCTTTTGAAAAGGTGTTCGGCAGTGATTATCCGCAAAGGGATGATTTTGATATTGTGGAGCTTTACGAAAAGTTGTATGGTGAAGGAAAGTTGCCGAAAGGTGATTTTACCATTCATATTGATAATGAAGGAAAGCCCACCGGAGTAAGTCTGAAAACAGAGAAAGGGGAAATGAGTGTACCAACTGATAAAATGCAAATCTTAGTTATCAAAAATGATAAATTGATTTATGAAAGTAGTAATTATAACGAAAGCGATTGGTGAGGGTATTGAGAAACGTAAATATATGAACCATGAAACGGATAATAGCAACAGTTTTGTTTGCAGGCTTCGGGTTTGCTTGCAAAGCACAAGATGATTCGACCATGATACAGGCACACGGAGAAATAGAGAAATACGATTTTGCAGCCACCGAGAACGGAACAAAAGGTGTCCGTTTTATACGTGGGCAAACGCTTGTTGTAATTGGGAAAATAAGTTCAGGTGGTATTACAAATGAATATGCGCCTGCTTGTGACTTTTATACTACATATAAGACTTTTCACCCTAATGGTATGCTCAAAGAAAAAGGGTGTTACTATTTTCGTACTATTGCGTTTGGAGAATGGAAATACTACAATGAAAATGGAGATTTAATAAAAGTTGTCAATGAAGATTTGAAGTTTGGTAAGATTAAGCCACAAGATATTATTTCTCTCTTAGAAAAAGAAGGCTGGTTTAATAGAAAAACGGGCAATAATAAACTACTTGATGTGCCTGAATATATCTTGAATAGTGATTCTACATGTACCATAATAGATTCATCTAACTTTAGAACAGACGGTTATTTTACATACGAAATAAATCGTTTGATGAATGTTTCATTTGATTCTTCCAATGGTCACCCTCAATGGTTTGTGTCAATTGAACCTACTGCATTAAACAAATGGACATGGACAACTTACACAATAGACGGAGATACTGGTACATTTGAAAAGGACGTAAAATATGTAGAGCCTGCAACAGAGTAATATCAATGTATATAAGTATCTGATTGATTAGACTATTAATAACATATAACAGTAAGTCAAACTTAGAAAATGGAAACAACATCAACATTAAGCCAAGAACTGGTGCGGGCAGCGGTGATGGCAGAACCGGAGATTGCGGAGAAGGTGCAAGCTCTGGTGGAAACAATGGAAGGAATGATACGAAGCAAGCAGGATGCGGGGGAATTTGCCGGGCTGGAACAGCTTGCCGAGGACGGACGGGTAATGTGGTTCGTGGCAGATACGCTGAACAAGCTACCGGAAGCGGTGACGTACAGCGACAAGGGTTTCGAGGCGTATGTGATGCTGGTTGCCTTGTCACGGGAAGATGCGGCACTGCGGTATGTGTTCCGGTTATCGAGTTGGTATATCAACTACGGGTGCAACAGGGAACTGCTGTACTTGTGCCGGATATTGCACATCTATCCTGAACGGGGGTATCTGAACGGTGTGTATAACCGACTGGCGCAGTATGTGCAACAAATGAAACGGAAACGTCCGCACTGCACCAAGAGCGAGGAATTGCCGAAAGGTGCAACGGAACTGGAAATACCTATTGCCCGTGCGAAGGTAAAGGAAATGACGGGTGAAGAGTTGTTGCAGGCAGAGGTGTATCTGGGAATGGTGAAGAATAAAAGGCTCGTGGAGAAGGTTACGAAGCACTACATGAAGGCAAAGAATACGGGACATCTGGCTGACCTTTGCGGGTACAGCCTAAGCACTTTCCGGCGGCTGTTCCGTGAAGAGTTCCGTACTACTCCCCATGAATGGCTGAAAGGACTGCGGAAAGACAAGGTGAAGAACCTGCTCACACAAACAGACTTGCCGCTGGTGGAAGTGGCAGAGGTATGCGGGTTTGTGTCGCAATCGTACCTGACGGAGTTCTGCCAGATGAATTTCGGGGCAAGTCCGGGTGAGATACGGAGAAATTGATAATGAAAGATTAATGATAAGTTACAATGAATATAAAAACACTTCTTTCCCATTTTATGAAAAGCAAAAGAGTTGAAATAAGCGAGCTAAGGACGGTTATAGAGCAAAGCGGTAACGGTCATTTGCCTTTGTCCTGCCGTGTGGAACTGTTACAGTCCATCGGTAACGTGGAGATAGTGAACAAAGTGTTTGCGGAGTGCTGCAAGAAGGTATATCCTCTTTGGGGAAATGAGATTGAAGATACCTTGTTGCGGAAACTGCTGTGTTCGGCGGACGAATATCTTTACCACAGGAAAGGGAAAGCGGATACCTTAGTCGAAGAAGCGAATAGACTACGTAACTATGTAGAGGGGCAATCCTGTACGGAAAGTATGGCAGGATGGGCGGTAATCTCACTTTGTTATTCGATAGCGGATCATGCCGCCGCTATACTGGATATTGACGAATACGAAGGAGAAGATGATGGTGCGTTTGAGTATGAGGTATGGAATACGGACTTTTTTGCTTCGATGGCTTTTGCCGGGGGAAATCCTTTTGTGGATGAAGGGGATGCGGGAAAAAGGCGGGAGTTCTGGAACTGGTATCTTGATACAGTAGAAACGCTGTGCCGTAAATCAGATGCGCCACTGATCCGAATAGATGCCCCAAAGAAAAAAGAAGTAGAACAGAACACTATTCCACAACGGACACAGACTTATCAGACACCTGAGATATTATCTAAAATTCAAGAAGTCATAAATAGTGCATTAGTGTTATATGATAAGGATTACAATGATAAATGGGATAAAATTATAATATCTGTTCGTTGTATGGCTGTGGGGCTAAGAGCAAAAAATACTGTAATTAAAGAAGGGCAGGAACATAGAATGAAAACATCTTTGCAGGTGTTTGATATAATGAACGATGTTAAAAAGGAAATGTACAATCAGGCAAAAGTGGAAGGTGCATGGTTCTATTGCATTATTGAGCTAAATCCTGATTTGACGTATTCTATCCGATTTGTCTATGACGATAAAAGCCAGATTCCACAAGACCACTTAGTAGATTCAGATGATTTTGTTGCTGAATTTAAGAAGTACCCACGTGCAAAAGAATATACTCCATTATGGTGGCAAGAGATATTGGGAAAGAAAGCGAAGTATTTGAAAAATACTGTTATCGTGGAGCAATTAGCTATTACACAGCGAACACAGACTTACCAAACACCTGCGATACAAGAGAAGATTCGGCAAGTTATAGAAAATTCGATGAAAGTATTCAATAAGTATTGTACAGGTAATTGGAGTAAAATTATTGTAGAAGCGCATTGTATTGGCGATGTGCGAACAAAGGGATATTTCATACAAGGAAACTCGACAACTGAAATGCCTGTTTCTTTAGCAGCTTCGGACTTGTTGTCAGAAATAAAAGATGATATGTATAAGCAGGCAAGCAATGAAGGTTCATGGCTTATATGTAAAATCGAATTTGATACCCAAAAGAAATTTATTATTGAATTTAATTATGACAATAAGTCTTCATTACCCAATGATGTATTTGATAACCCAGAGAGATTAGAAACAGAATTTGAGGATTACCCACGTACCAAAGAATATACTCCGGTGTGGTGGCAAGAGATATTGGGAAAGAAAGCGAAGTATTTAGAGTAACTATATCTGTAAAATCAAGTGTATGGCAAAGAAAGTAAAATGTACGACGGGCGATGTGTTCGCTATTCCGGTGTCCGAAACGGAGTTTATATTCGGAAGGGTGCTGTTTGATGTAACGAAACAGTATATTAAGATTGTGCCGGAAGAAGAAAGAGAATTTAATTATCTGGGATTCTTCAATAAGAGTGTGCTGGTTGAAATGTTCTTGGGTGTGTACACTTCGGTGGAAGATGTGGACTTTGAGAAGAAAGCTGTTACCGGGACATTCGTATTTAAGGATTTTCTTAGTGAATACAAGGGAATGATAGTTGGTAAAAGAGAGGTTAATCCCATTGAAGTGAGTTTCCCGGAAACATTGGGAAGCCGGAATATGGATTATTACCTGACATTGGGAGAACTGGCGTTCCCCATAGATATAACAGAACAGATTTATTATGATGAAATAAAAGTGATGCCATCTACCGGATATGGTTACTATGAGGTTGTTGTTGCCACATTAGATTTTTCCGGGCGGGACGATTTAATTGAAGAGGATGCCAAAATGGATAATTATTTTAGAGATTCTGATTTGCGCTCTTTGCCAGATGTACGTAAACGTATATGGAAACTTGCCGGGGAAGATATGAACAAGGATTATTACGAACTGGCGAAAGGGAAAGGGGTTGACTTGGCACGATTGTATGTGTAAATTACGGTAAAACAGCCTCTTTTGTGCGATTTGAACGATTATCGAAAAAGAATGGACGGGAAACGAAAAAAGTAATATTCGGATTGCCAATAACTTTGCAGCCGTTTTTAGAAACCTAAAAAGGATTGCATGGATAAATTTTTTGATTCAATGTTACAGGAGATTGACCGCTATACGGGGACGGTCAATCTGGAAGGGGAAAACATTATTCCGGGATGCCGTGAAATGACAAAGTTCCTGAAAGAAAAGATGGTTGAACTGAAAGACTTCGCACTGTCACACAAGTTTAAGGACGACGCAGAGGAAATCCGATTTTTTAAGTACCAAAAGCCGCTGATACTCGGACGGCTGCTGTACTTCTATAAGATATTCCAAATTGAGAGTAACCGACCGCCAAGTCATGAGCTTGCCGCAGGTTATTATCAGGGTGAGATAGAGAAGATGAAAGCAGCCTTTGAGAACAGCCTGTCATTCTTCCAGTATTACCGTAGCGGGGCTACGTACCGGGATAACTTCTACTTCAAACGGGGACAAACGGAGATAAGCCCGGAAACGGACACGTTCATCTTCGAGCCGGAAGCGGAGCTATCCACCGGATATGACCGACTGGTCGCCCGGCTGATTGCGGTGGAACTGCTGTTAGCTTTCCTGACAAGGCGGATGCGTGAGCCTACGGACGGCGAGCCGCTATCGGGAAAGAAGCTGTACTGGACGGACAAGAAAGCGGCAGCGGTGGAATTGATATATGGCATCCATGCGGTGGGAAGCGTGGATAACGGGAAAGCGGACATTATCGACATCGTGACGGCATTTGAACGGACGTTCCATATTGATCTGGGCGACGTGTACCACACGTTTATCGCCATGCGTAACCGGAAGAACAGCCGGACGGTGTATCTTGACCAGATGATCGAGCAACTGCTCAAACGGATGGACGAAACGGATAGCTAACTTATTAAAAAACAATAACAGGATTACCAAGTTCATAGCAAGCTGCCAAATTCTCCCTTTATCATACCCTAACCAGTGACAAGCGGCTTGCAGCCGCCGGAAGAACCGAAGAAAAGGCTCTCCGGCGGCTTTTTTCGTGCCGGAAAAAATCTTTGGCAAGGTGGTACGGACGTGAAAAGAAAAACAATCGAATAGGCGGACATTTGCGACCATAATTTTAAAAATCAACAGATTATGGAAGTAATAACAATCGAAAGCAAAGCGTTTGCCGCCCTCGTGGAGAAGA
>JAUUNK010000011.1 GCA_030844565.1 Bacteroides ovatus
GCATGGCGGGGTCTTGCCTCTTGCCGGTGTTGGTAGCTCCATACTTCAAAGGAATCTTTTGTTGTTCCTTTACTGCTTTTGTTGTCTGTCCGTAGACTACGGTGCTTAGTGAGAGTAGCCCCGCAATAAGTAGTCCTAGTGGAATCCTTTTTCTCATTCTGTCTGTTATTTTATTGTTGCCATCTTATAAATCTCACATCCGCCCATGAGGAAAGCACCTACGCCATACACTTCCGTCATGCTTCGTGTCACCTTCTTGGGGTCGGCTCCAATGGGCTGCACATAGCCCAGTTTACCGTCGGCATCTACAGCAGATACCAGAGCTTTCCAGCCTCGGACGAGAGAGGGGAGATACGTCTCCCGGTCTAGCAGACCTTCGTTGATGCCATACGCCAGGGCATAAACAATGAAGGTGGTGCAGCTCGTTTCAGGCGAGGGGTAGGAGGCAGGGTCGAGGAGGCTGGCATGCCAGAAACCGTCCTCATTTTGAAGGCTTGCCACACGAGTGCACAATTTTACGAATAATTCTTCATAAAACCGGCGGTTCTTGTCTCTTTTAGGCAATTCTTTTAGTATTTCTACCAATCCGCCCAATACCCAGCCGTTGCCACGACCCCAAAACACCTTTTTGCCGTTGGCTTCTTTCATGTCGAAGTAGCGGTGGTCGCGGTAGAAAAGATTCTCTTCTTTATCGAATAAATAGTTGTATGTAGCTTTGTATTCGCGGTTCATGAAGCGGATGTATTTTTTCTTTCCGGTGAGCATATAGAGTTTGGCATAGACAGGTGGCGCCATAAAGAGGGCGTCGCACCAGGTCCAGCGTTCCAAGGTCTCCGGTTTGCGGTAATCCAGTTCAAAGGAGCCTTTGGAAGGATGATTCATCACCCAGTCGGTGCGTGCCAGGGTGGGGATGAGCATGGAGCGGTTGTTGTACTTTCGGTAGAGGTCGATGAAGACCTGGGAAACGGCAATGTCGTCGGCATGGTACATACGTTTGTCCGGTTGCCAGCCATTGCGGTAGCCGATGCGGGTAAGCCATTTCAGGTAGTCTTTGTTGCCGTCTTCTTTGGCGGTGAGTTCCGCCCAGTCGAGCATGCCTACATAGAGAACGGCGTTGGTCCAGCTCAGGTCTCCGTGCTCGGGGCCTTTGTTGGGGTTGGCTATTTGCCAGCCGGCAACTTTCTTCATTATCTCTTTTATCTCCGCGGGGCGGAAGGGCAGTTCTTGTGCCTGCGTTGTCGTTTGAAATAGCAGGAGCAGTAGGAAAGTGGATGCCATCCAGGGAGTGTGAATGTTTATCTTCATAACTAATTAGGGAAAAGGAGTGAAAGAGGAGGGAATGGGGAGAAGTTTTAACTTCCAAGCCCACAAGGCTGATAACTCCTTTCCCTCCTCTAACTTCTTTCTTTATTCTATATCCAGTGGTTCTATATTCGTTTCTGATCCGGCATATCCCGGTGTCTGGTTGATATGTCCTTGCACATTGGTAGAGATAGCCTTCAATGCAATGGGCCACAAGACATGATGCGGAGCCATGGTGTATGTGTTTCCTTTTGCAGTGGTGACACCTTTGTTGTAGAAGTCCGTCACATCCATGATGTGGTCATAGAAGTAGTTCTTCTCCGTAAAGTTGCTCATTGAATAGGTTCTGCCTTTCTCATCCGCTTTTCCTGTTTTGGCATAGAGGAAGGCGATGCGGGTGAGTTCCGTTTTGCGTGGCTCTTCATAGTAGAGTTCGCGTGCTCTCTCGTCAAGTATGGTACGGATAGTCATTTCATCGGCACTCAGTTCGCGTGCTTGGGCACGGCGGCGAACGGCGTTGATGTCGTCTGCTGCTTTCTGCAAGTCGTCTCCCTTGCCTCTCCACACGTAAGCTTCGGCACGCAGCAGGTAGGTCTCCGCCAGGCGGAAGATGTACCAGTCTGCCCAGCCACCACGCCACCATTTGTCTTTCTGGTCGGCTACGTTCGTCTTATAGTGAGGCCAGCCCACCCAGTCGCGGATAGTGTCATTAACCAGCACATTGCCTTTGTCATCCCTGAATTGCAGGGGCTTACCATACCACTTGGAGCCTTTCGCCTTCAGGGCGGGGTTGTTGTAGACGAGATCTGTCATCTCTATCCAGTTGCCCGGGGCATGGCGCAGGTCGGTGTTGTCCAGTGTCCACACCATGTGTGTGTGATACCAAGTGGAACGGGCAGTACATACGCCGCGTCCGTATTCTTCCAGGTAAGGATTCTTGGAGGCATCGTTGTCGGTAAAGCCGTTCTCTCCGTCGGGAGTCTTTATCTCTCCGTCTTTAGAGAACCAGGGTAGTACCTGGCGCTTGATTTCCAAGCCGGCGGTGGAGCGGATGTCTTCTCCGGCATCATAGCGGTCGAGCACCATGTAGAGCACTTCTTTATTCTCGGGCAAAGCCTTGTTGTCCGATTGGTGAAGGTCCCATACTACGTTTTTCGTCGGATCTGCTTTGTCTATGCCGAAACGTTCGGTCATGAGATGGTGCACGCCGTCGTCAATAACTTTACTTGCCGATTCGATGGCATCGTCAAACTCTCCCAGGGCGAGGTTTATCTTGGTCAATAGGTGATAGGCGGCGGCTTGGCTCACTTGACCGATGTACACGTTGTTAGTCAGATAGGGAGCTGTGCGGTCGAGGTCGTTTTTCAAGTAGCGCAGGATGGCTTCGCGTTTGGTGGTGTAGAAGTCGTAGCGCGGTCCGGTGATTTCTTCCGTAATGAAAGGGACGTCGCCATATTGATGAACGAGACGATAGTAGCGGTAGGCACGGTGGAAGCAGGCAAGTCCTTCTACTTCGAGGCGTTGCTCCTCGTTGCCGAACTTGGCAGTCTCCGAGCGGGTGAGTAGTGTGTTGGCGTCTTTAATACCTTTGTAGAGGTAAGTCCAGTAATTGTTAATCTGGCTGGCATTGCCTGTCAACGAAGCGCTGGGGGTAATTTGTCGAACCAAGTCTTGTGGGGAATTGGCAGCGTCGGTACGGGCATTCACGCTCATGTCTGAAAAGAAATACTCGGAGAGGATACAGGGGTCTGCCGAGCCGGTAGTGGGGTAGAAGTCGAAGTAGCGCACATCGCGGTTGAGCATATCCGTTCCTGTCTTCAGACCATTATAGTCGATGAAGGAATTCTCCGGGGTGTAGAATGACAAAGGTTTCGGTTCGAGCCAATCCGAGCAACTGCTTGCCAGGATGGCAAATCCTATCATACAGGCGGTTCCTGCTTTTTTATTTGTTAGTCTCATATTCGTCAAGTATTATAAAGTCAAGTTAATTCCAAAGTAAATGATTCTCGGCGTGTTGGCATCTACATGTTCCGGGTCGTAAGCCGGCCAGTTGGAGATAAAGCCTACGTTCTTCATGGTGGCATTGATGTTCAGAGCCTGAATCTTGAGCGGTTCGAGCCATTTCGACGGGAAGCTGTAGCCCAACGAGATGTTGTCGAAGCGGAGGAAGGAGGCGTTTTTGTAGATGCTGTAAGATACGCCACTCGGCTTTTTGCTTGCCAGGCGCGGATACTCGTTGTTGCGGTTTTCGGGAGTCCAATATTCGCGTTTAATCTGGTTGGTGACGTTCAACAAGGCGTTGTCGTTGCTGAAGCGGGCTACGGTGTTCTTATGCCCCAGGTAAGAGTACATGCTGAAAGAGAACGTGAAGTTCTTGAAGAAGGTGAACTCGTTGCGCATATTCCAGCGGAAGCGCGGGGTGGTGGTTCCTTGGAATACTTTATCATCGTTGTCATACTTGTAGTTCCCGTCTTTGTCCAACAGATGTACGTCGCCCGGTTGCTGTCCGTATTTGGCAGCTTCTTCGCGGTCTTCTTCCTGCCAGATACCTACTACTTTGTAGCCCCATATCTCGTCGATGTCATGTCCAATGAAACGGTTGTTGGCGATGTCGTCCGCTTCGCGTTGACCGATGATGTTTCCTTCGGAGTCTTTCACATCTTCCATCAGCCCGTAGAGGTGGGTAATCTTGTTTTTGTTATAGGCAAAGTTGAAGGTAGTGCGCCATGTCAGGTTGTTCATCTTGATGTTGGTGGAATGTAGTGACAGTTCGACACCGTTGTTTTGCACTTCGCCAATGTTGGACATCACACTTGTATAGCCGATGATGCTGGGCAGGGCACGGCTGACAAGCAAATCTTGTGTAATCTTCTTGTATACATCGAGGCTACCGCCCAGGCGCCCGCCGAGAAGCGTGAAGTCCAGACCGGCATTCCAGGAGACAGTGGTTTCCCATTTCAAGTTGGGGTTCGCCATCGTGGAGGCATAGAATGTGTTTGTGGTAATCAACTTTCCGGTGGCAGGGTCCACATAGAGGTATTTGCGCGGAGAGAGTTGCATGAAGGCTGCATAGGTGCCTACGGCACGATTACCGTTCTTACCCCATGACAAGCGTAGCTTACCATAGTCGAACCAAGAGAGTTTAGGGAAGAATTTCTCTTCGGAAAATACCCAACCCAGGGCTACAGCGGGAAACGTAGCGCGCGGGTTTGCCATACCGAAGGCGGAGTATCCGTCTTGACGCAAGGTGGCGGTCAGCAGATAGCGTTGGTCATATACGTAGTGCAGGCGTCCCATGTAAGCATCTCCTGTGCGGTAGGTGTCATCGCTGCTTACTTGCGGGGTGGTTCCGAATCCTATTCCGTGATAGCCTAGACCGTCGGTAGGGAGGAAATCTTCGTTAGTCATCTCGTCGCTCCAGCGTTGGAACTTCTCCCAGTTGGCAAGGAAAGTGAAGTCGAAGGCATGTTTGCCGAAGGTCTTATTCCACTTCAGCATGTTATCCCACTGCCAGTAGAAGTCTTTGGTGTGTTGGCGTTCTACGCGTCCGTTCTGGCTCCCGGCTCCCGGGTGGTCGGCGGATTTGTGGTAGAGATAGTTGGTCCATTCGAAGCGGGGGGAGTAAGTAGTCTGCACCGAGAATCCCCAGGGGAGAGCTATCTTGAGATAGATGGCGGCGTTGAGGTTCTCGATGTCCTTCCGTTTGTTAGTAAATTCGGGAGTTACTAGCGGGTTGATTTGGTTGTTGTTGCCCGTAGGATAATACTTCAGCGTGGTTCCATCTTCTTCGTAGAGGCTTCCGTAAGGGGAGAGGGAAGTATAGTAACCGGTATCGTTTCCGGTGTAGCCTTCGTTGCGGGAGGTGAACTGTGCGTTCACGCCGTAGGTGAGAAAGCTCTGTACTTTATTCTCCAGGTTGACGCGGGCACGTATGGCACTATATCCGCCACCGCGTACGTTGCTTTCATTCTTCAGGTAGTTCAGAGAAGAGTAATAGGACATTTCGTCTTTCTTACCGGCGATACTTACGGTGTAGTCTTGGCGCAAGGCAACGTCTTGATAGATGACGTCTTTCCAGTCTATGGTGCGTCCTGCCATGTAGTTGTCTATTTCGGTGCTGGTCAGTTCGAGACGTGTGAGCCATTCGCGGGTGGGGTCGCCTTTGGAGTTGCCCATCCACTGAGCCAGTTCCTGGTTGGTCATGTTGGCGGGATTGTTGTAGTAGCCTGCGGCGGCTTTAGTAGCGTCTTTGCTTAGTTCCACGTCGCGGCGGAAGTTGATGAAGTCGTCTCCTTCGTATACGTCGGGCAGAGAGTTGAGCATAGAGAGACCCCACTTGCCGCTGAAGTTGATGATCGGCTTCTTGCTGCTGGTTCCCTTCTTAGTAGTGATGAGCACTACACCGTTGGCAGCTTTCGCACCGTATACGGCGGTGGAGCTGGCATCTTTCAATACGTCGATTTGTTCAATATCGTTCGGGTTGATGTCGGTCATTTGTCCGGGGTAGATAACTCCGTCGAGCACAATGAGCGGTTCCAGAGAAGACTTGTCGGTAGATGTGGCGCGGAGGTTGTTCTTACCGCGAATCATCATGCTTGTATTACCTTTCGTATCGGTCTCGATACCTACTGACAGACCGGCTACTCCTGTGCGTAGCATGTCTTGGATAGTTTGTGGCTGTTCCTTCTCCAGGTCGCTGGCTTTCAGGGAGGCGACAGCGCCGGTGAGGTCTTTCTTCTTCATTGTACCGTAGCCCACTACGACTACTTCCTCCAATGTCTTGGAGTCTTCCTGCATCTTGACGATGGACTTCTGTCCCGCCTTTACCATTTGTGTGGTATATCCTATATAAGATATTTTCAGTTGGGCGCCATAGGGTGCTGTAAGGGTATAGTTACCCTCAAGATCAGTGATGACCCCGTTGGTGGTTCCTTCCACAATCACGTTGGCGCCGATGATGGGTTCGCCGTTTTCATCGACTACTTTACCGTGGATGCGGGTTTCCTTCCCCGTGGTGGCAGGCGTAGCCTTCTTGGGGAAGAGTGCTATTTGCGTACTGGTCACCTCGAATCCCAAGTCGGTCTTCTTCAACATTTCAGCCAGTGCCTTAGAGATAGGAGCTTTCCGGGCATGGAGGCTGACGGTTTGCTGCACGTCTACTTGCTTCACATCGTAGAAGAAAGTGTAGCCGCTGGCTTTTTCGATGCGGGTCATCGCTTCGGATAAAGGAATGTTGGAAAAGCTGACTGTCAGTAGCTTTTCATTTACTTGCGCCGAGAGAACAGCGCAAGAAAATAATAGCAATAAACATGCTAGATGTTTCTTTAAATTCATATTTTTGTGGATTAAAAGTTAACTGTAGGGAGAGAAGGATGCTTTGGAATGGTCAGATTCCTAAGCGAACCCCGCTTCCCGGGTTAATAATAAAATGATTTGGAAGAGGGTGGTGCCCGTAGCGGGCTTCACCCTCTTGTTGGTATGTACCGGGTTTTTACGTCTTATCTACTGTTACATAGGCTCATGTTTTTTATTTGTTATCGGGTTCGTTCTCGAGATATTTGATGTTACCGAGGTTAAAGTCGGACATCTGGATAGTGTTGCCAGAGTTGCTCCAACCATCGTAGGTCAGCTTGAAGTATCGGTAGGTGACCTGGGATGGCAGGTCGATGATTACTTCGCTGATGGAAGCGGCGGTGGGAACGGAGGCTTGCTTGAGGAGTTCGGTAAACGTTTCTCCATCGTTGCTGCCGTATGCCGACACTTTCGTGACGCGCAAGTTGGCGGAGGTGTTATTGGTGCGGTGGCGCAGCTTGAAGAAGTCGAAGGTCTGCGGCGTCTGCATGTCGAGCACGAAGAACACAGACTCATCTTTGCCCACTTGCACGTCACCTACTGTCTTTCCGGGTTTCACCAGTGCCAGGCAGGTCTTCAGGTCATCGTCGATAAGGCATTCGGGGGCTCCGTTCACTACGGCATCCGGGATGTAAGGATGGGAGGTAGATACGGTCCAGCCGATACGGTCGAGGAGGTCGGTGTATTCTACGTTCTGCACATGTATCTTGCAGGAGGCTGTTACGTTGCTGCCGTCTACTGCCTTCACGGTGATGGTGACGTCGCCCAATGCCTTGGTGTAGACTTCGCCGTATTCGTTTACTTCGGCTATCATGGCGTCGGACGATTGGTAAACTACATCCGGAGTGGTAGCATTTGCGGGTAATACGGTAATAAGAGAACCCAAGTCAAAGGTGCGCTCTACACCTATGTGATGATCGCGGAACTTTTCAGGAATTTCAATCGAGGTCACGGGGTAGATTCGTTTCTCTACTTTCACCAGGCAGGTTGTCCACAGGTCGGTATTATTCACTGACCAGGCAGTGAGTACCGCTTCGCCCACGCCAGTGGCGGTCACGGTTCCGGCGTCGTCTACGGTAAAGACGGCTTCGTTTCCACTGGTGTAGCGATAGGTGTAGTCCGTGGCGTCTACGGCATTTTCGGGCAGGGTGGATACGTTGGCATTCCACGTGTCGCCTTCAATCAGGGTGAGCCCCTCTTCAGGGATGTTAGTGATGACCATGCGGTTCACCTTTATTTGCGCTTCATCGTCGTCGTTGCAAGCTGTCCACGTCAGGACAAGCAAAGCACAGGCAAGGAGCAGCGGGAATTTGATAGCTGTATATCGTTTGATAGCTTTCATAATGTTACTTTAATTACTGTTGTGTATTCGTTTGACAGGCTATTTTTTGTATTGGTCCAAGTTCTCGTCTGTAATCAGATAGAGGTCTTCGGGCGCTTTGTCGTAACCTTTGGCTTCAATCTCTTTCTTGAGGTCGGCTATTTGTTTTTCGGTCACCGTGAAGTTCTTATTGCCATAGTCGTTGACAGTGATGTCTACCGGACGGAGGAATCCCCATTTCTCGAAGAAGTCCAGCAGGTCCACTTGGGCGAGGTTGCACACTTGGCGTACGAAGTCGAGTTGCAGGATGCCCTGAGTGTCAACGGTGGTGTCGAGGTCGGGCGTCACACGATAGTGCTCATACAGATCGCGGTAGAAGTCTTCTTTGCCTAGGATGTCCATCAGGTAAAGTTTCAGTTGCCAGAAGGGAACCAGCTTTACGTAGTATTCGTTGGAGGCATTGTTGAGGCAATGCGGCTGTTCGGCTTTTACAATCTTGGCGATAGCTTCTTCGTACACGGTCACTCCGGTGTCTTTGTCCATCAGGCGGGAGCCTTTGCCAAAGGAAGTTCGGACGTGGTTGGCAAGGATGTTATTGGTTACTTCCGTGGTTCCTGTCCATTTCATGCCAGGGCGAGTCTGGTTGCTGTGCCCTATTTCGTGACCAAGCACCCATACGCGGCTTTGCAGTTCGGCGGTGGTGCAGAACACACCCTTGTAGCTGGGTAGATAAGCTGTATGGTTGGCGGCAGAGTAGGGGTTTTGGCTGTTGTATTCCACATGGAGGTACATGCGGTTGCCAAATTCTTTATGGTACTTAAACAAGCCCATGAAGTCCCATTCCAGGTAGACAACACGGTCGAGAAGTTCCATTACTTCCAGGATAAGAGTGTTGGCTTCTTTGTAGTCGTTTACGGTCCATGTGACATGCACGTATTTGCCTAGTACGTCAATATCTTTGTATTTGGCATTGCGCAAGGTTTCTTCAAACTCAGCCTGTGTGCCTGTTTGGGCATTGAAGTAACCGTTCACTTTGCCGAAGGGAAAGTGAACTTTCACCGTCTTGGCTGCTGCGGCTGCGCGGTCCTGCTCGGTTTCTAGGGTGAGGGGAATGTTTTCGTTGGTTATGTTCTGGATGTAAATCAGTCCGCCGTTGGTCATCTTCAGTTTGTTTTCGCCTTCTTGCAAGGTGTAGGTGCGGCTGCTGTTATAGCCCAGTGAGAGGTCTTGTACGGTCATTGAGATGTTTTGTCCGCGCGTGTTTCCTACGAGTACCAGCACTTCTTCGCCTTGTTCCACGTAAATACCCGTGGGGTTATCGCGCAGACTGTAAGTGGAGGTTTTGTTGATACCTGCCATGATGCCCGGATTCTGGTAGGGGCGATATTCGGCTACGCGGTACTCTTTATTATAAGTACCGTTGAGCAGAGCGGTGGCAAGTTTCTTGTAAGTCTCGCCGGGCATCTTTTTGATTTCTTTTTCAGTGATGCCTTCGCGAAGTTCCGAGCAGGAGTTGTCTGTGAATATCTGTAGGTAGTCGTACTTGTTGGCGCTGACACGGAAGAATTCCATTTCGGCACAACTGATGCGGTTGTTGTGAGCGGCGTAGATGTCGAAACGCACTTGTTTCACATCCTTTACCGATTCATCCAGACGCAAGATAGAGGCAGCCGTGTAGCTGGTTTCCAGCGTGAACTCTTTCAGCTTGGTGAAAGTCGGCTTGGACTTGGTAGACACCCATACTTCGAACTGGTTGAAGGCACCATATTTGGTTCCGTTGTCCGTGCGTGGGTGGTAGACGATGTAGTCTAGCGAGGTGCAATTGTCCAGCGTGTAGGTAATCTGGAAAGGCCAGTCGGTGTAAGCACCGAATTTAGAGTTGAAGTACGTGCTGTAGTCTCCGTCATAAGAATTGACGATGCCACGTGGTTCGCTTTCCACTTCTTCAGTGGTGGCAGTGGCGGCGGAGACGGCAATCTTCACGTCATCCGAACCACTGGAAGCAGCTTGGCTGACGGGGATTTCGCGGGTTAGGTCTCCATAGGCGAGCGTGATGACTGTGGCGCGCGGCTCTTCATAATAGGTAGGGTCTACGGTCACCTTGAGCAGGTTGTCTTGGAGGGTGGGCGAGCACCAGTCTTCGCCATTGGCGGCTACGGTGCATTGAAGGTTGGCGAGGTCTACGTCCTTCGTCACCACCAGGTAGACATCTTGCGTGCCTCCACTGGCTGTGAAGTTCAGTTCCATGGGCAGTACCCTTACCCAGCCGTTACGCTCGGTAGTCTCATCGTCGTCGTCGCTGCATGACGCAAAGGCAAACAGGGTAAGCATTGACAGTGCAATGCTCCACACGTTCCAGCGAATCGGCTTCACTTTCTTTTTCAGAATGTTGTCGTTCATCATTTATTAAAAGATTAAAAGTTAACTAATAGATTGCCGTTCAATCTGCTCAGTGGGGGTCAGCCCGCAGACAGTTCGCCAATCGGGTTAATAATAAAATATTTGGTTTTTCTTCTTTTTCTTGTTGTTCTCCTTTTTCTCTTTTATGGCAAGATGCTCAACGTGTTTTCGTCATCAAACGTATAAGTCATCGGGTTGATGCGCGCCATGATTCTCAGAATTTCTTCCAGAGGTTCGTGACGCAGGGTGAAGGTATATCGGAACTTGTCTCCCAGTTCGGGCGACAGGTTGATTTTCACGTTGTACCATTTGGAAAGGAAGCGGCAGATTTCGCTTAGCGGCTTGTCGCGGAACACCATCTGTTCGCTTGCCCAGCAGACGGCCAGGTCCACGTCTCCTTTCTCTATCCGCAGGTTATGGCTACGCTTGTTGAAGGTGGCGGTTTCTCCCGGTTGCAGGAAACGCTGTTCCCGTTCGGTCTCCAACGACACGGAGCCTTCCTTCAAGCTTACAAAGATGTTCTCCGAGTTGGGGAAAGCTTCTACGTTGAATTTCGTTCCATGCACCACTACCCGCATGCCCTCCGTCTCCACGATAAAGGGCTTGTCTTTGTCGTGTGCCACGTCGAAGTAGGCTTCTCCGCTCAGGCTCACCACACGATTGGCGGACAAGTAACGGGTGGAATAGGCGAGCGACGTCTTGGAGTGAATCCACACTTGTGTGCCGTCAGGCAGCATTGCTTCGGACTTCCCTCCCCAGTTTGAGTAAGTCTGCTGTGCCAGCTGGGGCCGCCCTATTTTTATACCTATATATAAGGTAGCGGAAAGGAAAACAGCTACTGTGATGCAAGCAGCGGCTATGTATCGCCGAAAGTGGACGGAACGTGAGGGAGGAACCGGGGTGGGCTGGGCTTCTTCAACGGCATCCATGCGGCGCGTCAACTCTTTCCAGTAGTAATCAGTGTCGGGGGTATAGTCCACTACCTTGGCACGCACCTTCTCCCATACGCCTTGAAGTTCGTCGTAGATGGCCTTGTTCTCTGCGTCAGCCAACCATCCGGCAAGTTGCCGCTCTCCGTCGGCATCGAGGTCTTCTTTCAGCTTGGAGATAATCAAATCCCAAGGTATTTCTCTCTTCATAATCACGTCATTTTTAACCGTTCACACTACTATGACACAGAAAAGGTAGCTAACCCTTACGCGAAAACGATATTTTTTTAGTTTTGAGATTAAAAATATTCTTTAACTTTGTCGGGTGTCATTAGTAAAATCAGATAATATGGATGATATCTTCCTTCTCCGATTGATAAAGAGCGGTGACAGACAGGCATTTAAGTATCTCTTTGATACTTACTTTTCGTCTTTGTGTCGTTACATGTTTCTTTATCTGGAGAACACCCAGGAAGCGGAAGAAATTGCCATAGACATCTTTATGTATATCTGGGAAAACCGCGAAAAGGTAGAAATCCGTCTTACTTTCAAAGCCTACCTCTTCCAGGCGGCCCGCAACCGTTGCCTCAATGTCCTGCGCGACCGCAAGACTACTCTTTCTTTAGACGACATCCCTGGGAACGAAACGCCTCAAATTGACATATCCGCCTCGCTCGAAGCGGAAGAACTGAGCCGGCTCATCACCGAAGCCATCATATCTCTGCCCGAGAAATGCCGCGAAGTGTTTCTAAAAAGCCGCACGGAGAATCTTACTAATCAGGAGATAGCCGACCGCATGCAACTTTCTATCAAGACAGTGGAGGCGCAAATCACTAAAGCAATGAAACGCATCCGGGAGTTTTTGGGGGAGCAATATTATTATTTGTTCTAGCTGGAAGAGAAGGATAAGGGCAGAAACCGGCTTTTGTTGACGTAGGAATCCGCTTCTTCATAGGTGCGTGTGTAATAGCTTGTATACAAGGTGTTTACATCTGACATAATAGCTGTTAATAAACGGCTTGTCAGGTGTTAACAGTTGAGTTGTCAGGTATTAATATCCAGCGTGATAGGTATTAACACCTGACAACTCAAGTATTAATAGCTGAGAAACCCTCTTTTAACACCTTATAAACGGGGCTTTTTCAGCCTTCCGCAGCATGTCTTTTATGTGCTGGGCAGGCTATACTTTTAATATATACAGGCACGAAGTTGTAAAGAAATTCCGGATATAAGGAATGCCTCCAACCAAGGCGGATAGCCGGCGGGGGTTTAATCCGAATTTTATCTTATAATGGGGATTTATGAAATAGAGTTCCCTGTCTACCACTTGAATATGTTCTTTCTTTGCCAGCTTTTCAAATAGTTCTATGGATGTGCGGGTACTTTTTATTTCTAGCAATTCATCTATACAGCCCTGGCTTTCTTTGCCGCACCTGAGTGCGGCTTTGTATAGGAAATTGGGCAAGAGGTGGAGAAAAGGGAAATGCGATACCACTTTGTTACGGCAAATCTGCTGATGGCCGCCAAAAGGCATCTGCCAGGCAGGAAAGGACATGAAGACGATTCCTCCGGTTCTAAGATACTTTTTTAGATTGGATAGAAACGTACGTTTGTCTTCTATATGCTCCAGGACGTCATGGCAAATGATGAGGTCGAAGTTATGCTCCAACTCCTTAATCTTAAAGATGTCTGAGGCGATGAACTTTCCTTGTGCTCCGGCTTCTTCGAAAAAGGCGATGGCATCTTTAATTCTTCCTGCGGCGATGTCTACTCCAAGGGTGTTGCAACCCATTTGGGAGAAAGGCAAGAGGTTGCCACCGTCTCCACAACCTATTTCCAGTACATCCATTCCCGCGGTGATGGGCTTGAACCGGGTGATATAGGGAACGAAATATTCCCTACTTGTGGTTGCTAATTCCTGAAAGTATAGTTTTCTGTTCTTCTGTCTTTCCTGCATGTTGTGTAGCCTTTAAAATGAATGTTATGCTTCTTCTCCTTTCAGGGTGGCGGAACTTGCGTCGGTGATTCGTACGTTTACAAAATCTCCTATGCGGTGTGTTCCCCGGTTGAAGACAACTACCCGGTTCTGCTCGGTGCGTCCGAAGAGCTGGTCGCGCGAGCGTTTCGATACTCCTTCTACCAGCACTTCATACGTCTTGCCGATGCAGCGTTGATTGGACTCTGCCGAGAGTCGGTTCTGGAGGGCGATGATTTCGTTGAGGCGGCGTATTTTCACTTCTTCGGGGACGTTGTCTTCCAGATGCTTGGAGGCATACGTACCCGGGCGCTCGGAATATTTAAACATGAATGCTGCATCGTAACCACATTCTTCCATTAGGGAAAGTGATTGTTGGTGGTCTTCTTCCGTTTCCGAATGGAAGCCGGAGAAAATATCCGTAGTCAGTCCGCAGTCGGGAATGATGCGTTTGATGGCGGAAACCCGTTCCAGATACCACTCACGGGTGTATTTGCGGTTCATTAGTTTTAGAATGCGCGAACTGCCGCTTTGTACAGGCAGATGAATGTGTTTGCAGACATTGGGGACTTGTGCAATTACTTCCAGTGTTTCGTCGCTCATGTCCTTGGGATGGGAGGTGGTGAAGCGGATGCGTACTCCCGGTGCGGACTCGGCAACTGTGCGGAGCAGCATGGGGAAGGTTATAACTTCGCCTGTAGCTTTTTCGAAGCGGTAGGAATTGACATTCTGTCCCAGTAGGGTGATTTCTTTGTAACCTTTGGCTATAAGGTCCTTCACTTCATTGAGAATGCTTTCTACGTCGCGGCTGCGTTCGCGGCCTCGCGTGTAGGGGACGATGCAGTAGGTGCAGAAGTTGTTGCAACCCCTCATGATGGATACAAAGCCCGAGATGTGATTGCCGCAGATACGGGAGGGGATGACGTCGCGATAGGTTTCTGTGGTAGAGAGTTCTACATTGATGGCTTTCTCTCCGGCTTCCACCGCTGCTATCAGATCCGGTAGGGTGAGGTAAGCATCGGGACCCACGACAAGATCTACATGATGATTCTCAATCAGGTCTTCTTTCACTCGCTCCGCCATGCAGCCCAACACACCTACAATCAAGTGTTTTCTTTTTTTCTTGAGCGAGTGGAAAAACTCCAGCCGGTTTAGAATCTTTTGTTCGGCATTGTCGCGGATAGAGCAGGTGTTCATAAACACGGCGTCCGCCTCTTCGAGCGTGTCTGCTACGGAATATCCTGCCATCTGCATGATGGAGGCAATTACTTCACTGTCGGCTACATTCATCTGGCAACCGTACGTTTCAATGAACAACTTTTTTGAGTTGTCGGCAGTTGCGGATTTAAAGTCCGCTTCTGGGATTTCAATCTTATTCATTTATATTTTATAATTATTTCGCGGCAAAGATACGTTTTCCTTCTTAATAAACCGCTGATTGTGAGAGAAGATAGAAGCGCTTGAAAGAAAATACGTAATAAATGTTAAGGTAGTAAACATATCTTAGGTGAAAACTTGCATAAATTAATTTTCTTTTTCATATTTGCAAAGTGAAAGAAACATTAGATTTTTTCATAGTTAAGGTTTAGGTTAAAAAAATTAAGGGGAGCTGGGAAGCTGCCCTTTTTTCGTGCCTAAATGTTAGTAGGTATCAGATTAAATTTCTACCTTTGGCAGCAAACTTGAAACAAAAGCAGCATTATGGAAGATTTATTGAGAGTTATCTTCATCATAGCTATCATTGGCATTGCTATCGTGAAAGGGGTAAATAAGTCGCTGAAGACTGCACAGCCAAAACAGGACATTCCCCCGCGTCCACCCCTCCAGCCGCAACCACAAGCAGGCGGATCATCTCCTTTGCCCGAGGCATGGGGAGGGCTGAATATTCCTACTAATCCGGCTGCCAACCCTCAACCGCAACCTATGGAATCGACTATGCGGCAACCGGTTACGGCACACCAGACTTCTTACAAGCAACCCAAGAAACAAAAACATAGAACCGGAGAGGTAGAAGCCCAAGCAAAAGCTTACAGAAACCCGGTGCAGAACCGGAATATTGCTTCTACATCTTCTTCTACCTCTTCCATTTCTCATCCCGAAGAAGAAGACTTCACACTCCGCTCGGCAGAGGAAGCGCGGCGGGCTATTATCTGGGGGGAAATACTACAACGGAAATACTAACCCGTATCTAACACGAAAATATACAAAATATGGCATTTAATTTACTTTCAGCAGCAGAAGCTGCGAGCTTGATTAAACACGGCTACAATATTGGACTGAGCGGATTTACACCCGCAGGAACAGCCAAAGCCGTAACTGCGGAACTTGCAAAAGTAGCAGAAGAAGAACATGCAAAGGGGAATCCTTTCCAAGTAGGTATCTTTACCGGTGCATCTACCGGTGACTCATGCGACGGCATCTTGTCGCGCGCAAAAGCCATACGTTACCGTGCGCCCTATACCACCAATCCGGATTTCCGCAAGGCAGTGAACAACGGAGAAATTGCTTACAATGACATCCACTTGTCACAAATGGCACAAGAAGTGCGCTATGGCTTCATGGGAAAAGTAAACGTCGCTATCATCGAAGCCTGCGAAGTGACCCCGGACGGGAAGATTTACCTGACCGCTGCCGGAGGTATCGCTCCGACTATCTGCCGCCTTGCTGACCAGATTATTGTGGAACTCAACGCTGCCCACAGCAAATCGGGTATGGGAATGCACGACGTGTATGAACCGCTAGACCCGCCTTACCGCCGTGAAATACCTATCTACAAACCGAGTGACCGCATCGGAGTGCCTTATATTCAGGTTGACCCGAAGAAGATTGTAGGGGTAGTGGAAACAAACTGGCCTGATGAAGCCCGTTCGTTTGCTGCCGCCGACCCGCTGACTGACAAAATTGGGCAGAACGTTGCCGATTTCCTTGCTGCGGACATGAAACGGGGTATTATTCCGTCTACGTTCCTGCCGTTGCAGTCGGGTGTGGGTAATATCGCCAATGCCGTGCTCGGTGCACTGGGACGCGACAAGACGATTCCGCCATTCGAAATGTATACCGAGGTAATTCAGAACTCGGTTATCGGGTTGATCCGCGAAGGCCGTATCAAATTCGGCAGTGCCTGTTCGCTGACAGTGACGAATGATTGCCTCGAAGGTATCTATCAGGATATGGATTTCTTCCGCGACAAATTAGTACTACGTCCGTCGGAAATCTCGAACAGTCCGGAAGTGGTGCGCCGCTTGGGTGTTATTTCTATCAATACGGCCATCGAGGCGGATATTTACGGAAACGTGAATTCTACTCATATCGGTGGCACGAAGATGATGAACGGTATCGGCGGTTCGGGCGACTTTACGCGTAATGCTTATATTTCTGTCTTTACTTGTCCGTCTGTGGCGAAGGAAGGCAAGATTAGCGCAATCGTTCCGATGGTTTCGCATATCGACCATAGCGAACATTCCGTGAATATCGTTATCACTGAGCAAGGTGTAGCCGACCTCCGCGGCAAGAGCCCGAAGGAACGTGCACAGGCTATTATCGAAAACTGTGCGCATCCCGACTATAAACAGCTTCTATGGGATTACCTCAAATTGGCAGGTGACAAGGCACAGACACCCCACGCTATTCAAGCTGCACTCGGCATGCACGCTGAGCTGGCAAAAAGCGGTGATATGAAGAATACCAATTGGGCGGAATACGCGAAGTAACCTAGAACTTCCAGTTTACACACTTCTGCGCTGAACAGTTATAGTTGTATTCTCTGGTAAACAAAAACAGCGGTTTTTTGTTTATTAGAGAATACAATTGCATTTTTGTAGGGGAATCAATAAACGGCTGCCATGAAACAATTCAAGGAATATCTAACGTACGGTTATTTCCCTTTTTATAAAGAAGATAAAGTATTGTATCATGAAAGGTTACTGGCTACGCTGAATACAATCCTGGATGTGGATTTGCCTTCGACCGAAAAGATTGATTATTATTCTATCGGAAAAATAAAGAAATTGTTTGCCATTCTCTCGCAACTGGTTCCTTATATTCCGAACATCTCTATGTTGAGCAAAGAGATAGAAGTCAGCCGCATCAGTTTGCTGCATTATCTCTCTTATCTGCAAAAAGCGCAGGCATTGCTGTTGCTCGACAAAGAGGCATCCGGCATCAAGCAACTGACGAAACCGGAGAAAATCTATCTGGAAAACACTAATTATGCGTATGCGCTGGGAGGAGATAAAACAGATGTAGGGAATGTGCGCGAAACTTTTTTCTTTAATCAGTCGACAGTAAAATACAAAGTTACCTATTCTTCACAGATTGATTTCACGTTGGAGGAAACTTATCACTTTGAAATCGGTGGGAAGAACAAAACGAAGAAACAACTTGAAGGACTAGAGAACGGCTATCTGGCGCTGGATAATATAGAAACGGGACTCGGAAATGAGATCCCCTTATGGATGTTCGGGCTGATGTATTAAAATGAATAAAGGAATCTAATAGAAAAACTCTCATTAAACAGTGGAATGATAATACCGAATAAAAATGTTATCTACTGAATATTCATGCACTAATTTTTTGTGTAAACTGGGCAACTAGAGAAAAAGCTGCATGAAATCCTGCATAAGAATGCGGATATAGGCAGGTATTCTGCATAAGTAGTCGTAGAATATGCACTTTTTGTCGAAAACGAAAGGTTCGTTCCTCTAGGGGGAAGCATTCGTTCCTCTACGACCAACGGAGTTTTGCCCGTAGAGGAACGAGATTGATCCAGTAAGAAAACTTGTTTTTTCTCTTTTTAGAGCTCTTTTTTCTCTAGTTGCTTTCTATTTTTGAACTTAGACAAAATAATAAATAGCCCAGTATTTCTTCTGAATATCTATGTATTGCTTATTTTTAGCTCGATACTTGATATAATTTCTTCTTTTTTAGCACGAATGCTTTCATTAACGTTTGCTGTATCTGCCTTTCCTTCCGTTCTTTTGAAGTTTCGCATCCGCGGAGACATTTAAGGGACTCCTGCAGCGCATATTTATGTAATTTCTTAAGAAGTATATTTTTATGCATCCGGATAAATGAGTGGTGAGATAATCTTGTCTGTACAATTGGTATCCTAAACAGAAGTAAAAAATGGGAAAAGGGTAGCTAGTATAAAAGATGTTTTTTTATTCTTGAAATGTATATTTGAATAAAATGGGATTGTCTTCCTCCGTTAAAGTATTCATAATTTGATCTACCTTCCTTTTTATTATCTTATCTTTTACCTTTAAGGCACACGATTTCCAATTGGTCAACATCATGCTTGCAGGCTGCATAACTATCAGCTCATTATGGGGTGTAGTATAGAAGAAATAGAAATTTAAATCACCTAAGTCTCCTATCACATAATTGTAAGCTACTTCCAGTTGGAGTGTCTGTTTATTTAGTAATAAGTATCTAAAACTAGGGCCGTCCACATAATATCCTAATAAATAGTTTGAAGAATTTTGTATATAATCCAGCCCTTTTAAATATCTATTTTTATGTGCTTTGTTATAAAGTTGGATACCTCCTTCTTTTATCATTTCAAAAGGAAGTTCTCTGGTGGTAAAACGAATGGTATATATAGGCAATACTCCTTCTTTGTTTACTTCATAGATAGTATCGTTTAAGGGATAGATAATGCTTTATCTTGATATTTGCTGGCATATCGGTTAAGCGCCCAAACAGAACGGTCAATATTCTTATCGAATTTCAAATACTTATCTAAAATCTTCTGTGCAGACAAATCATATTTAAGGAGATTATAACACCCCTCTTCTGATTCAAGATTGTTTGATATTTGATAAAGCGTATGACCAAAAGAGATAATTTCATTGTGATAAATTTTATAAGGAACTTCGGTATTCATTGTTATTAACATTATAAATAATATATTTCCCCGTATAATTATCTGACACAATAATGGAGTCTCCAACTATAGCGAAATCTCCTAAGCGGCTGTATTCTCCAGGTCCGGGTCCTATTTTTCCAATTGTTTTCTTGTATTTTCCTGAAAGGTCGAATTCGAAGATTTTATTCGTCGGTTTATCAGAAATATAAATAGCGCTTGGTGTAAATTCTAACCTTTTAATTTCACCAATTAGGCATTCTTCAGTGGTTTCCAAAGGTATAATTTCTACGGAATCGCTTAAAATAGTAGATAGGTTAATTTTCCCATTGATTTTTTCTGGGTCAATTAGGATAGAGGTGATATTTGCTATTTTATCTTGATAGGATGTGGGACGAGTGCAACTTGTACACAGAATAATCAAGAAAATTAGGAATATGTTTTTGTTCGGCATTTTAGTTTGTATAATATAAGAAAACCACTCTTTGAATGTTTATTCTCCGTTGAGTGCAAAGTTAATAATATAAGTAGAATAGAAAATAAATATTCTTTGAGAGATTCAAATATTCCTTGTGAAAAGTACAATGAAAAATATAGGTAAGAATAAATAAAATCAAGAGAAAAGCTCAATTAAGGTTTTCCTTTAAAATTTAGAGAAAGGTATAAGCTCGGTATCATTAGACAGACGCATTAAAAATTATTCAGAAACGTTTTGTTCTGTAACATTTTTAGGTAACTTTGTTTTCGAAAGATGTAGCAGTAATATTATGAGAATAAAATAATTCCAATTGCGTCGTCTCTAAAAAAATATTTCTATTATGTGTTTTGACACTGGCGATGGGAAACTTAATGTAATGAGGAATTGTGTGGGAGAGGTATAGCCGAAAGGATGAGTTCGGATGAAGAAAGAGCGAGGGTATCAGCTGAATAAGATACTCGACTTATGTATCCGAGAGAGATATATAAAATGGAATTGCTAAAAGAATATGATAATCCTGTAATCTTGAATTTATTATGTAAAGGAATAAGGTATATGATTATTTTTTTACCTATATATTTATCTCTAAAATTATTACTATATATGAGTAGTTTACAACGGGTAATAGTGGCTTTCATAGTAACAATCTTCTTTATTCGATTCATCCTTCTCTTATTTGTAAACATAGTAAATAAAGAGAAATTAAAGATACTTTCTAAAGAAATAAGTAGGTTGAAGGAGCAGGATAGAGGAGATAATAAGGATTACTTTCACTCCTTGGAACCAATCACTGAGATAACGAATCGCTCTTTATTATATAGAAAAGAACAAAAGGAATCTTTAGATGTTATTAAAGAACATTTCAAGCATTCTACCCCTTCTGATAACGAGATATGGGAAGAAATTGAGCAATATTTAGATGAAAATCAAAATTATTTTGCAGAGAAGTTGGTAAACAGTTTTCCTGCATTATCCCCTGATGATATCCATATTATCTGGTTAATGCGTCTTAATATTCCTAATGCTGACATTGCCGCTTTTTACCACATCCAACAAGCATCTCTTGCGACTAGGCGCTATCGATTAATGAAGAAAATGAAAGTGGAGAAACAAGATTCAATTATACTCTTTATAAATAGGCTTTTTAATGACGAACCTTCCTAGCTATTGTCTATTGAATAAAATATGTATAGACAAATGGCTGTCTATGTAAGTTGTCTATGTCTGTTGTTTGTGGATATTGGTTTATGCATGTATTTTTGCAACCTATCAAAAGAGGTTTTTACAGTAATTATTAATAAAAAAAAGAAAAACAATGAAAAATGACACAAGAAATCTGGTTATTTTATTTAAGGCATTATGTTTAAGTATGTTCCTTGTAGTTTATGGCTGTAATAATGAGGAATTTACGAGTAATCCTAGTAATCCTCATGGCTCTACTTTTTCTGCTTTTCAACAGAATCCTTATGATTTTGTAGGTAAATATCATAATGAAGGATTGTTGTACGTACTTGAAGGATTAAAAAAGAGTAATGTAGAAACTCGAGGTGTACAAGTTCAACCATCTATAGAAGAAATTCAGAGATTGGCTAGTCAATTTTATCAAGAGAATAAACTGGTAGCTAAAGGGGTTCACTATTGTATCGATACAATAAACTATCCAATTACAAAAACACTGACAGCAATACCTCAAACTAGGACTATAAATGAAAATTATTCAGATAAGATAGAGTATTACTTGTCTTTATTTTTAGAAAATCTTAGAAGCCCTAAGGGCATTAACTCTTTAGAGGAGTTTAATCAAAGAATAGGTATTTTGGAAGAGGAAGTATGCCAATCAAGATTAACAGAAGAAGAAAAGGCTATTATCTTGGTTGCTTATGCTGTCGGGAAATATAGCTTAAAGTTCTGGTTAGACGTTTCCGATACGAAAACATTACCTGTCCTTAAAACAAGAAGTGAGAGTTTTTCTGATTGGTGGGCACATAATGTTACGCCTGCTATAAAAGCGGTTGTTGAATCTGATTTTGCTGGAGCCGCTGCCGGTGCATTGGATGGGGCAATTAGTGGAGCAACTGGAGGAACGGTACTAGCACCGGGACCTGGTACTGTTACAGGCGCAGTAGCAGGTGCAGTGACAGGAGGAGCTTCTGGAGCAATTTACGGTTCGGTGATTGGGGGAGCCATGTACTATTTTAGTATCTAATCTTTAGTTTATTAAAGAGAGAAGCTAATATAAACGATTTGTCAGTTTCTTTTTATTTTACTTCTTACATGAATAAACAATATGAAGAAAGAAATACTGCTTAATTTTTGTTTTCCAGTGATATTCATGGGAGTATTTACTTATTGGTTTTTTGATCCGCCTATATGGTTATATCTTTTGTTAATACCTTATGGCTTAGTAACTTTTTCTCTTCGGCATAATAATATGAAGAAGTATAGGGAAAAAATATATAATGAGATAAATGCCCACAGCGATAAGAATTTTATAAAGGCGGTCTCTATGAATTATATGTGTACTTTCATAGGCGAAAGTGGTATTGGATATATTTATCCTACTGTCTTTGTATTTGAATCATTAAAGAAGGATTTTACTTTTGATATTCCTTATTCAACTATTGTGAAGGTGGAAACTTCAAAAATACTGAGTAAACTGACGATTTGTTTAGAGGATGGTAGTCAAAGCAAATTTATTATAGAGGAAAGCCGATGGAAGGAGGTAGTGGACTGTATAAATGAACAAATATCTACATTTTCCGGAAAGAATAGGAATCACTGAGTTATGATCACCTCACACACCCTATCCTGAAAAGCTCTTGCTTTAGCGGCAGAAAGTATATTTTGATTCATGATGGCGAAGGCTACTTCGTGTCCGTTCTCCATCTTAAGATATCCGGCTAGGGCGTTGATAGCTGTAAATGAACCTGTCTTGGCATGAACATTCCTAAAGGCAATTCCTTTCTTCATTCGGATTTTCAACGTTCCGTCCACTCCTGCTACGGGGAGTGATTTATATAGTTTCCGGAAGATATTTGTATGTGAATAAGCATATTTAAGGAAATCCACCAGCAGGGCGGGGGAGATGTAGTTGTAGTTGGAAAGACCGCAACCGTCGGCGATTTTGTAGTCTTTTGGGTCGTGGCCGAGGTGGCGGATGAGCTTCATCACTTCCGCGATTCCATCTTCGGCTGCGACGTGTTTCATACCGGTGGCTTGGGCTCCCAGGCGGCAGAGGAAAGCTTCGGCATTTAGATTGTCGCTTTCTTTCATGAGTTGGTTGAGGGCATGCTGCACAGGTGTTTCCCAGATTGCCAGCCGTTCTACTTCTTGTCCGGGCAATTCTGCGAAACTGTAATAAGGAGAGACAGTGATACCTTTGGCACGAAGACGTTCGAGGAAAGTATGCATAAAGAAACTTCCCGAGTTGTAGATGTTAACGGCGTCTTTCCCTATTGTTTGGACATTGCCTTCGACAAGGAGATGATTGCCGTTAGTCAACCAATCCCTCGATAGGGAGAACTTGCCTGCGGAAGGAGTACGGGTCTTAGTGCGGTTGGTCACCGTGTAGTAGGTGGAAACGGGCTTGCAGGAGATGCTTGCCGTATCTCCTTGGTGTACAGCCGGGAAAGCCGATACTTCCACTACTCCCTTGCAAAACATCAAAGGTGACAAATAGGGTTGATAACTTGCCGGAGTATCGTCCCACGCCCAACCATGTCCCCAATGAAGGGAATCTTTGAGGGAGACATCTCCGTATACTTCTCCTGTAATCACAGTAAAAGGGAGGGCGGCGACTCTGGCTATCAATGAATCCATGGCAGAATCGTCGAATTCCGGGTCAAATCCGCCTACTACGTATAAATTGCCTTGCAAGGTATCTTGCGCTATCATGCCGTCATGCCACACTTCAGTGCGGAAAGGCTCATCAGCTTCGGTGCGGGAAAGTGCTGTGATGGCAGTCAACAATTTCAGAGTGGAGGCGGGGCGGGAAAGTTTATCGGCACGGTAGGTATAGAGCGGCTTCTTTGCTGTGAGGTCGTAGACGCAGATACCTACTTCGGAGGAGGGGGGAAGCATCCTACTGATAAGTGAATCGATCTGAGCCAACGGAGCCTGTGCCCATAAGGGAAAGGCGCAGGCTAAGAAAAGGATAGAAAGGAGAAGATTCTTCATATATAGGAAGTCTTACAAGAATTATTTAAGGTTCTTTTCCACTTGTTTCAAAAGCGAACCGGTGCCATAACCGGACCATATATCCTTGATTTTTCCATCGGGAGCAATCAATACATAATAAGGAATCCCCTTTACCTGATAGCTTGCAGCAAGGCCAGTACGCCCTTTCCGAAGCTCATTCCATTGGTTGCCTCCCATTCCTTTACTTTTAATACAGTTTTTCCAAATAGCTTTCGGGTCTTCGCTGATACTAATCACTGTCATCTTATCCTTATACTTGTCAATCACCTTCTCCATTTCCGGTATCGACGCTATACAAGGACCACATCCGCTACTCCAGAAATCGAGTAAAATGAATTTCCCTCTAAATTCCGAGATGTGGCGGAGAGAATCATTGAGGTCATATAAATCCCCGTCTACCATTTCATCTCCTATCCCTACCGTAGAAGGGGGATAGATATAGGCTGTAATTTCCCGTCCTGTATCTGTCCGTTTTTGTTCTTCGGATAACCGTCTGTAGAGAGCCTCCACCTCTTCTTTGTAAGGCATGATATTTGCATACTTCATCATAGAAGCGTAAGACAGCAGCTTATCCATCCATACGCGGGAGACAGGGGCTTCTTTCATATATTCCAGTTCCTTTTTCCAGATTTTTTTCCTCAACGGGTCGGTTAGTTTCCGGATGGAGTCTATCTTGTTCCAGCCTTTTTTTTCAAATTCCTTATCATTCGCATGGTCTACGAACATCATCCGTTGCCAGTCGTACTCTGCCGCCATGTGTTGCATCATTTCTTTCTGTTGGTCCCTCGCACAAGCCGTAAAGAGATTTTCTTCTTTCTGCTCCGGTATATCGCTAACCACCTCCCATGTCTTCAACAATTTATCTTGTCCTTTGATTTCTATGTACGCACCGGGTGCTACCCACACTTCCAGCCATGTACCGGGAAATCCTTTGTTATGTGACATTATCAGCAGTTTCTGTGTAGCAGATATAGTATCCCTAAAAGAGAACTTGCCATTGACAAGCGTATCCATTGCTACGGGACTGAAGAGATTTCCCTGATTTTTATATAAACCGATTACTATGCTGTCGGGAAGATTCGCCAATTCACCCTGAATAAAGTATTCATTTGCCGGAACTGCTGCTTTTTTATTCGTGGTACACTGCCACATTGTAGCCAAAACAGATCCAAGCAACACGGGGAAAATAACCGATTTTTTCATCTCTTCTTTTTCTTTATAGTTATATATTCATTTATAATGCCTCTCTGAATATTTCCGCCACTGTAGGATGTGGGAAAACAATCTTTTTCCATTGGGCAGCTGTCAGCTGTAATTCGATAGCCGTTCCGGCAAGTGTGATGATTTCCGATGCAGTATTCCCCAATACGTGGGCGCCAATCACCCGTTCCTGCTCGTCCAGTAGCACTTTGCAAACACCATTCACGCCTTCGTTCTCTGCAACAAAACGACCGGAATAAGACATGGGAAGTTTAACAACCCGGTAATTGATACCTTTTGCTAAGGCAGACTCTTCTGTTTCGCCTACTCCTGCAATTTCAGGATTGGTGTAGACTACTCCTGGGATAGCACGATAACTCATGGTGTCTTCTTTGCCCAAGATAGCATGTACGGCAACTTCAGCTTCGCGCACGGCGGTGTGGGCAAGGAGGGAGACACCTGTTAAATCACCGCAAGCATATACGTTGGAAAGGGATGTTTGCATCTTGTCGTTGACTAGGATGTTGCCTCGTGCATTCTTTGTCAAATTCAGATTTTCCAGTCCGAAACCATGGGTAACAGGACGGCGGCCTACACTCATCAACAGCTTTTCTGCCACGATCTGTCCGCTACCGTTGGTGTTTTCGTAGGAGACTGTTGCACCTTCTTCTGTCTGTCCCAGTGCTACTACTTTGGTACTAAGCAGGAATTGGATACCTCGTTTTGCATATTCAGCACGTAGCAGGGCGGAGAGTTCTTTGTCCATTCCCCCCAGTACTTCATCCATCATTTCGATGACGGTCACTTTCACGCCCAAACTATTGAAGAAGGAGGCAAACTCCATCCCGATGACTCCGCCGCCTACAATTGCCAGGGATGCTGGCAGTTCTTTGCTTTCTAGGGCGTCGCGGTGGGTCCAGTAATTCACCGTTTCGATGCCAGGGATGGGAGGAATGAAAGTTCCCGAACCCGTGCAAAGAAGCAGGTTTTCGCCTTCATAGGTTTCTTCTCCGCATTTTACCGTATGCTTATCTATAATCTGTGCTTCTCCCGAAACAATGGTGACTCCGTTGGAGGTCAGTTTAGCTTTTACACCCAATACGAGTTTGCGTACCACCTTATTCTTTCTGGCAATGATTTTCGGCAAATCGAAAGAAACTTCGCCAATGGTTATGGCGTACTTAGAGGCATGTTTTGCATTGTCGTAAGTCTTTGCTGAATAAAGTAAAGTCTTGGTAGGAATGCATCCTTCGTTAAGGCAGACGCCACCTAGGTTGTTCTTCTCTATGAGCAGTACGCTCAGTCCTGCTTTTCCGGCAGCTTCGGCGGCTGTATAGCCTGCGGGGCCGCCGCCAATGATAATGATTTGGTATTTCATCGTGTTCTTATTTAAGTTTAGACCGTTGTTTCTCTATGTATTCTACAAATTCCTCTTCTTTCACCGGTATTGCCCAAGCTGTTTTTCGCTTGCCATATTCTATCAATACATAATGTGTGGCTGAAAAAGGACCGAACTTTACCGACCGGTATCTTCCGATAGAGGTAATTTCATTAATGGGGATGATTTTCTTACGGAGGAATCTACCGTAAAAAAGTTGTACTACGCCATCACTTGTTACGATATATTGGGTATGGATGATTTGTTCAATGATAACGATAAGAAGTAACATCATCGGTACTGCCAATAAGATGTTTTTATGCCATAGTGAAGAAACGGCGTTGACCGCCAACACTACTACCACCAAATACTGATACCAAGCAATGCGTGCGTGAAAAATTCGATTCATTTTGCTTTGTTTTTGGCGGCAAGTTACTAATTTTATGAATTAGTGACAATGAAAAGCACAACGAAAAGAGTTATTTTGTAGCTTTGCACAGAGAAATACTAACAATTATGGTAAGAAAATTCGATTTCCTCGTTATCGGCTCCGGAATTGCCGGTATGAGTTTTGCACTCAAGGTGGCACACAAAGGTAGTGTTGCACTTATCTGTAAAGCCGGGTTGGAAGAAGCCAATACTTATTTTGCTCAGGGAGGTATCGCCTCTGTAACCGACTTAACGGTAGATAATTATGAAAAGCATATTGAAGACACGATGATTGCCGGCGATTGGATTAGCAACCGGGCAGCCGTAGAGAAGGTGGTGCGAAACGCACCGGAGCAGATAACCGAGCTTATCCAATGGGGAGTAAACTTCGACAAGAAAGAGAATGGGGATTTCGATTTGCACAAAGAAGGCGGACATTCTGAGTTTCGCATACTTCACCATAAAGACAATACGGGAGCAGAGATACAGGACAGTCTCATCGAAGCTGTCAAACGGAATCCCAATATTACCATCTTCACCAATTTCTTCGCAGTAGAAATTATCACTCAACATCACTTGGGAATCATTGTCACCCGCCATACGCCGGGCATTAAGTGCTTCGGAGCGTATGTGCTCAACGAGGCTACCGGAGAAGTAGATACTTTTCTTTCTAAGATTACCGTAATGGCTACCGGAGGATGCGAAGCTGTCTATCGCAATACAACCAATCCGCTGGTGGCTACCGGAGACGGAATAGCGATGGTATATCGTGCTAAGGGCACAGTAAAGGATATGGAGTTTATCCAATTCCATCCCACTGCTCTGTTTCATCCCGGCGACCGTCCCAGCTTCCTCATCACCGAAGCAATGCGTGGTTATGGTGCTGTTCTCCGCACATTGGATGGCAAAGAGTTTATGCACAAATATGACCCCCGTCTGTCTTTGGCCCCGCGTGATATTGTAGCGCGTGCTATCGACAATGAGATGAAGCAACGTGGAGAAGACCATGTTTATTTGGATGTTACCCACAAGGACGCCGAAGAGACAAAGAAACATTTCCCCAATATCTACAAGAAATGCCTCAGCCTAGGCATCGACATCACAAAAGATTATATCCCTGTAGCTCCCGCCGCCCATTATCTTTGCGGAGGCATCAAGGTGAATCTTGACGGGCAATCGAGTATTCGTCGCCTGTACGCTATCGGCGAGTGTTCATGCACCGGGCTCCATGGCGGAAACCGCCTGGCATCCAACTCTCTTATAGAAGCCGTTGTTTATGCTGACGCTGCAGCCAATCATGCCCTTAGCGTGCTCGACCGCTACGACTTCAACACCGACATCCCCGAGTGGAACGACGAAGGAACCATCTCCAATGAAGAACGAGTGCTGATTACCCAAAGCATGAAGGAAGTGAACCAGATTATGGAAGCATACGTAGGTATTGTTCGCAGTAACTCCCGCCTGACCCGTGCCTGGAACCGTCTGGATATTCTTTATGAAGAGACGGAGAGCCTCTTTAAGCGCAGCAAAGCTACTCGAGAACTGTGCGAACTTCGTAATATGATTAACGTGGGCTATCTGATTACCCGTCAGGCAATGGAACGTAAAGAAAGCCGGGGATTGCACTATACCATTGATTATCCACGCAGTAAAGAATAAACGTTATGAAAACGTTTGCTAAGATATTCTTTCTTGGAGTCTGTGTAGCAGGATTAGCTTCCTGCCACACAGCGATTCCTTTGCAAATAAGAAGTTCGGAGAATAACAAAACCTATACCATTAGCTATTTGTTCGAGCACGACGGCTGTCGGGTTTACCGTTTTTATGACTGTGGCAACTATGTGTATTTCACTACCCGCGGTGATGTAACCAGTATAAAGAATGACTCGACAGGAGAACGGACGATTACTATTTATAAGGATAGTATATAAGTAAGGGAGTTAAAAGAAGCGCCCCTCCTTTTAACTCCCTCTATTTTCTTTCTCTTATTATTAATAATTCTCCTTCTTCACCTCAAAGTAAGCTTGTGGGTGCAAGCAAGCGGGGCATGCTTCGGGAGCTTCTTTTCCAGTATGGATATAGCCGCAGTTACGGCATTGCCATACCACTTCGCCTTCTTTTGCAAACACAGTAGCGTTCTCGATATTGTTTACGAAAGCCATATATCTTTCTTCGTGTCCCTTTTCAGCGATAGCGATGTTGCGGTACATAGCGGCAATCATGGGGAAACCTTCTTCTTCGGCAACGTCGGCAAAGTGAGGATAGTCCAGAGACCACTCTTCGTGTTCACCTGCTGCGGCAGCGCGGAGATTCTCCAACGTGTTACCGATGACACCTGCCGGATAGCTGGCAGTGATTTCTACCATGCCGCCTTCCAAGAACTTAAACATACGTTTGGCATGTTCTTTTTCCTGATCGGCCGTTTCGGTGAAGATGGCAGCAATTTGTTCATAACCTTCTTTCTTAGCAGCACTGGCAAAGTAAGTGTAGCGCATTCTAGCTTGTGATTCTCCGGCGAATGAAGTCAGCAGATTCTTTTCTGTCTGAGTTCCTTTGATACTCTTAGTCATAATTGTTTGTATATATTAAAGGGTTATAAATGTGTCTGGGTTGTTTAGCTTGGACAAATATAGCGATTTTGTATGAATCACTGTCTCTTTTCATCCAGAATAAAATCTATTAAGTCATTGATAAAATTTATCATGCTGCAAATTCTGCATTGATATACCTTCCCGTTAGAAGATTTTTGCGTAATTTTGCAACCTCGACATTACAAATGCAATACGTGTATACACATATAATCGAACATAAATAATAAGATGAAGGTATTTGAATTTAAACCACGACTGTTTTCCACTCTGAAGAACTATTCAAAAGAAACATTTTTAGCCGACCTCATGGCGGGTGTGATTGTAGGAATCGTAGCTTTACCGTTGGCGATTGCTTTTGGCATCGCGTCGGGAGTTTCGCCCGAGAAAGGCATTATTACTGCCATCATTGCCGGTTTCATTATCTCTCTGCTGGGAGGTAGCAAGGTGCAGATAGGAGGTCCTACGGGAGCTTTCATCGTCATCATCTATGGTATCATACAGCAATACGGAGAGGCGGGGCTCATTGTTGCGACCCTCATGGCGGGCGTACTCCTTATATTATTAGGTGTATTCAAGCTGGGGGCGGTGATTAAGTTTATCCCCTATCCGATTATCGTGGGATTTACGAGCGGTATTGCTGTCACTATTTTCACTACGCAGATTGCCGATATTTTCGGATTGACGTTTGGGGGAGATAAGGTCCCGGGTGACTTTGTGGGTAAATGGATAGTCTATTTCCATCATTTCGACACGGTGAACTGGTGGAATACGCTGGTAAGCATAGTAAGCATCTTGATTATTGCCGTCAGCCCAAAGTTTTCGAAGAAGATTCCCGGTTCGTTGATTGCTATTGTGGTGGTGACGGCTGCCGTGTATTTGATGAAGACCTACGGAGGTATCGATTGCATTCCTACTATTGGCGACCGGTTTATTATTAAGTCTGAGCTGCCCGATGCCGTAGTTCCTGCCTTAGATTGGGAGGCGATAAAGAATCTGTTTCCTGTAGCCATTACTATTGCGGTGTTGGGCGCCATCGAGTCGTTGCTTTCTGCTACGGTGGCAGATGGCGTAATAGGTGACCGTCACGACTCGAACACCGAGCTCATTGCACAGGGAATAGCCAACGTGGTTGCTCCGCTTTTTGGCGGAATTCCCGCTACGGGAGCCATTGCCCGCACGATGACCAATATCAATAACGGGGGAAAAACTCCGGTAGCAGGCATTGTCCATGCAGTGGTGCTTCTGCTTATCTTGTTGTTCCTGATGCCGCTGGCACAATACATCCCGATGGCATGTCTGGCGGGTGTACTGGTGATTGTTTCTTATAATATGAGTGGCTGGCGGGTGTTCAAGGCTTTACTGAAGAATCCCAAATCGGACGTGACGGTATTGCTTATCACCTTCTTCCTGACGGTTATTTTCGACTTGACGGTAGCCATCGAAGTGGGTCTGGTGATTGCTTGCGTGCTGTTTATGAAGCGGGTGATGGAGACTACGCAAATTTCGGTGATTACAGATGAGATAGACCCCAATTCTGAACTGGACATTGCTGTCCACGAAGAGCATTTGCTTATTCCCGAGGGTGTGGAAGTGTATGAGATTAACGGTCCCTATTTCTTTGGTATCGCTACCAAATTCGAGGACATGATGGCGCGCTTGGGAGACCGCCCGCAGGTGCGAATTATCCGTATGCGGAAAGTACCTTTCATCGACTCTACAGGTATACACAACCTGACTACCCTTTGCCAGATGTCACAGAAAGAAAAGATTACCATCATCCTTTCCGGAGTAAACGGGAAGGTGCATAAAGTGCTCGAGAAATCCGACTTCTATGACTTGCTGGGCGAGGAAAATATCTGTCCCAATATCAATGTGGCTCTGGATAGGGCAAAAGCTATTCTGAAAAAGAAATAAAGAGAGCGCCTGAGCGGGTAAATAAACTATTATGTTATAGTATATAAGATGTTGATGGTCAATGCGCTGGATATGGATTGTCAGCGTGTGGCGTATAGGCTGTCAGCAGACAGCAGATAGAGGGGGAATATCAAAACATCCCCATGTTTTGCAAAATAACACCCCCATGTTCTTAATAAAAACACCCGGATGTTTTGGTATAGAACATCCGGGTGTTTTTTAATTGGCTCTTATTGGTCGGAGAGCAGAAGATAGTTATCCTGCCGATTGACCCTGGATGGGCTGAATGCTGTTTAACCTTAGCCAGCCCTTTCGCTTAGTTTTCTTTATCAGAAGATTGACTTGGCGATTCCCATTTCCAAACCTCTCAGCTCGGCAAGCCCGCGGAGGCGTCCGATGCAGGAGTAGCCGGGATTGGTTTTCTTCTTGAGGTCGTCCACCATCTGGTGTCCATGGTCGGGACGCATGGGGATGGATACTTGTCTTCTTTGTTGCAACTCGAGGAAAGCTTTCATCACGTGATACATGTCTACGTCTCCCTCCAGGTGGTTGGCTTCGTAGAAGTTGCCTTCGGCATCGCGTTGGGTGCTGCGGAAGTGGACAAAGTTGATTCGCTCGCCAAAGCGTTTGATCATTCCTTCCAAGTCGTTGGCGCTGCTAACTCCGAGTGAGCCGGTGCAGAGGCAGAGGCCGTTGGACTCGTTGGGCACGGCGTCTATCAATGCCTGGAAGTCTTCGGCGCAACTCATAATGCGCGGCAGTCCCAGAATGGAGCAGGGCGGGTCGTCGGGGTGAATCACCAGCTTCACGCCTGCTTCGTCGGCAGCGGGGGTGATTTCTTGTAAGAAGTAGATAAGATTGGCTCTCAGCTTCTCAGGCGTAATATCCTTGTAGCGGTCCAGTTCTTGTTGGAATTGTTCGAGCGTAAAGCTTTCTTCCGAGCCGGGCAGTCCGGCAATCATGTTGCGTATGAGCAGTTGCTTGTCGGCTTCGGTCATTTGCTCGAAGCGGGCTTTGGCTTTGGCTTTTTCTTCGTCGGTATATTCGTTTTCAGCTCCCGGACGTTTCAGCAGGAAGAGGTCGAAAGCGATGAAGGCGGCGCGTTCGAAGCGCAGTGCGCGCGAGCCGTCGGGCAGCTCGTAAGCAAGGTCGGTACGTGTCCAGTCGAGCACAGGCATGAAGTTGTAAGTCACAATCGAGATGCCACATTTACCCAGGTTGCGGAGGCTTTCTTTGTAGTTGTCAATGTAGCGTTGGAAGTCTCCTGTCTGCGTCTTGATATGTTCGTGCACAGGCACGCTTTCTACTACCGACCAGCGGAGTCCTACGGATTCGATAAGTTCTTTCCGTTTCATGATTTCTTCCACCGTCCACACTTCGCCGTTGGGAATGTGGTGCAGTGCATTCACGATGCCGGTGGCTCCGGCTTGCTTGATGTCCCACAGGCTGACCGGATCATTGGGTCCGTACCAGCGCCAGGTTTGTTCTGCTAAGTACATATATAGTATGAATAGATGATTGTATTTACTGAATTTACATGGCAAAGGCATTGAAGCCTCCGTCTACGATGGCTACCGTGCCGGTGACAAAGCTTGCTGCGTCGCTAATCAGATACTGGATGGTTCCGCAAAGCTCTTCGGCACGTCCCATGCGCCCGAAGGGAGTCTGACGGATGACATCTTGCCCGCGTTCGGTGTAGCTGCCATCAGGGTTGGTGAGCAGTGTGCGGTTCTGTTCGGTCAGGAAGAAGCCCGGGGCGATGGCGTTGACACGGATGCCTTCGCCGAATTTCTTGGCTACTTCCGTTGCCATGAAGGCGGTGAAGTTGGAGATACCTGCTTTGGCGGCGGCATATCCTGCCACGCGTGTCAGCGGGCGGAAGGCTGCCATGGAAGAGAAGTTGACGATGCAACCCGATTTCTGTTCCACCATCGGTTTGAGGAATACCTGTGTGGGCAACACGGTTCCGGTGAGGTTCACTTCGAGTACTTTAGAGAATTCTTCTACTTTGAGGTCGAAGAAGGTGCCCGTCGGTGCGATGGTAGCTCCCGGCATGTTTCCGCCTGCGGCGTTGAGCAGGGCGTCTACGCGTCCGTAAGCTTGGAGAATATCTGCAAGGTTCTGTTCCAGGAGGGCGGCGTCCAACACGTTGGTTACAAGGAAAAGAGCTTCGCCGCCTTTGCTCTTTATTTCGTTGACGATTTTATTACCTACTTCTTCTTTCCGTCCCAGGATGACTACCTTTGCACCTTCTTCGGCAAGATGGAGGGCAATGGCTTTTCCCAGAACGCCTGTTCCGCCGGTAATAACTACGACTTTGTCTTTTACGCTGAATAAATTTGCCATGATATTGAGTTTTAAGTGACTATATACAGTTTGGGGTTTCCTTCGTTATCGCACACGATGGCTGCAAATATAGTAATAAAACCAATACAACGTTCTCCGTGCAGGGCTTTTTCTTTTAGGGGGCTTGCAATATGAGCAGGCTTTCGGGGCCCATGTTGAACAGGAGGTCGACAATACTCAGGTTGGGCAAGAAGCCGAGGCGTTGCCGGAATACTTGGTAATAGGGGCGGGGAGTGAACTCCGGGTCTGTCTGCCGGAAATCTTTCTTGGGATGGATGATTTCGCGGAAGTCATGCTCTTCGGGGCTGAAGGAAGTTTTATATTCCTGCGTGCGTCCTGTGGAGTGGGGAATGTCAATGAGGTCACAGATAAGGTGGCAGAGTTCTTCGTTAAAGTCGATGAGGAATTCGTACTTCTTCTCGTAGAAAGGGCGGAAGTCGTCTTTGTAATATTCGAAGAAGGGTGTGCTGTTGTAGGCGGATTCGATGGCATTCCAGTGCAGGTGGCGCCAATTGCCGTGGTCGGAGATGCGGATGTCCTTCATGGGGCACTTCAGTGTATCAGGACGCACGATGGGTATCGAGAGGGGGAGTTCCCCTTCCGGTCCGGCGATGGTGCAGCGGTTGCGGTAGGTTTGCTTCATATAGTGGTCGTGTTGTTCTACAAACACTTGGTCATAGCTCACCAGTTTGGTGTAGTATTCTACCGGAGCCAGGTAAGCAGAAGAGAGATAAGCGGTTTTCATAAGGAGATTGCTAATAAATGAGTTATTTGATAGGACGGAAGAAGCGTTTCCAACGATAACCTTTGAAAGGCCCCGTCTTTTTCTCTTTGGAGAACCATATAAGGGAGGCTTTGCCTATTACGTGGTCCTTGGGAACCAGGCCGAAGAGACGGGAATCGTTCAGGTTGAGGGAGTTGTTGGATGCCATCCAGTAGTAATCTTTTGTAAAGTGGCAATATTGTACGGGCTTGCCTTCCACGTAGAGTGTATCATTCTTTATTTCCGCCTGTTTGCCTTCGTGTAGCAGCAGGGTGTTGCGCAGCAATGTCCGGTTCCAGGGGTAGACGCGTACCGCTTCGCCTTTTCCCGGAATGATGAGAGGATGCAGGGGAGTCTCTTCTCCGGCGGTTTCTCCGTGTACGGGGTGTATCCAGTTGGTTCCTTCTATGGCTTGGCTGAGCAGATAGTATTCGTAGCGGCTAAAACTGCGGACATGTTCGGTGGGGGTGCTTCCCATCAATTCATTAGGCGAGATAGCAAGCGTAGTGAGCAGGCGGACCAGTTCTTTTTCTTTGGCAGGCGGATAGGCGTAGAGTCGTTTCTTGTCTGGATTGTAGCGGTCGGCGGAGGAGCGGACAGAGAAAAGGGAGTCTATCAGCAGGGTGTCTCCCGGTGCACCGATACAGCGGCTAATAAAGACTTCTTTGCGGTCGGCAACGGGGCTTGATGTTTCGGCGGGATTATTAAAGACTACGATGTCTCCTTTGTTTATCCTTTTGTCTCCCCAGCGATGATAACCGAACCATGACATCAGAGGTATTCGCAAGCCGTAGCTCCACTTGTTCACCAGGATTCTCTCTCCGGGAAGAAGCGAATTCTCCATGCCCGATGAGGGAATGAAGCACGATGTGAAGGCAAAGCCCCGGATAAGTGCCACGAGTAGGAAAGCGGCAAGAAAAGCAACGAGGAGCCTCACCCTCGTCTTCTTTGGAGAGAGAGGGGTAGGGGTATCCTCGTTGGTAGTAGTTTTCTTTCCTGTAATCGCCATGATTTAGATTGAATCCACCCGCTTGAAGAGACGGTTCCAACGGATTTTGCCGTCGAACCAACCACGGTCTTTATCCAATGAAAGCCATACGAGGATGGGTTTGCCCACGATGTGGTCTTCAGGGACAAAACCCCAATAGCGCGAGTCGGCGGAGTTGTGGCGGTTATCGCCCATCATCCAGTAGTAGTCCATCTGGAAGGTGTAGTGGTCGGTCTTTTTACCGTTGATGTAGATGCCGTCAGGTTTCATTTCGAGCGTGTTGCCTTCGTAGGCAGTGATGCAACGTTCGTAGATGGGCAGGTTGTCTGCTGTCAGCTCGATGGTTTCGCCTTTGGCGGGAATCCAGATAGGACCATAGTTGTTGCGGTTCCAGTTGGTGTGGAGGTTGAGCGGATACAGAGGGTCGCTATACATTTCCGGTTCCATGATGATTTTATGGATAAGCTTCTGGTTGCCATTCAGTGCTTCGAGCATCTTCTTGGTGAGTGGCAGATGGTAGATTGGGTTCAACTTGCCTTGTGCATCGGTGCCGTCCAATCCCATGGCGGCAAACTCCGAAGTCCAGCCTGAGTTGCTCAGCAGGTGTTGGTCGTCTTTGCTGATACCAAGCTCGCGGAAGATGGTTTCGGGAATAGCAGGACCTGTGGTTTGTACCAGATAGTTGAATTGCAGGTTTTCAGGATTTTCAATGGCTTTTCCATCAATCATCACTTGACCGTCTACAATTTGCAAAGTATCTCCCGGTAGTCCCACGCAACGTTTCACGTAGTTCTCCCTTCGGTCTACGGGGCGGTATACAACTTTCCCGAAATCCTGCGGATGAGACAATATCTCTTTGCGTCCGGCGTTGTAGTAGAGGTCGAATACAGACCTTTGCTGTTCACGTGTCAGGCTGTCCATATCTATGGGTTTGGGATAGAGCTCACGTCCGGCACTATAGGCAAGCGAGTAGAAATCGGTCTGTTGGCAGTTGAGTGCCACGGTGTCTCCGGCGGGGAAATTAAAGACAACAATGTCGTTAAGCTTCACCTTGCCAAACCCCGGTACGCGTTTGTATTTCCATTGCGGCCACTCGATGTAGGATTTCGTGTTGAAAACAGGTAACGTATGCTGTGCCAGCGGCATGGAAAGCGGAGTATTGGGTACACGGGGACCGTAGCTCATCTTACTAACGTAGAGGAAGTCGCCTACCAGCAGTGACTTCTCCAGTGATGAAGAAGGTATCTGATAGTTCTGGAATACGTAAATGTTCACAAAATAGACGGCGACCAAGGCAAAGACGATGGCGTCAACCCAGCTCATCACGCCTCTTACCACGGGGTTCGTAGACTTCTTCCAGAACGACCAGGGTATCTTTTTAGTGATATATATGTCGAAGATGAAAGGCACTGCAATCAGTCCCCACCAACTCTTTACCCAAATGAGAAATATCAGGTAAAGAAGAATCACAATAATACATTTAATCCATTGTGCGCGCGTTGCTTTTCTCATGGTGCGTGTGTGTTTAGTCTTTTAAAAATGGAAATAAGTCACTCATGCCCAAAAAGCCCTGTTGACCGGCTGTGTATTCAGCGGCAAGCACGGCGCCGAGAGCAAATCCGCCACGGTTCTTGGCATCGTGGGTGATGGTGATGCTGTCTGCTTGGGAGTCATAGCGGATGCTGTGGATGCCGGTTACTTCTCCTTCGCGTATGCTGTGTATGGGCAGTTCGTTGGGTGCGGTAGCTTCCTCTTTTACCCAGCAGTCTTTGCGCTCCATGTTTTCCAGAATACCTTCGGCGAGGGTAATAGCGGTGCCGCTGGGAGCATCCAGCTTATGAATGTGGTGTGTCTCGCTCATAGATACGTCGTAGGCGGGGAATTGGTTCATAATCTTTGCCAGATATTTGTTCAGGGCGGAGAAGATAGCCACGCCGAGGCTGAAATTAGATGACCAGAATAGCGTCTTTCCCTCTTCCATGCACAAGCGTTTGATTTCTTCGCCGTGTTCAGCCATCCATCCCGTACTGCCTGACACAAGTTTGACGCCTGCTTTGAATGCTTTCATATAGTTGTCGTAAGCCACCATTGGGTTAGTAAACTCAATGGCTACGTCTGCCGACTTAAATGCTTCCGAGTTAAAATCTTCTTGATTGTTGATGTCGATGATGCAGACTATTTCGTGTCCGCGGCTGAGGGCAACCTTCTCTATTTCTTTGCCCATTTTTCCGTAACCTATCAATGCTAATTTCATTGTTTTCTCACTTATATTCAAATTAATAGTCGCAAAGATAACAATTCCAAATGGGAATCACCTAAACTTAAACACACAAAAAACAGCTTCTACCTATTTCTAAACTGAAAAGATTTCAAAGGAAACGCCCCGTATGTTATAAAGACAAAAAAGATGGCGGTATATGCAAAAAGTTGAATAAATCGGCCGATGGATATTAGAAATCTATTTTATGCAATTTATACATTATCCCCTCTTCTTTCCTTTCAATAGAATCAATGCGGCAAAATAGCGATTTATCTTCTTTATTCATGATATAGGGGAAAGCTTTTAAGGGCAAATAGACTTTATTGTTTATATCCTTTATGAGAGAATCAGAAGAGTAACCCTCTTTACTCAGAATGAGCACCGTCGAGTCTCTATCTGTCCTCACCTCCCCTTCTTTGTAAAAGAGAAAATAATGGAATTTATCTTCACTATACAGGCTATCTATTGGAGCATAATAAAACCAGAACTGCTGTTGGTTAGCAACGATGCTAGCTACGGCGAGCAGAAGCTGTTTTCTTATTTGTTGTTTCTTATAGGTTAGGATAAATGAGACTAGGACTACAACTAATGCAACAAGAAGATACCATTTATTTTTTTTCATTCTTGCGAGGTTTTATTTTTATAGATACAATACTCAGATTCTACAGGATTCTGTTATTTATGCCGTCAAAGATAGTAAATAAGAAAGAAATGACTTTACCGCACGACTGATTACTTTTATGAAAAGGAATATTTTACTGCAAATCCCTCGTGTGGGAAATTGTCTGCTCTTCTTTTCGTGATAATTCCTCTTTATTCGCTATCTTTGTTTTCTGAATGATAATATCAATGCTATGAAGAATTCTTATTTACTTCTATTGTGCCTTTTCTTGCTGAGTTGTGGGAAGGAGAAAGCAAATGTAATGCGGGAAAACTTGTTTCCTCAGCTAGTTAGTGATGATATTATGACTACTATGCCCGGAAGATTTATTGTTACTGACAAATATTTAGTATGGGTGGATCCTTTCGCCCGCGATTATTTTGTTCATGTTCATGATAAGTTGACAGGAGATAAGTTAGGAATGATGGGTAAAGTGGGAGAGGGTCCCGAAGAGTTTATAACAGGGGGAATAAGTAATTATTGTATTGATAATAGGTTTCGTGCCAGAGATGCTAATGGCAATACACAAGGTTATTTATCTATTGATAGTCTTTTGTTACATAAGAAAACCTTTATTCCTTTGTCTGAAGAAGAAAAGAAAAATATCCCTGATATGGCGGAAGTGGAAAAAGGTGTTTTTATAACCCAAACAGAGGATGGTAGCAATGCTTATTTTGCTGCCAACGTTTATGGAAAAGAAACTAATTTTGGTGTATATCCTATTCCTGAGGTAAAGGAACATGTCGGAGGGTATCAGGCTTATGATGCGCAGAGTGGTCTCTTTGCTTATTGTTCTTTCGAATTTCCTTATCTGGCACTTTATAAACGCAACGGCGATACCTTTGAGCTGCAATGGGAATATAAATCGGAGGATGTTGACTATGAGGTAGTAGAAGACAGACTCGTTATTGACCGTAAGCAGGGTGGCATTTCGGGCGTTTGCTTATGTCGTGATTACATTGTTGCTTTGCAGCGTGACGGGACCAAAGACCATACGGATGTATCTAAGATAGGACGCGACGCCACTAAATGTCCACGTACTGTTTTCCTTTATGATTATGACTCCAATCTGGTGAAAATTATAGATTTGGGTATGCCCGTGATGCGCATCGCTGCTGACAGGAAGAGTAATACATTCTATGCCATCGGGGTGAATCCGGAGTTTATCATAGCTAAGTATGACCTATGAAAACCTTTTGAAGAGGGAGGATATGAATTATGTTTTTGATTAACTAAAGGATAAGCCTATTTTATTATCCCCTTCCTTATTATCTCTTCCATTACTTAACTCACAAGTACATGTAGTGTGTCTGCATGCTTTATTTAGTTTCTTCCCCAAGAAACTCTAGTTTCCCCAGCAGGGCACTACAGTTTCTCTAGCAGGAAACTTATGTTTCCTCCGCAGGAAACCACAGTTTCCTTGTGGCTATTTGTTGAACGAATGTGAGGAAAGTGCGATTTGTAAGTATTATCTTTGCGAGGAAAGACAATAAAATGTGAAAACCGATGAAACGCAGAAATAACATTCTACTAGCTATAATTATAGGGATAGGAGGCATTGGATTTATTCTTGCTTCTAAATATACGTATGAGTCAAGAGTTTCTGAACTGAGGAATAAAGGGAGAGAGGCTTTTGAAGACGCCCTCAATAAGGAATTGCAAAATAGAAATATTGAACAACCGGTTATCTTTAGTATGAATGCAGATGCCGCTTTGAAAGAAATTATTCCGGATTCTGTTTGTATAGAAGATGTTGCTGGAGAACATTGGTATAAGTTAGATCCTAGAAAACATCAAATGAATGTCACCATGGATAGGAAATTACGTGTTATCCACTCTTTTATTTTCTTAAAGTATCCTCTTCATCCGGATTCTTTGAATGCCACTTGGAAAAAATGCTTAGTTAGATATGATGTTTTAATACCCTCTGCTGTAGATATTTTGACATCTAATGAAAAGAACCAAATTATTTCTTGCTTAACTTCGGCGAATAGTGAATGGAAGAATTCTTCAAATAAAATATTTACGTTTTATATGGGCCATGCTTGCGAAAAAGAATTAACGGGATATTTGCATTATTCTTTCTGGCATATTATGTATTTATATTGTCTGTTTTATGGATTGATATATGGCATTTATGTTTATGGAGGCTACAAAGTATGCATTGAGAAACGAAAAACAATATTGGAAATAGTTCAAAAGAAGTTAATAAAAAAGTCTGTTCTTCCGGTAGGGAAAAAAGTGAATGATACTCCCATTCATTTTTATATATTGCGTAAAAATATTATATTTTATGCTGAGCAGAAGAAAATCGAAATAGATGGGATGGAAAAGAGGATGACAGTCCAATCTGCTCAATTGTTAGAGCTCTTTCTAAAAGAGGAAGAGAACGGATATATTTTGTTTGATAACATTGCTTCTCAGAAGTTGTGGCCTGATGGAGCAGGTACACAGGTTCGATATCAAAAAGCAGTAAATCGCTTGTGTCATTTTCTTCAAAATATAGCTTCTGATATAGAGATAAAACGAGGTATAGGAAGCTACCAATTAATACTGTAGTATATTTATAGACATATATTAACATGTTGAAATTCTCGATGAATTGGGCGAATTTTGAAGGTTTATATAGGAAAATAGAGTTGGTCTGAAATGGTCAAAACATATATTTGGCGGTTTCTTAGCGGTCTGTTACCTTTGTTCTATAATTAATAAAAGCAGAAGCAGTATGAAAAGACCCACTATTCTTATGTTAGTATGTAGTATGATTATTATAATAGCTCATCAAGTACATTCTCCTAAAGGTACGAGGGATGCTTTGTTATTATATAATGTAGAAGCTTTAGCTTCTCATGAAAACGATTCTTGGTATGGGTGTATCGGTATAGGTACTGTTGATTGTCCTTTAACTCAGATTAAAGTAGAGTATATGATGAAAGCACTTAATGTTGAATAGTTGATTTTATTTGCTTTAAACTAAGTAGAGGGATAAAGAAGAGTTTGTTGCTATTTAATTATATGATGGCAAACCTTTATAGAATGAATTAACATGAGTAAAAAGGAATGGGCGATGCTAAGCTTGTCTAGTGATCATTACCGCCCCTTCTGGAAACGACCTAAAATGATAGGAGGATAGTCCAATGCAAACATAAGCATTAAAATCCACAGTAGCAAATAATGGCTTTCTTGCCATGTGAAATATAGAATGTGTAAAGTAATTGATTATATTATGAACAAAAGAAAATTATTGATTTTAGGTGCGCTTGTATTAGTAATTATATGCTATACTACCTATGTTACAAGAAATACGCAGAACTTCTCTCAATTGGCCTTATCTAATATAGAAGCTTTGGCGGACGATGCAGAAATAGACGGTACAAATTGTTCAGCGATTATGGAAAAAAAATGTTGTGTATGCTTTCATTTGCATCATACTTTTGCAAAACCGATTATTGAGACTGACAATTGTAAATTGAGAACAGGGTGTTCTCATTATAACTAATAAGCAGAATGCAAAACGGTGGTAGGCTTTCTTGTCATATCGCCGTTTTAAAGTTAATAATATAATTATGAAGAAATATTACTTACTAATGTTTTGCTTCTTTTTGTTAGGTTGTAGAAACGAAAAAGCAAATGTATTGCGTGAAAGCAGGCCTCTTCAACTAGTTAGTGATGATATCATGACTACTATGCCTGGAGACCTCATTGTAATGGATAAATATTTGGTATGGACCGATCCTTTTGCTCGTGATTACTTTGTTCATGTTCATGATAGAATATCTGGTGAGAAAGTGGGTGTTATGGGAAAAGTAGGGGAAGGTCCTGAAGAGTTTATAACGGGAGATATAAGCACTTTCTGTATTAATAATCGATTCCATGCTATGGATGCTAATAGCAAAACTGAGGGTTATCTCTCTATTGATAGCTTGTTGTTACACAAAAAAACATTTATTCCTCTATCTGAACAAGAAAAGAGAGAACGCCCGGCCCTGCCCGAAGTAGAACCAGGTGTTTTTATGGGACCTACGGAAGAGGGCAGTGAAGCTCCTTTTGCAGTAAATATTCATGGGAAAGAATCCAAATTTGGTGTATATCCTATTCGCGAAGTAAAGAGATATTTAGGAGGATATAGGGCATACGATGCTCAAAGCGGACTTTTTGCTTATTGTTCTTTTGATTTTCCTTATTTGGCACTTTATAAACGGAAGGATGATACTTTTGAGTTGCAATGGGAATATAAATCAGATAAAGTTGACTATGAAGTAACAGAAGATGGAGTGAGATTCAATGAAAAGATAGGCGGAATAGTTGGTCTATGTATGTGTCGTGATTATATTGTTACTTTGCAACGTGACCGTGAAAATGATCCTATGGATGAAACTACGGTAGGACGGAATGCTAACAAACGCCCTCGTACTGTATTTCTTTATGACTATGATTCTAATCTCGTAAAAATTGTAGATTTAGGTATGCCTATTGTTCGTATTGCTGCTGATAGGAAAAGCAATACTCTTTATGCTCTAGGGGTAAATCCGGAGTATGTTTTAGCTAAATATGATTTATGAAAGCTTCACAGTATGCTTTAGTTGTATGGTTGATCCTGATTTGCGTCTCTTGCCAGAATCGGGGCCGTCAGGTATCCTTGCGCTATTACACGACTTTTCCTTTAGATACGGCTGTCTCCGTGGAATTGTTTGATGTTGAGAATAAGAAATCGGTTGTCCCACATCAGATATGGTGTTTAGGAAATAGATTGGTGGCACGCGGCGATTACAACAAGTTTAATGTTTATAGCTATCCTTCTTTGAATTTTCTTACTGAACAGGAATTGCCTGACTATGCTTTCTTTAATTCAGAGGGAGAAAAGATATATGCTGAAGAAAAAGGTGATGTGGATGTTTATCTACTAGGAGAAAAAGATACCCTTTACAAGTCTCACTCTTTCTCTATAGCCAAGACACCGTATTCTATCGGGACTGTCCAGCAGCTGAAGCCAGATACCTATATCTATCCGGACAGGTATGATTTTCGTGGAAGCCAGGAATTTCATCTTATGAACATTCGTACCCATCAGCGAACATCTATGGGGGATTATCCGGAAGATGACACTCGTTTTAAGAGATTGAGTGATTATAAGAGTGCATACGGGCATTTTTTACGTGTGAAACCGGATAAGAGTGCATTTGTTGTTATCTACTCTCTGCTTCACCGTATCCGTATTTATGATAATAGCTGTAGTTTGCAACATGATATTTTTATTGAGTCTCCTCCGGGCAATTACAAAGTGGTCCCTGTAGAGGGTGAGCTGCAATACTGGCATTTTGGGCAAACTTATGTAACGGACCGGTTCAGTTATATATTTAATCCAAACAAACTAGGTCGCGCTCCTGCTGAACCTCATTGCAATATTGTGGTGCTGGACTGGGAAGGCAACTTAGTGGCTAGATATCGATTAAGTGTTTGGGTGAGAGATTTTTTTGTAGATGAATCAAAGAAAGTGCTGTTTGGCAGTTGTTGGGCTCCTTCCCAGGGAGAGGCTTTCTTCTCATTAAATTTATTGAACTTGTAAATTACTGGATATAATGAAATATTTTACAGTTGTATTGGGAGTGTTAATCCTCTTTTCATGTAAGGACCGCTATTCTACCTCTTCTCTTTTTCAGGAGTGGGAGAAGAAAGAGATATTATTTCCCTCTTATCCGGTTTTCACCATTCAAGGAAGAGATACAGTTGCTTTGCGGATACAAGATAAATATAAAGTGTTGACGTATATCGATTCGGTGGGGTGTACCAGTTGTAAACTACATCTTTCTGAGTGGTCTAAGTTGATTCATCAGGTGGATTCTCTTTGTCCGGATAGCGTTCAATTTCTCTTTTTCTTCTCACCAAAGAAAAGAATGGAGATATATCAAACGTTGTTGGTAGATCGGTTTAAATATCCTGTTTGCATTGACGACCAAGATTCTATCAATATCCTCAACCATTTTCCTTCAAAAACATCTTTTCAGACTTTTCTTTTAGATAAAAACAATAGAGTCATAGCAATAGGTAATCCTGTATATAACCCCCAAATAAAAGAGCTGTATCTTGGTATTCTAACGGGAAAAGATTCCCAAGTAACTGCCGATAAAGTATTGAATACCCGTGTAGGGCTTGATAAAACCTCTTTCGATATGGGTGACTTCGACTGGCAACAGGAGCAAACGATGGATTTTGTAGTGTCGAATACGGGAGAGAAACTTTTAGTAATGAATGGAATCTCCACTTCTTGTGGCTGCACCAGCGTGGAATATTCTAAAGAACCGGTCCAGCCGGGGAAAAGCTTAATATTGAAGGTGAAGTATAAAGCTGACCATCCTGAACATTTCAATAAAACTATTACTGTATATTGTAATGTCAAGGATTCTCCCTTTCAGTTGAGAATTAGTGGAAATGCAAAATAAGAATAAATTAACTAGGTGAGGGTGTCTTCATCCAATGTTTCACTGCTTCGTGATGAAACGGTAATATTGGATGATGACATATTTATAGAGTTTGAAAAGATTTCTTGCTATTCCAGTTTTATCGTTTACCTTTGTAGGAAGTAAGAATGAAAAACATGTGTATGATGCGTAAAACAATGTTATTGCTAATCATGGGTATTATAAGTGCTTGTGGTGGAAAAACAGAAAGCACTTCCCTGCAAGTATTAGACTTCTCGATAGAAAATGTTTCGGATGCTATCAACGTATCGGCGCTGACCGATGATGTCAGCCTCATCCCTTTGGAAACCGTCGATTCGCTTATTCTCGGTCAACTGGTGAGGGTGATTCAAAAGGATGGTTTTATATATGTAGCCGACAGGCAAGCTCTCTATCAGTTTGATGATGCGGGGAAATGTCGGAAAAAGATAAGTAAGCAAGGAGAAGGTCCCGATGAATACTTGTCTATAATAGATTTTCAGATAGACAAGGAGGGGAATCCGTGGATTCTGAGCGGGAATAACCGAAAACTGTTCCGCTATGATTGGAATGGCTTGCTACGGCAGCAGATACCCTTGCCGTGTGGGGCTTTAAAGATTCATTTGGAGGATGATAACTTCATGTATTTGTATGCAGGCAATGAAAAAGATGCTGGCAATTCCTATCAATTAAAGCTTCTCAATCTGGCGACCGGACAGTTCGAGAAAGATTATCTGCCCATTGACGATAAGAAAAGTGTTTATCTGCATGTCTTTTCCAATAATAATTTCTCAACTACGGATTCCGGACCCTATTTCTTTCAGATGTTTAATGATACCGTTTACCAGCTATCTTCCCACGGGGAGCTGCTTCCTGCCTACTATTTAAATCTAGACAATAAAAACATTCCCGCTTCTTTCTTCCAGCAAGAATACCAGGATATAATGGACTTCTTCGGCCATCTTCATGCTAATAAATATGCTTATGGAACCAGTTTGTTTATGAAAAACGAAAATACCACATGGATAGCATACTTTTATGATAAAAAGTCTTATTGGGGAGTACTAAACAAGAGTGGTTGTGCGGTTAGCACGGTGTTGAAAGAGGATGTTCTCCTGTCGGGCTATCCGGTTCCTATGGCAGAGTTGGAGTTTTATGAACAAGATAATAAGCGATTATTTATAGTTTTGTGGCCGGGAGATATATTAGATTATTCCAAAGAGCATCTCACCAAAGCACAACAGCTTGAATTAGAGAAGAGAACCGGACCTTTGGGCATGGAAGGAAATCCTCTCTTATTGAGGTTGGGAATGCCCGCTTTCTTGAAATAAGCGCGCTTTCCAAGAAAAAGGTAATTCTTCTCTTTTTTTCCATAAACCTGAAACTATTTTGCTACATTTGCCGGATACATAAACCCCTTGTTCATCATGGAACATCTACTGCACTATGTGTGGAAACACAAATTATTTCCCTTAAAAATGATGCAAACAACATCCGGCTTGCCCATAGAGGTTATTGACTCCGGGCTACATAACTCTGACGCAGGACCTGACTTCTTTAATGCCAAGTTGAAAATAGACGGGACGCTCTGGGTGGGCAATATAGAAATACATACTTTATCTTCCGACTGGTATCGCCATGGGCATGATAAAGACCGCGCGTATGATTCTGTTATCCTACATGTGACAGCTACTCCGGATGCAGAAATACTCTGTTCCAACGGCCAGACAATTCCTCAGTTGCAACTTACCTGCCCCGACTATGTGCGCGAGCATTACCTGGCTCTTTGCAAAGCCGACGGCTATCCTCCCTGCCACCCGGTATTTCCTGTCTTATCCAAGCTGACTGTTCATTCTTGGTTTTCCGCCTTGCAAACAGAGCGGCTGCAACAAAAAGCTAATGCCATCACTCTCCGTCTGGAACGATGCGGGCAGCAATGGGAAGATGCTTTTTTCACCACTCTGGCCCGCAATTACGGTTTCGGGCTTAATGGAGAGGTCTTTGAAGCGTGGGCACACCGGTTGCCCTACCGTTCCATAGACAAGCATCGCGATGATTTGTTTCAGATAGAAGCTTTCTTTTTCGGGCAGGCAGGCCTGCTTGAGGAAGCGTTTCTTCCTCCTAAGCAGGAAGATGACTATTATCTCCGCTTACAGAAGGAGTTTCATTACCTGCAACATAAGTTTACCTTACCGCAACCGATGGATGCGGCACTCTGGCGTTTTCTTCGCCTTCGCCCGGAGAATTTTCCCTATATCCGGCTGGCACAATTGGCTTATCTTTATCAGAAAGGGGCTACGCTCTTCTCCCGCGTGATGGAAGCAAAGACGCTGAAAGAGATACGCGAATTGCTCTCTACCCGCACTTCGGAGTATTGGGAAACACATTTTGTATTGGGGAAACCTTCGGGACATAAGTTGAAGACGATGGGAGAAAAGTCTCTAAATCTTCTCATTATTAACACTGTAGTACCTTTTCTTTATGCTTATGGACGACATAAAGCCGACGAACAAACTACCGACCGTGCCCTTCACTTTCTCGAGGAACTGAAAGCCGAAGACAATCATGTCATCCGTATGTGGAAAAACGCCGGACTATCGGTGGCTACTGCTGCCGACAGTCAGGCGTTGATTCAGCTTCAAAAAGAATATTGCGAAAAGAGGAAATGCCTCTATTGCCGTTTCGGATATGAATATCTGAAAAGACCTTAAGCTTTTTATTTCTCCTCTCCCTCCAATATTTTCCACACCGCATTCACCAGTTCATTACTCTCATTGGGGCGGGGAGCTGTGTGCGTCACTATCTGTCCTTTTTTATCAATCAATATATAAGTGGGGAACGACTTTATGTGCAAGTACTGCTCAATAGCTTCCTGCTGTGCTTCAGGCAAGTTATAGTGTACGCTTGTCGGTCCGGTGAGTTGGTATTCTTTGATGATATTTTTCCATGAGGCATCTGATGAATGATTGGCAAGATAGAGGAAGATAACATCTTTTCCTTCAAAGAGTTTCTTGGCAGCTCCGGCATATTGCATCATCATTTTGCAGGGACCACACCAAGTTCCCCACACGTCGAGATAAATCACTTTTCCTTGGTACGGTTCAATGATTTTGCGTAGCAGGGCTTCGCCGTCCGTGATACCTGCGAGAGCATCATTGCTTTTCAGGCTTTCGGGATGAAGAATTTTTTTATTGGAGATGGTTTGGTAGGTCTGTTGCCGCTGCACTACATAGCGGAGTAGCGATGGATTGGTCACTTTTTCTTTTAATCGGGCAATCAGACTGTCCGGGAATTCCTTGTGTGTGGTCTGTAAAGTACCATAGTAGGCACAGGCTGTGAGTATCTGACGTAACATCGGATCCATTTCCAGTGAGTCGATAATCTCCACTTGTCTTTGCATGTCTTGGAAGTGCATCTTTTCCTGGAGGTGATTGCGGAAGGTTTCCGAGTTGAGAAGCTTGTTCATTCTGTCAATCAGTTCCTGATGGTTTTCCCGGATACGGGCGAAGGTGAGAGAGTCTGCTCCCTGTTCTTCCTGCTTTTTCATTTCTTGAAGCATGCCTACCCATTTTGTTACATCTTCGTTCTCTTGGGCACTTATTTTTATCTTTCCTGCTTTTTCCATTTCATGGAGCATGTCTGCTATTTCTTGCCCCGTATACATATATTTCTGGTGGTCAGTGATGTCGTAGATATATCCGGTGTAGTCCCTCATGAAGGTGTTATAGTCGCGTACCAGCGTATAAGGCTGCACGGGGTTGCGATACATAGTGGTATCCACATACTCTATAAAGTCATGCGGTAGTTTTTCTTTTGTACGTCGGTTTAGAGAGAAGCGCCGTTGCATCAGGCCAGAAGCTGTGGTATAGCGGATGTCCTGCTCGGTGTAGTAACGGTATTGGTCCGATAGTAGTGGATGTTCCTTGAGAATCTTTTCCCGGTACGTCTGTTTGTGTTGCTGTATTTCTATTGATTTCTTCAGGTATTCTTCTGCACTCATTTTTTTGCCTTTCTCGTAGTCAATGTATTCCCGTAGTCCTTCGTTGCCAAGGAGCTCGTTGAGCACGCGCGCTTTTTTGCCCATAAAGAACCGTTGCGAACCGGAGAAATCCACCAGAAGGAAGTATGTCTCTCCCGGTTCCACTATGGACCAGATGCTGCTTCGTCCCCAGTCGATAAATACGTTATGGGTATTCAGCACCGGAAAGCGAAGGGTAAATCTGCCTAGCGAGTCCAGTTCTTGAGTGTATTTAACTTCGTTGTCGGTTACCATGTCATAGAGAGCTATCTCGAAAGGCTGGCGTGAGGGAGGACAACGCAGACAGCCGGTGATGGTAACACTGTCGGTGGTATACCCGTTGTCGGCAAAGGGAGTGTTGTCCGGCTGAGGATAGTCTGGATAACGGTTGCCCTTCAGCAAGGTACAGGTTTGGGGCTTCTCTTTGCCGATGCGGAGGGTACAATGTTCGGAGTCAGTGTGTTTCATCTCCACGTTGAGGTGTTGCGAACCACTACGAAGGACAACTTTGCTGACGCCTTTACGGGTATGTATCGACTCGTAGTCCCAGAATTGACATTGATAGACAGCAAAGTCTTCAAAGAAAGCAAGGAGCCAGTTGCCCGTATCTTCGCTACGCCAATATCCGGCAATGTCATATATGCCCGAGCGCGTGGAACGGGGTATCACCTGTTCATTTCCCAGTTCCATTGCTACTTTCATCATGCCGGGGAAAGGGAAACTGAGGTAGATTAGCTTGTAGAGGTCGTCGCTTTTCACCAGCAAGCGATATTCCTTGTTCAGGAAATAACCTGCGCTAAGGATGTCCCATGTTTTGCCATCAAACAGCATTTTCCCTTCTCGAGTGAATTCATAGCGAGGCTTTCCGTCAAGCCCTATGGTCCATTTCTGATAAACTTTGTCAGGAAGCGTGGTAGGCGAAAGCATTTCGGTGTACGAAGGTGTTTTGCGACGTACGCAACGTTTCGGCTCTTTCCAGTTTTGATACCAGATAAGAGCGCTGTCACCCGTCAGAGGGCGGATACGGAAAGCAGTGGTCTGTCCATTGTTGCTACGGAGGCGAAAGAGATAGTTTCCATCCGCTTCTTTCTCCATCTGTTCGGCATACCCTACGGTGTAGTACACTTCAACAAAAGTTTCACCAATCAGTGGTCCATTCCATTCCGAGACGTTTTCTGTGGGAAATTGCCAATATCCACGGAGAGCTTCGGGGATGGATTGGTGTGTAGACTGGGCAAGAGCCATTACGGGAAGGAAGCAGGATAACGCAACGGCTATCTGCAAGTAGTAGTAAGCGTGTTTCATAATAGATTGTTTGTTAATGATATTTTGTATTGTTGTGCATAAATACACTATATCTTTCTCTTTCACTACAAATGGTTGTTTTTTTTAGTTCACTTTAACATAGTTATTGCCTTATCCTATACGGGAACCTATGAATTATTTGCTGCTCTCTGCCTATAGATGTGGAACTTGTAGTTATCTTTGCACTCTGAATAGACACCTAATTTATAGACATATTTGTAACGATGAGAGCAAAAAGGTTTGTATGCTGTTTGCTTGCCGCTACCCTGTTGGCAGGCATCTCCTTAATATCTTGTGGCAATAGTTCGCGTACAAAGGGGACTGTGGCTGAACAGACGGGCGAAGATTTCAGAACATTTTTGGAGAAGTTCACTTCCAGTGCTAAGTTCCAGATGACCCGCGTAAAGTTTCCTTTGAAGACACCTATCACTTTGTTGGCGGACGACGGGGAGAACGAAAAGACTTTTCCATTCACACAGGAGAAGTGGCCGTTGCTTGATAGCGAAATGCTACGGGAAGAACGAATAGAACAGGAAGAAGGGGGAGTATATGTGTCCAAGTTCACTGTGAACGAGCCAAAACATAAGATATTTGAAGCCGGTTACGAAGAGTCTGAAATTGATTTGCGCGTGGAATTTGAGTTGATGGATGACGGAAAGTGGTATGTGACGGACTGCTACACAGGGTGGTATGGTTATGACCTTCCTATCGGAGACTTGCCTCAGACCATTCAGCAGGTACACGAGGAGAACGATGCTTTCCGCGAGGTTCATCCCTGAGGATGAATAGTTGAATAATTATGGAAGTATTCTGTACGATTTGCGCCCCTTCTTTTTCAAAAAGAGGGGTTTCTTTGTAGCCGTTAGTTTAGACAACCTTTTTAAACCCTGCAATATTATACCGTATGATAAAACAATCTTTTCTTCGCCAGCCAGTGTTGCTTTTTCTCTTCTTGTTCTATTACGTAGCAGGCATGTCCGCACAGATAGTCAACAACGAACGTTTTCTTTCTTTCGAGCAACCGACACTTCCTGACTTTGTGGGTGGTAGCGAAGGTACGCACCTTTCCGTGTCTGGGACTCATTATAAAGATGGGAAACAGTCTTTGCGTTGGGATTTCGAGCCGGGAGCTACGTTGAATATCCGCAAAGACCTCCGGTTTGAGAAGAAAGACCCTACAGGAAAAGATTTGTATCTTTCGGCATTTATCGTATGGGTGTATAATGAGCAACCTTTGGATGCCACTATCCGTTTCGAGTTTCTGAAAGATGGGCGTGTCTGCACCTCTTTTCCTTTCGGAATCAACTTCAAAGGGTGG
>JAUUNK010000186.1 GCA_030844565.1 Bacteroides ovatus
AACTCTTTATAAAATAACTTAATTATTAACTGTCCAACTTTTGGGGTGCAGTTCAGAGAGAGGAAAGGGATAGTATCTACGGTTTTTATTTTCAATTCTTTGAGTTTCTGGAGAGCGCGTTCATAATAGACCGTTTTTTCCAGATAATTGTTTTCATGTGCATCTACTCCAATGATAGCAGTACAACCCTCATTGGCTGCGATTTGCCAGAATTCCGGACTGGGATAAGTGGCAACACCATGCTTCTCATTATACTCTTCGAATCCGATGTTATACTCCAAAGGAATATTCTGGCGGACGGCGGCACGACAGATATGACGGCTCGCCAGCGTGCAGTGACGGTCGAATTTGGGATAGGAACGCATGAAGAGATCGGGATGCGCCATGTAGGCAAACAAACCGCTTTCAATTCCCTCGATAGAGCTTTCTTCGTATAAGTCCAGCATATCTCGGTTGTCGGTGTGCCGCCCGAAGTAAGGAAACTTTTCGTCTGTATGGAAGTGGTGGTTACCAAAAATAACATAGTCTAACCGATATTCTTTGATAATGTGCTTCAACCAATAAATATATTCAGGAAAATATTCGCATTCGAGCCCCACCTTGATGCTGATTTGCTGTTTATACTTCTCTTGTAAAGCGCGGATACTCTCCACATAGCCGGGTAGTTCGTCGGGAGTCATGCGGATGCGGATACCTGATACATAGTCTGTACGATATTTCCAAGGAGTATGGTCGGAAAAGCCAAGTTCCTGGTAGCCCCCTTTGAGGGCACTTAAGACAAAACTTTCGTCACTCCCTGTCGCATGCTGACAACGAGTAGTATGAGTGTGATAGTTCGTTTTCATTTTGTTATAACTGTATCCATCCGGATGTCGAAAGGTTCCGCCGGAACTTCATCTATTAGTTGAAACGGAAAACATATCCCGGCAAACACTGCGGGAATACGGGGTAATAATTTGTCATAATATCCTTTGCCGCGTCCCAGCCGATGACCTTCTTTGTCGAAAGCTACGCCGGGAACCACTACCAGATCGATGGATGTATAATCTTCCACAAGCTGCCCGGTAGGTTCGGCGATACCGTATGCCCCGGGAGATAAGTCTCCCACTCCGGTATAATATCGCAGTTCCAGTTGGTCTCCGGATACCACGGGGAGTAAAATGGTTTTCTTTTTACTCCATTTCTCGATAAAAGCGTGCGTGCACACCTCATCTTTCAGAGAATGATACAGCAAAACGGTTTTAGATTCCTGAAAAGCAGGTAGCCCTTCCAGCTTTTCAAGAATCTCCTGCGACAGTGTCTCAAGCGTAAAGTCGGAGTACTTCGTTTTCTCCAATGCTATCTGTTTGCGCAGTTCTTTTTTTCTTTGTTTCATTTTTCTTTTCCTTTTTCGGCTCTTGTTCCGTTGCGACGGGAGCTTTGGGGAAGGCTTCACCTTTCTCAAGCAACTCTATTCCTTTCTGGACGGTCGGGTCTACTTCGTTGATATACTTAATATAAGCTTCTTTACCCAACATATTATAAAGAATATTGCCGTATATGCTTCTTTCAAGAAGCTTATAGGATTTTTGAATTAATATGTTTCTCCTCTTGATACCCTTACTCTCGGCATAACGCACAAACTGTTCTACCAGACCTTGATGGCGCAGGTAATTGAGCAAGGATTCTTCAGTGTCATATTCACTAAGCTTCTTTCGGTTGGCATCCGTATATTGGAAAGAGAATTGTATGGTAAGCATCTTGCTAGCCACCGATCTCCAGTAAGAAGTCATTCCTGTGGTGTCTTGCGGCACAAATACATCCGGCATAATACCACCTCCACCATACACAGGACGACCGAGACTTGTATAATAACGTTCGTTTTCGTTCAACTTGATGCTGTCTTTAGAGAAGAATTCTCCATGCTCATATCGGTTGTACAAGTCTAGTTCATAATTGCGGTCTTTTCCGCTTTCATACGGTCGCTGGATGCATCGTCCCGAAGGAGTGTAATAACGGGCAATAGTGAGCCGGACAGCCGAACCGTCACTGAAATCAATCGGTTGCTGCACCAATCCTTTTCCAAAAGATCGCCGCCCTACCACCATGCCACGGTCGTTATCCTGTATAGCACCCGTAAAGATTTCACTGGCAGAAGCAGAGCCTTCGTCAATAAGAACCACAAGAGGCAGGTTCTGGCAGCTTCCCGTACCATTTGCAAATTCTTCAGCACGGGCATACTTCCGTCCCTGGGTATATACTATTAACTTGCCTTCGGGAAGGAACTCATTGACCATTCGAATGGCAGCTTCCATATATCCACCGGTATTCTGGCGAAGGTCGATGATAAGACCTTTGCAATTCTGATGGTTCAATTGCGCCAATGCGTTGAGCAATTCTACGTGTGTAGTACGGCCGAATTTACTAATTTGAATATATCCGATCCCGTCATTTACCATGTAGGCAGCATCTATCGTATTTTGAGGGATGTCTCCGCGTGTGATAGTGAAATGGAGCAAATCTTTTTCCGTAGCACGCTTAACACCCAATTTCACTTCTGTACCCTTGGGGCCTTTCAAAGTGCGCATGGCACGTTCATTGGTGACTTTCTTTCCGACAAAAAGGCTGTCATCCACAGTGACAATACGATCTCCTGCCATAAGGCCGACTTTCTCCGAAGGTCCCCCCTGAATCACCGCATTCACATGGATAGTATCATTCTGAATAGTAAACTGTATGCCTATACCGCTAAAACTTCCTTCCAGCTCCGAGTTCACTTCAGCCAGGTTCTGAGCGGGGATGTATGTAGAATGCGGGTCCAACTCAGCTAATATCTGTGGCATTGCTTTTTCCACAAGCTGACCCATATTCACCGTATCGACATACTGGTCTTCAACAATTCTCAATAAAGTGTTGAGCTTATTTGACGAACTATTGATGATGCCGAGGCGATTGCCTGCAAAATGCCTGGCATAAAATGTACCTACAAGAATTCCGATTACCACACTGATGGCAATAATCACAGGGGTAAAACGGGAAGAGTTCTTTGTACTCATGTTTTTCTTTATTTAATGCGTTTATTCTATTGTTTCATTTTCCGGAGAACTATTTTCGCGAGGGTCGATATAAAGAACTTCAATACCCGCTCGCTGCAACAATTCAATTCCATCTTCAAGGCGGTAGTGCTCGGAATAAACCACCCGCTTAATGCCTGCCTGGATGATAAGTTTGGAACATTCGATGCAGGGAGAAGCGGTGACATACATCGTAGCCCCGTCGCTACTGTTGTTCGAACGCGCGATTTTTGTGATGGCATTCGCCTCGGCATGGAGCACATACGGCTTGGTAACATTGTTATCATCTTCACATACATTTTCAAATCCCGAAGGAGTTCCGTTGTATCCATCCGAAATAATCATTTTATCTTTCACGATAAGTGCACCGACTTTACGCCTCCGACAATATGAATTTTCTGCCCAGATGTTTGCCATCCGTATGTAACGTTTGTCGAGTTCCAATTGTTTTTTTACTGTGTCCATCTTCTTCATTTATTTAGTGTCTGCTACGCGGAAAACCATACGGAAAGTCTGTTGACCGGACTTATATATAAGGTAGAGATTACTAATATCCCCTTCGTAAGAAGTCGCCGTCTTGAGTCCATCCAGAAAGTTCTTGGCAAGAATGTCGTTCTCGCTGCTACCGCTGACGCTTGCGTGGAACTTGTTGTTCTTACTATTCGCACTCCAGTTTCCTTCAAGGTTGTTGGTAATGATTTTGCCCGTTACCTTTCCATTGATAACGTCACCTTCCATGGCGCCTTCAAAGCGGAGGGTATAGGTTCCGCCCTGATTGAGTTTGTCAATGCTTTCCTTTTTTTTCCCCGGCTGGTCTTTCCAGAAAGGATACATCTCATATTGACCGTCCACGGCTATATAGTTCAACTTCCAGGTCTTTCCCGTAAAAATGGCGGCAACATCGTCCGTATCGTTGCAACCTGCAAAAAGGGGAAGCAGAAGCAAAAGCCACAAGACTCTTGAATATCGATATATATTCTTCATTCTTAATAGTTTATAGAGTATCATTCTTTTATTGTCTTAATTCCGTTTCTTATCAGTAAAGCGTCAATAGTGGGCTCTTGTCCTCTGAAGCGTTTATACAATACCATCGGATGCTCCGTCCCCCCTTTCGAAAGAATCTGGTCGCGGAAAGTATCCGCCACTTCCCGGTTAAAGATACCTTTCTGCTTGAACAGGGAGAAAGCATCGGCATCCAGCACCTCCGCCCACTTATAACTGTAATATCCTGCTGCATATCCGCCGGCGAAGATATGGGAGAATTGCGTACTCATGCAAGCTTCCTTCACCACCGGCAATATCTGAGCTTCTTTCCATGCTTCCTGTTCGTAGGCTTTTACATCTCCCTCAAAAGGCGTGTTGCGGGTGTACCATGCCATATCCAAAAGTCCGAAGCTTACTTGGCGCAAGCAAGCGTATGCCACATTAAAGTTCGAAGCATCCACCATTCGCTGTATCCATTCTTCGGGCAGGCTCTCGCCGGTCTGATAGTGACGGGCAAATGTATTGAGAAAATCTTTTTCGATAGCAAAGTTTTCCATGATTTGCGAAGGGAGCTCTACGAAATCCCAATATACATTTGTACCGCTCAGGCTCTTATAAGTAGAGTTGGCAAACATGCCGTGCAAGCTGTGTCCGAATTCATGAAGAAAAGTTTCCACTTCATTAAAAGTCAGCAAAGCAGGTTTGTTTTCCGTCGGCTTGGTGAAGTTCATCACCACGGATACATGAGGGCGACTGTTCTCTCCCGTCTTGCCATCTATCCATTGCTCTTTATAACTGGTCATCCAAGCTCCGGCACGCTTTCCTGCACGGGGGTGGAAGTCGGTATAAAGAACCGCCAGGAACTTTCCATCTTTATCAAACACTTCGTAAGCGTCCACATCTTTATGGTAGACCGGTATTTCAGTATTCTTCTTAAATGAGATGCCATACAACTTTTCCGCCAAGCCGAATACTCCTTTCTTCACTTGCTCCAGTTCAAAGTATGGACGAAGCATCTCCTCATCAATGCTGAATTTTTTAGTTTTCAGTTTATTGGAATAATAACTCCAATCCCAAGGCATCACTACGAAACCTTCGCCTTGCTCCTGGCGAGCCAATTGCTGCACTTCGTCGTATTCCCGACGGGCAGTAGGAGTATAAGCTTTGAGCAATTGACGGAGCAATTTATATACAGCATCACTAGTTTCCGCCATCCGTTCCTTCAGCGTATATTCCGCATAGTTTCCATATCCCAATAATTGGGCTATGTGCATACGGGTATTGGCTATCTTCTTAACTATCTCAATATTGTTATACTCATTCTCTTGCGTACACTTCATGCCATAGGCCATATAAAGCCGGCGGCGCAAATCCCGATTGTCGGCATACGTCATAAAAGGCACATAACTGGGAGCATGTAAGGTAAACATCCAACCTTCCTTTCCTTCATTCCGGGCGGTTTCAGCAGCGGTCTCCATCACGATTTCCGGCAGTCCCGCCAAGTCTGCTTTGTCGGTTAGCAACAATTGATAGTGATTCGTCTCTTTCAGATTGTTTTCACTAAAAGTCAGGGTGAGCATGCTCAGTTCGGTAGTCAATCGGCGGTATTCTTCGCGAGCTTCCCCCTCAAGGTTGGCCCCATGTCTCACAAAGCTGTCATAAATATCTTGCAACAACTGCATTTGCTCAACACTAAGCCCTAAGCTCTCTCTCTGTGCATATACTTCTTTGACCCGAGTAAACAACTGATCGTTCAACATAATGTTGTTACCATGCTCGCTAAGCAATGGCATCACTGTCTGCGCAAGGAGTTGCAAGTCATCATTCGTCTCTGCGCTGAGCATATTGCTGAACACAGTAGTCACCTTCTCCAACAGTTCTCCAGATTGCTCGTATGCTTCTATCGTATTGGCAAAAGTCGGTTTCTCCGGATTCCGGGTAATGTTATTTATTTCAGCTTCCTGTTGCTTAATACCTTCCAGTATAGCAGGCTCATAATGTTCTGTCTTAATCAGGTCAAAAGGCACGGTTGCGTGCGGCGTTTGATAAGGCTCAAAAAAAGGATTCTGGGCATTTAATATATTGTTCATAACACAAACTACTATCAATATTATTAATAATCTTTTCATAGGACTACAAAAGTAGTAAAATAGTCTCGCTACTGGGCTGAAAGTATATGCTTTTTAACAATATATTGAAATTATACACGTTGGAAATTGTATACGAAAAAAGCCGCTACGGTTTCCCGCAACGGCTTCCTTTATATTTTAACTCTAAAAATTAGTCGTTAACTGTAGCCATGTGGGCAATCAGGTCAAGAACTTTGTTAGAGTAACCGATTTCGTTGTCATACCAAGATACAACTTTAACGAAAGTATCAGTCAAAGCGATACCAGCTTTAGCATCGAAGATAGAAGTACGAGCATCACCCAAGAAGTCAGAAGAAACAACTGCATCTTCAGTATAACCCAGGATACCCTTCAATTCGCCTTCTGCAGCTTCTTTCATAGCAGCACAGATTTCAGCGTAAGTAGCCGGTTTAGCCAAGTTTACTGTCAAGTCAACTACAGAAACGTCCAAAGTCGGAACGCGCATTGACATACCAGTCAGCTTACCGTTCAATGAAGGAATAACTTTACCTACAGCCTTAGCAGCACCTGTAGAAGAAGGAATGATGTTGCCAGAAGCAGCACGACCACCTCTCCAGTCTTTCATAGAAGGACCGTCAACTGTTTTCTGAGTAGCAGTTGTAGAGTGAACTGTAGTCATCAAACCGTCAAGGATACCGAACTTGTCGTTCAATACTTTAGCGATAGGAGCCAAACAGTTAGTAGTACAAGAAGCGTTAGATACGAATTGAGTACCTTTTACGTATGTTTTTTCGTTTACACCGCAAACGAACATCGGAGTGTCATCTTTAGAAGGAGCTGACATTACAACATATTTTGCACCAGCTTCGATATGAGCCTGAGCTTTTTCTTTAGTAAGGAACAAACCTGTAGACTCAACTACATATTCGGCACCTACTGCATCCCATTTCAAATCAGCAGGATTTCTTTCAGCAGTAACGCGGATTTCTTTTCCGTTTACGATCAGCTTGCTGTTTTCAACGTCAGCTTCGATAGTTCCGTCGAATTGACCGTGCATTGTGTCATACTTCAACATGTATGCCAAGTAGTCAACCGGGCAAAGGTCGTTAATACCTACGATTTGGATATCGTTTCTTGTCTGAGCAGCGCGGAATACGAAACGTCCGATACGTCCGAATCCATTAATACCTACTTTAATCATTTTGTTTAAACTTTTAAGGGTTTCTATAATATTTGTCCAAAAATATCTTCGAACTAGCATTTATTCCTTAAATGCGGTGCAAAAGTACGAAAATGTTTTTATATTCGCGCATTAATTTAATATTAAATATAAAAAAAGATGGGAAAGAGTACTTTTTTACAGGACTTTAAGGCGTTTGCCATGAAGGGAAATGTCGTTGATATGGCAGTCGGTGTAATCATTGGAGGAGCTTTTGGAAAGATTGTATCTTCGCTCGTGGCAAATGTCATCATGCCCCCTCTGGGCTTGTTAGTGGGCGGCGTGGATTTCAGGGATTTGAAGTGGGTTATGAAAGCGGCAGAGATTGGTGCAGACGGCAAAGAAATCGCTCCCGCTGTCAGCTTGGATTACGGTCAGTTCTTGCAAGCCACTTTCGACTTTCTAATCATCGCTTTCTCTATATTCTTATTTATCCGGTTGCTGACGAAACTTACTACTAAAAAGAAAGCGGAAGCACCGGCTGCTCCTCCCGCTCCTCCCGCGCCGACAAAAGAAGAATTGCTATTAACTGAAATTCGGGATTTGCTGAAAGAAAAGAAATAATAAGAAAGGAGACTCTTCATAAGGGTTCTCCTTGTTTTATGTATATGACCAAATCTCAGATACATCACAAAGACGGGAAATTCATATAAAAATATATACAATTTCTCCATACTTCTCCTTTCTAATTTAAAGCTTTTCAGGATGGCTACACCATAAGACCCGGATGGCTACACCATAAGAGGCAAAGGGTGTAGCCATCTCGGTGCGATGGCTACACCACCCCAAGTTCACGTCATAGAGAAACATAAAGAGCTCATTACTAAGATACTACGAATTATCATTTAAGTTCTTTTGCCTATTTCGTAAGCAAGAAGCGAGCAAGCGGGTCTTCTATTTAATTTTATAAACAAAACATGGTTTCCAAGGTGTATTGGAAGTAGTAGTTTCTACATAAAAATGTTGTTTGTAGAATATTCATATACTAACTTTTTTGCGATAAACGCGAAGACACACAAAGCAAAATCATATTTTAGCAAGGAATTTATGCCTAAATATCAAATCCCATAGCTTTATCGGATTAGTATATATGTATCCACAAACCTTAGTGTTTCCGGCAAATGCTTTGACCAGAATTTCTCTATCCACTATTGAAGTGAGTTCTAACAAAACGTATGACACTTCTTCAGTAACTTTCTGAACTCTAAATAGCAACTTTTTATATTGTAAAAAATCTATCTCTATAACTTCACCTACTGAAGGTGAAAAAGATGTATTCCTACTGATATAAGCTACATCATAATTATCGTTTTTATAGAACACCTCTACAGTTACTTTATTTTTTATCTCTATGACATGCAACATATAAATCAACCCCATAAACATAACAAGTAATATGACGGAAGTTCCGTAATGCAACAAAAAACGATATAAAGATATTTTGCTTTTCATCATTTTGCAATTTCTAATTGGTTTTTCACTAACTTGAAATAATAGCCCTTCTTTTCAATCAATTTTTGATGCGTACCAATTTCCATAACTCTACCCTGTTTGAGAACAATTATTTGATCTGCATTTTTTACAGTAGACAAACGATGGGCAATTATCAACATAGTACGCCCCTTAAACAAGCGATTAAGATTCTCGGTAATAGACTTTTCATTTTCAGCATCCAGAGAGCTTGTCGCTTCATCCATTATCAAGTAATAGGGATTTTTATATACAGCCCGCGCAATCATAATGCGTTGCCGTTCCCCACCACTAACTCCATTGCCCTCTGCACCAATTTTAGTATACACCCCTAAAGGAAGTCCAGCGATATATTCCGACAAACAAGCAGTTTGAATAGCTAGCTCCAGCCTTTCTTTATCCTCTTTCTCCCCCAAAATGATATTTTGGAGAATAGTATCGGAAAATATAAAGTTATCCTGCATCACGATACCACACTGTTTACGAATGGAGGTAGCTCTGTAGCCCCCTAGATTGAAGTTATCCAGCAGAATAATTCCCTCAGTAGGTCTATCAAACTTTAGTAACAATTTCAGTAAAGTTGTTTTTCCGCTGCCACTTTCTCCCACGACAGCCGTTATTTTTCCAGCTGGAATGCAAAGAGTTACGTCTTGAAGAGCCAGCTTTCCTATACTTCCGGTATATGAATAACTGAGATGTTCCAACTTTATATCCTTTGGTCCATCGGTTGGAGCATCTCTCAATCCATCTTCATCTTCATTTCTACACAAATGCACTTCTTCCGAACGTTCGAGACTAATTTTAGCATCCTGAAATTGTTGTAAGAATCCAATAAGTTGGGATAAAGGACCGTTCACCTGACCTATAATGCTTGAAATACTCATCATCATTCCTAATGTAAGATTCCCATTTACCACTTCTGCCGCAATCCAAAAAGTAATTAGAATATTTCTTACCTGTCCTATGAGCGTATAACCTGTACCTTGTATCTGACCTAACCGTAAAGTTTTCCGGCTCATAGCATAAAGCCGCTCCTGCATATCTTGCCATTCCTTCACTTTATAACCCTCATAACAGTTTAATTTAATATCCGTAATCCCATTGAGAGCCTGTTTAAATTTTCTCGTTTGAAATAAAAAGAGTGTTTCTTCTTTCCGGG